>DATAOD010000028.1:0-2163 GCA_036265975.1 Candidatus Limnocylindria bacterium
CGCACCTCCGCCTTGTGGGCACGCTTCGCCGCCTGGTACTCGGCAAGGGACTCCGCGGAGTCGACATCGCCGAGCGTGGGATGGTGCGGCACGACCTCGGCAAGGCCCCGCAGCGACAGGCCGAAGCGCTTCGACAGGATGGCGAGCATGGAGCGCACCTTCATGTCGCCGAACGACGGCAGCGCCATGAGGCGGCCCTGGAGGTCGGCGCCATCCTTCGCCTCCATCCAGACCCGCGAAGCG
Organism: Candidatus Limnocylindria bacterium; assembly: GCA_036265975.1. Taxonomy (GTDB): domain Bacteria; phylum Chloroflexota; class Limnocylindria; order QHBO01; family QHBO01; genus DASSCW01. Next base: position 244 of record DATAOD010000028.1, read on the forward strand.
TCGCCGGCATAGGTGTCGGCAATGTAGGCGCACAGCGCCTGGACACGCCGTGCCATGGCCGCCGGGAAGCGGTGCAGCGCGGGACGCTGGCGAAAGACGTTGGCCAGCTCCTCCGGATCCGTGGCAGCGATGCGGCCCGGGTCCAGGTGGCCCAGCCGGCGCTCCAGCTCCATCGGGCCGGAGAAGGCCTTCTGCACGGACACCTGCTGGTCCAGCGCGAAGCCGATGAGCAGGGCCAGCGCGTTCGTGGCGATCAGGCGATCGGCGTCGTCGTCGCCGGTGAAGTGGAGCTTGTCGGGCGGGGCGGTCGTCACGGTCATGCGGCGCATGGTACGCCGCACCTCAGAGGCGGGCCAGGATCGCCTCCGGCTGCAGGGCGCCGCCGACCAGGTCGATGATGGTCTCGATCTTCTCTGTGTCGGTGGGATGGGTCTTCACCAGGATGTCGTGCACGTTCTGGGCGGTCCGATAGGTATCGGTCTCGACCAAATAGGTGAACAGGCCGTCCGCGCGAAGCTCATCCAGCAGCGCGGCGGGCGGGCGGAAGCCGCCGGTCAGCACCAGCCCTGTGACGAGCGAGCGGGGGCGTTCGCGGCTGGAGCGGAAGGCGTCGAGGGCAACGCGGACCAGGTCATCGCGGTCGCCGGGGGTGATGAGCAGCGTGCGGTCGCGAAGGTATGGCACCGCGTGGTCGGCCCGCATGGCGCCGATCGCCACTCCGCCGATCACCGCGCCTGGTGTCGCTTCGCCCGCCAGCAGCTCGCCCTTGAGGTGTGTCGTGATGAGCTCCAGCGAAGGGTTGGCCAGCAGCTCGCTGAACGGGATGCAGCCGATGAGCTCGATGCCGTGCTGCGCCAGCCCCTGCCGCAGCACCTCCGGCAGATCCGGGTTGGCCTCGACGTTCACCTTGTTCACCACGGCACCAGCGACGCGCACGCCATGGCGCTCGAAGAGCGCGTGGTTGAGCACGATCTCGTCGATGGGCCGGCCCACACCTCCCTCGCTGACGATCAAGACCGGCGCCTCAAGCATGGCCGCCACGGCGGCGTTGGAGAGGCCGATGACGGCGCCCACCCCGGCGTGCCCCGTGCCCTCGATCAGCACCACGTCCTTGTCCCGGGCCACCGCCTGGTCGGCTGCGGCCACGAGGGAGGCAAGGTCATCTGTCACGCGGCCCATCACGAAATCGGTGGTGAAATGGCGGGGCAGGGTGACGGGGCTCATGTCGTTCAGGGCATCGGGCAGGTCGAAGACCTCCTTCATCAGGACCGCGTCCTCGTCAGCGCGGTTGCCATCGATGACCAGGTAGCGCTGCCCCACGGGCTTCAGGAACCCCAGCCGATGCCCACCGCCCAGGATGCCGGCCGCCAGCCCCAGCGAGACGGTGGTCTTGCCGCGGTTCTGCCCAGTGGCCGCCAGGAAGATGCGCTGCGGCCCGCTCACTCGCGGGCCTTGGCCCGCCGTTCGATGCGCTCGACCCCCTCGCGCAGCCGCTGCACCAGCTCCGACTCGAGCATGTCCGGGTCAAGGTGCTCGCCAAGCCGATCCATCATGTCGGCCGCGATGGCCAGCAGGACGTCCGCATCGGCGATGAAAAACTGCGGCTCGTTGTTGTAGCGGACCAGGGTCAGGCGGCCCTGCAGCGTGGTGGCGCCCTCCCCGTGGCTCACCTGGGTCGAGAAGTTGTGGCCCTGGATGCCGTCGGGGTTGTTCAGGAAGTTGAGCGCGTTGTCGATGGCCAGGCCGAATCGGGCCCGCCAGCTGACCACCCGCTCATGGACCTCCGGCGGGAGGCCGATGTCTCCCACCTCCTCGAACACCTCCCGGGTCACGGTCAGGAGCCCCACCAGCGTGGAGCCGGCACGGCTGCCGAGCATGACCTGCAACGAGCGCTCCAGGGTGAAGACGTCCGAGTCGAAG
>DATAOD010000029.1:0-2956 GCA_036265975.1 Candidatus Limnocylindria bacterium
TGAGGGATGGCGCGAGCGATAGCGTCGGGATCGGCGAAGAGCCTGCCCCGGCCTGTGCCCATAGGCGCTAACTTATCGGCAGTATTTCTTGGTACTGGCGCCGTCGGGGAGGCTCATGCAGGTGTCGTTTGAGGCGCCGACGCACGCGTTTGAGGCCGGCGAGTGTTGGCTGAGGCAGGATGGCTTGACGCAACGTGGCGACGAGTTGGCGCAATAGGCGCCAAGCGCCGGGTCGGGTCAGACGGCCGCCGGGCGGGGGGAGTCTTCGAGCGCATCGACCAGCGGCTCGAGCAAGAGAATCATCAGCAGGTGGGCGAGCACATAGGGCTTGGCGGAGCGTGCGTCGGTGCCTGGCGGCCGCTTCAGGCCGACCAGACTTTTCAGCCGTTTGAAGGCGAGCTCAAACCACCCCTGTTGGAACGTCTGAAGAGGCACTCCCGTTGGCGGAGAGGCCGCGGCTTGGCCGCGCCGCGTTGCTGGCGTTGACCCGCTGGGTCGCGAGGCGCCATGAAGCAAGCTCTTCCGACAACGATCATGACCTGGGCGCGATTGCCGGCCGGAGTGCGCCGGCGCCTGGCTGTTCAGCTCGGCCAACTCGCACGGCGTCAGCTGGCGAGCACTCCCGTTCTGGAGGACCACGGTGATGACCGTGGTCCATCCCGCGCGGAGGAGCACAATGAGCGTCGCCGACAAGGTCCAAAGCCGCCATTGTGACCGCCTGGCCATCGTCTACGTCCGGCAATCCACCTTGCAGCAGGTCGAGCGGCATCAGGAGTCGACCCGGCTGCAATACGGTCTCGTCGAACGCGCCCTCCAGTTTGGCTGGAGCCGTGAGCGGGTGGTGGTGATCGATGATGATCTCGGGCGCTCCGGCGCCGCGGCCGCAATGAATCCGGGCTTTCAGCGTCTGGTTGCCGAAGTTGGGCTCGGCCGGGTCGGTCTGGTGCTCGGTGTCGAGATGTCCCGCCTGGCACGGTCATGCCGGGACTGGCACCAGCTTCTCGAGATCTGCGCCGTGTTTGACACCCTCCTTGCCGACACGGACGGCGTGTATGACCCTGGATTTTACAATGACCGCCTCCTTCTCGGTCTGAAGGGCACGATGAGCGAGGCGGAGCTGCACCTGCTGAAAGGCCGCATGCTGGCCGGCCGCCGCGCCAAGGCCGAGCGCGGCGAGCTGCTCTTCAATCTGCCGCGCGGCTACGTTCGCACACCCGCCGGCGCGATCGCCTCCGATCCCGACGAGCAGGTGCAGGCGACAATCCGGCTGGTGTTCGACGTCTTCGAGCGACGTCGCACCATCAATGGCGTGCTGCGCTATCTCGTCGATCACCAGGTTCACTTGCCCCATCGTGTCCGCTCCGGCGCGGCGAGGGGCGAGTTGGAATGGCACCGCCCGAACCGCTACACGCTCTCGGAGATGTTGCGCAACCCGATCTATGCAGGCGCTTATACCTACGGTCGGCGCGCCATAGATCCGCGCCGGCAGGTGCCGGGGCGTCCCGGCACCGGGCGCGTCGCCGCGGGGGCGCCGGCGGTGCTGATCAAGGATCGGGTGCCGGCCTACATAAGCTGGGACAGCTTCGAGCGGAACCAGGCGCAAGTGGCAGCCAACCGCAGTCAACACGAGGGGATCGCCCGCGGCGGCCCGGCGCTCCTGGCCGGCCTGCTGGTTTGCGGCCGATGCGACCAGCGCATGGTCACGCAGTATCCCAATCGCGGACGCTTTTTGCGCTATTCCTGCTCGCGATTGGCGGTGAACTACGGCGCTGCCGCCTGCCAGTCGCTGAGCGGCCGCGCGCTCGATGCGCTGGTCGCCGGCTTGATGCTCGAGGCGCTTCAGCCGGCGGCTTTGGAGGTCACCCTGCGACTGCTGGAAGACCTGGAGCTGGAGCGTGCCGCGCTGCATCGGCAATGGCAGCAACGGCTCGAACGCGCCCGCTACGAGGTCGAGCGTGCGCGCCGACAGTATGATGCCGTCGAGCCGGAGAACCGACTGGTCGCCCGCATGCTGGAGCAGCGCTGGGAGGAGGCGCTGTCGGCGGAGCTTCGTCTCACGGCCGACTATGATCACTTCCTGGCAGATCAACCCCGACCCTTGACGCCCGACGAGCAGGTGGCCATCCGCCGCCTCGCCGAGGATATTCCGGCGCTGTGGACCGCTCCGACCACCACGGCCACCGACCGGCAGGCGATCGCACGACTGATGCTGGAGCGCGTCGTCATCACCGTGGCCGGCACCAGCGAGAAGGTCGCTGTGATCTGTCATTGGGCCGGCGGCGTTCAGACCCATCACAGTCTGCATCGCCCGGTGGCGCGCGTTTCTCAGCTCAGCACCCATGCCGCGCTGCGGCAGCGGATCGCCGAGCTGCATGCGGCGGGCACGAGGCCGCGGGCGATCGCCGCGGCGCTCAACGCGGAGGGCTGGAAGCCGGCCAAGCGTCGGGAGACGTTCACCGCCGCAATGGTGCGCAATCTCCTGCATCAACAAGGGGTGCCGGTGGCAGCGCAATCGTCATGGACGGCCCGGCTCACCCATCGGGAGCCGGCGGAACTGACCATCGGCGAGGTGGCGGCCCGGCTGGCGATGCCTGCCAACACCGTGCACCGCTGGGTCCAGCGGGGCGTCGTCACGGCGCGCAAGATGAAGATCATGAGCCAAAGTCTCTGGCTGATCCACGCCGATGATGCCGAACTCGCGCGTCTGCGCGGCCGGCGCAATCAATCCCCTGTCAACCAGAATGGATCTTGAGACGCATCATGCCTGGCAGATGTCGCACGTGCCACGCTGGTTATAGAAGGCGACGATACCCTCGGCGGACCGCGCTAAATTGGTGACAATGAACCCAACACTCGGATATAGCTCGTCCAGGTGCCATTCGACCTTAGCCACAACATGGCGCGACCTCTTCCAGCTCTGCGCCTGATAGCGGAAGCTGGCGTAGTAACGCCGTAC
>DATAOD010000030.1:0-1505 GCA_036265975.1 Candidatus Limnocylindria bacterium
TCGGCGCTTCGAGGCGGCACTCGTGCTGACCTCCTTTCACCAGTCACCGCTGCCGCTCGCTCTGCTGCTGCGGATGGCCGAGGTGCCCTGGATCGGCGCAATCTGCGAGGACTACCCGGGCTCGCTGCTCGATCTGCGGCATCGCGTACCAGCCGATCTGCCGGAGTCCGAACGCAGCCTGTCGCTGGCCGGTGCAGCGGGCTTTCCTCCTGATGAACTGGGTGCCCGGCTCGCCGTACGCGGCCCGCTGCCAGACGTTACCGCTCGGGTCGGCACGGCACCGTATGTCGTGGTTCACCCCGGTGCGGCCGTTCCGGCCAGGCGTCCGACGGCAGCACACAGCCAGGCCATCGTTGCGGCGTTGCTGGCGGCCGGAGAGCGAGTGGTCGTGACGGGGTCGGCGGATGAGGCCACGCTGACGGGCTTCGTTGTCGGTGGTCAGGCTTGTGATCTTGGAGGCCAGTTGTCGCTCTCGGAACTGGCGTCAGTTCTTCATGGAGCGGATGCCGTCGTCGTGCCGAATACCGGCCCGGCCCACCTGGCCGCAGCTGTCGGTACGCCAGTTGTCTCGCTGTTCGCGCCCGTGGTGTCGGCTCAGCAGTGGGCACCGTACGGCGTACCACGGGTGGTGCTTGGCGATCAGCAGGCGCCATGCCGCGACACCCGGATGCGCACCTGCACGGTGCCTGGCCATCCCTGCCTGACCTCGATTCGTCCCAGTGAGGTGGTTGCAGCCGTGGCGCAGTTGCGGGCGCACGCCGAGAACGCTGCGACGAAAGGAGCGCTATGGCTGTGAGTCAGGGTAGTGAAAAGCTGGTCAGCCAGCACCTCGACGCGTTGGCCCTTGCTGCCCGCGAGGCGGCATCGGCCGCGCCCGTCGTTAGGGACTGGGGTCAGCACCTTGCAGCCGTCTTCGCAGCCGGTGGCAAGCTGCTTGCCTGCGGCAACGGTGGCAGCGCCGCAGAGGCCCAGCATTTAACCGGCGAACTGCTGGGCCGTTTCCGGCAGGAGCGCCGACCGCTTCCGGCGATTGCACTGACCGCTGACTCAGCCGCTGTCACCGCGATTGTCAACGACTACGGGGCTGAAGAGTTGTTTGCTCGGCAGGTGCAAGCGTACGCCCGGCGCGGCGACGTACTGGTCGCACTCTCCACGAGTGGCACCAGCCCAAATGTCATTGCCGCCGCGAAGGCGGGTTTGGACCTGGGAGTCACCGTCTGGGCGCTGACCGGCCCGGCACCCAACCCGCTGGCCGCGCTCTCCGACTCGGCGATCGCTGTGGACGCGCCGACCGTCGCCACTGTCCAGGAGATCCACCTGTCTTTGGTGCACGCGCTGTGCATCGCGCTGGACGAGGCGTTGCGGGTACCCGCATGGTGACAGCCGCTCGCCGCGGTCCGCTCGTTGTCCTCGGCGATTCCGTGCTCGACATCGACATCGAGGGAGATGCCAGCCGGCTCAGTCCCGAGGCGCCGGTACCGGTGGTGGACATCACGCGGCAGCGG
>DATAOD010000031.1:0-5952 GCA_036265975.1 Candidatus Limnocylindria bacterium
AGAAGCGTGATGGGCCGGCGCCGCGCGGCATGGACCGCTTCCACGTGACCATGGAGGGCAAGACGTACGTGATCGACACGTCGGAGCTGGTGGACGGACCGCCCATCGGCACCGACACCTTCGACGATCGCACGCCCACCCAGATGAAGCACTGCACGGGCTGAGCCGATGCGTGCCAAGACGCTTGGCGTCTTCCTGATTGCGGCCTTTGCCTTCTTCACGGCCCTCTACTGGATGACCGATGCGTCGCGCCGCGAGGCCCGCTTCGAATCCGACAACGCAGAGCTGCTGGCCTACGGCAAGGAGCTCTTCGGCCCGCCCACGCCGGAGAACCAGGTCACGGCCAACTGCCAGCGCTGCCACGGGCCAACCGGCGAGGGCGGCGAGGTCGGCGACACCGGCCGCCGGGCGCCGAACCTGCACAGTCCCAGCATCGCCGAGAAGCTGAAGGTCAACAGCGAATACGTGAACCTCGTCATCCGCTTTGGTGGCGTGGTGGTGTCCGGCAACGTGAACTCGCCGATGCCCGCCTGGAGCAGCGAGGTGGGCGGGCCGCTGACCGTTCAGCAGGTCGACGCGCTCACCGCGCTGGTCGAGAGCTGGGCGGCAGAGTCCGCCACCCAGTCGCAGGCGCCGGTGGCGAACACCAAGGAGGCCGGCCAGGAGGTCTACCAGACCGCGGACTGCCAGGGCTGCCATGGGCCGAACCTGGAGGGCGTGGGCGAGTTCCCGAACCTGCAGACCATCGGCAGCAAGCCGGTCACCGACCTGCCGGTCCCCATCAGCCAGCTGGACAAGCTGAAGAAGGACTATGCCGCCGATCCGCGCAAGTTCCTGGAGGACTGGATCCGCGACTCATCGGCGAACTACAACGATGGCACGCCAACGACCATGCCGGCCCACCCAGAGGCACAGCTGCCCGACGACGCGCTGCAGGCCTTGATCACCTATCTCCTGGCGCAGAAGCAATGAGGGCCCGATGAGCGCCACTTACCTGCCGACCTCCACCTCGCGCCGCCGTGGCGGCGTTGTCAACCTCGTCGGCGGCATCGACGACTTTATGAGCTGGATGCTCTACGGGCAGGAGACCTGGCTGGTCGCCACGCTCAAGGCGCTGGCGATCTTCCTGTTCATGTACTTCCTGCTGTTCTACATCCCGAACTACATCTACTACGGGCTGACGCTGTACATACCGTTCCTGAAGTTCAGCAAGGACGTCGGCTTCCTGGTCGCCAACCTCATCGGCGGCGGCAACTTCACCGCCCTGATCGTGCTGACGGTCTGGACCCAGGCGGCACGCGGACGCCGCGGCTTCTTCTGGTCGCTGGTTCGCTACCTGGACTTCCTGCAGCTGCTGCTGACCCTGTTCGTGCTCATCCCGTTCATGACCTTCAACCTGGCCGGTGGCTCGCTCATCCCGCCGATCATCCTGCTCAGCGTCCCTGACGGCGTGACCGGCATCCTCGGCTTCCTCATCGCGTGGCGCGCCATCCTGCTTGGGCTTTTCGCCGCGGGGCTGGGGCTGATCGCGCTGGCGTATCTCTACCTCGAATACCTCCGCGTCGCCCGCCGCGAGGCGGAGATCGCGGCCGCCACCAGCGCCGCCCTGCAGGCGCGCACCTAGCCGCCGCCGATCTCCCGGGCACTCCTCGTCCACCTGGTCGTTTCCGCGGCCGCACTGGCGCTGGCCGGCGGCCTCACCGCGCTCGAGCTGTCCACGCCATGCCCGCCCGGCGGACCGCTGTCCTTCGGGTCGTGCGGCGTGCGCTCTCTGTCGCTCTCCGTGCTGCTCCTAGCCGCGGCGCTGTACGTCGTCGGCCTGTCGGCGGTGCTGGCCTGGACCTCTGGCCTGCGGCGGCGGGGGGTGGCGGATGCGGGCGCCGCGCGGGACTGGTACGGGCTGGCTGCGCTGCTGGGCGTGCTCGTGGCGCCCCTGCTCGCATTCACGCTCGTCTCGGCCCTCCGCTAGCATGCCGCCCATGACGTTCAACAGCGCCGACGCCCTGCTGGACAGCCTCCGCGGGACGGCGCGCATCGACGGGGATCGGCTGAGGGTGGACGACGAGGCCGCCCTCCGCGGCGAGCTGATGGACCGGCTGGCCTTCGACGCTGTCTTCCAGCCCGAGGAGGAGCTGCGGGACGCGGTGCGCTGGGTGATCTGGTCCGCCAGCCAGGCACTCGGCTGTGGCTCGTCCAGCATCCATGCGCTGTACATGGCCCGCGGCCGCGGCGAATTCCCGCCGGACCAGTTCACCGTGCCGGCCATCAACGTGCGCGCAGCCACGTACCTGACGGCACGGCAGGCCTTCGCGGCCGCGCTGCAACGGGACGCGGGCGCGGTGGTGTTCGAAATCGCCAAGTCAGAGATGGCGTACACCGACCAGCGCCCTGCCGAGTACACCGCGGTCATCCTGGCCGCCGCGCTGCGCGAGGGGTGGCGGGGTCCCGTCTTCCTGCAGGGCGACCACTTCCAGTTCAATGCGACCAAGTGGGCCGCGGATCCGGACGTGGAGATGTCCGGCCTCAAGGACCTGACCCGCGAGGCCGTAGACGGGGGCTTCCTGAACATCGACATCGACAGCAGCACGCTGGTCAACCTGTCGGAGCCGAGCGTCGCGCAGCAGCAGGCGGTGAATGCGGCGAACACGGTGGAGCTGACGGGCCTGATCCGGGAGCTGCAGCCGGACGTGGTCGAGATCAGCATCGGCGGCGAGATCGGCGAGGTGGGGAAGGCGAACTCGACCGAGGAGGAGCTGCGGGCCTACCTGGACGGCTACCTGGGCGTTCTGCATGGGACCGGCACGCAGGGCATCTCGAAGGTCAGCATCCAGACCGGCACCAGCCACGGTGGCGTCCCGCTGCCGGATGGCAGTGTCGCCCAGGTGAAGATCGACTTCGACACGCTTCGTCGCCTGTCAGGCCTCGCGCGCGAGGAGTACGGGCTGGCCGGCTGCGTCCAGCATGGCGCGAGCACACTGCCCGATGAGGCCTTCCACCACTTCCCGGCCAACACCGCGGCCGAGGTGCACCTGGCCACCGGCTTTCAGAACATCCTCTACGACGAGCCGGGCCTCCCGGCGGAGCTGCGGGAGGAGATGATGGCCTGGTGCGAGGCCAACTGCGCCGATGAGCGGAAGGAGGGCGAATCCGACACCGTTTTCCTCTACAAGACGCGCAAGAAGGCGCTCGGCCCGTTCAAGCGGCAGCTGTGGACCTTGCCGGCTGACGCGACCTCGCAGATCGGCGAACACCTGCGCGCGAAGTTCGGCCTGCTATTCGACGAGCTGCAGATTGCCGCCACGCGCAGCCTGGTTGGCCGATACGTCACGCCGCCCGACCTTCCACGGCCGCTGCCGGCCGCCCTTGGCGGCGCGGACGCCACTCCGGTCACGGCGGGTGCCTCCGTCTTCGAGGACGACGGAACCGGCGAGTAGCTCTTAGCGTAGGCCGAGCAGCCTGCGCAGCGGAGGGCTGTCGGCGATGGCAATGAGCCGATGCACAGCGCCCGGTGGCAGCTTGGCAAGCGTGGCGAGCGCTCCGGCCAGCTCATTTGGCTCCAGCTCGTCCGCCAGCAGCCAGAGGCGATCCACCGTCTTCGCATCCAGCTGATCCAGCACCGCGAACATCCGCTCGATCGAGCGGGGAGTGCCCTGCACCGCGATCTCCACGCCGCGGTCGAAGGTCCGCACGAAGTGGAGCAGCTCTCCCAGCCTGCGCTCCAGGTCGGCGCCCTCGTCGCCGGCGGCGCGTGCCTGGGTCACGCAGCGCTCGATCACAGGCACCACCGGGTCCGTCTCGCGCTCCAGCCGCGCCTGGGCAACCCGACGGAACCACTCCCAGTGGTCACCGACCACCTCCCAGGCAGCCGCCGCGGGACCCCGCTGGCCGGAGCGCCGCGCACCTTGTGCGCGCCGGACGAGTCCCCACTCCTCGCACTGGGCCAGCGCCAGGCTGGCGGCCCGATGGCTCAGCCCCAGCGCTCGTCGGATTTCCGGCTCGCTCAGCGGTCCGCCGTGCGCCAGCAGATAGCCCTGGACCGTGGCCGTGGACGGCGCCACGCCCCAGGCAGCCCCGATCTCGCCCCATGCGCGCGCGAATGACCGCCGGATCTCCTCGACGTCCTGCGAGCTCATGCTTGGCCAACCCGATACGTGCTGCACGAGGTTAGCGGATTCCTCTGCCCGCCAGGCTGCTCGCTGGTGGCTACAGCGGCCACGATTCAACCGGCTGGAATCCCCGCTACAGCAAAAGGCCCCGGCGTTGGCCGGGGCCTGAAGCGGGGATCGGTAAGGGTGTCTAGTGGGCGCAGCCGCCGGCGCGAGCCGGTGAGCCATCCGTGTTGAACGACGACCCGCAGGAGCAGCTGCTCACGGCGTTCGGGTTGTTGATCGCGAATCCGGAGCCCATCAGCGAGTCGACATAGTCGATCTCTGCACCGTCAACGTACTGGACGCTGAAGGCGTCGATCACGATGCGCACGTCACCGTGCGCCTCGAGCTTGTCGTCCTCCGCGATGCGATCGTCGAAGGCCAGGCCATAGCTGAACCCCGAGCAGCCACCGCTCTTCACGAACAGGCGCAGCGCGGCGTCGCTCTTCCCTTCGCGACTCCGAAGCTCGACCACCTTGGCGGCCGCGGCATCGGTGAGGGTGATCAGCTGCGGGTCGGCGCCGCCAGGCACGCCCTGGGGCATCGGCTGCGGCGTCGTCTCGGGCATCGTCATTGGTTCGAAGTTCTCCTTTGCCACCGCGCATGCGGCGTGCGTGGATGGGACGCTTCGGAAAGTATAGCAAGCACGCGGCACAGAACCGCAATGGGCCTGATGGTGTCGGGCTGCCGGTGTATCGGGCAGTCCGGCGCACTGGGCCAGCCCTGAGCGCGAATCTGGCGATAGGTCGGGCAACGACGAGCGTGAACAGCGCATCGGCGTCCCGTTCTCGCACAGCGCTGCCCGCTGAAGGCAGCACCTCGATGCACGGATTGACCTTGGGGTGCCGATTTGCCTCATCTATGGAACAGCGCAGCCATGGTCCAGTACCGGGAAAGCGGAGGGTGGTACGAAATCGGTACACTCAGGGCCCTCCGCACGAGGCAACGACCGCACGTGAAGCTTGCCAGTCGCATGGACCGCATCGGTACCGAGACCGCCTTCGAGGCCGCCGCCCGCGCGCGAGCCCTGGAGGCGACGGGGCGCGACGTCATCCACCTCGAGATCGGGGAGCCGGACTTCGACACGCCGCGCCACATCAGCGAGGCGGCCGCTCGGGGCGTGCTGGATGAAGGCCTCACGCATTACACGCCGGCAACGGGCATCCTGCCGCTGCGCGAGGCGATTGCTGCCGACGTGAAGCGCTGGAAAGGGGTCGAGGCCTCGCCCGACCAGGTGGTGGTCACGCCCGGGGCGAAGCCGATCATGTTCTACGCCATGCTCGCCCTGATCGAGGACGGCGACGAGGTCATCTACCCGAATCCCGGCTTCCCCATCTACGAGTCCATGGCCCGCTACGTGGGCGGCACGCCCGTCCCCGCGCCCCTGCGCGAGGAGAACGAGTTCCGCATGGACGTTGCCGAGGTCGGGTCGCTGATCACGCCGCGGACGAAGATGATCGTCTTCAACTCTCCCCACAATCCCACCGGCTCCACGCTGTCGCAGGAGGACATCCGGGAGATTGCCCGCATCGCGGTCGAGCATGACCTGGTGGTCCTGGCCGATGAGATCTACGGCAGGCTGCAGTACGAGGGCGAGCCGCTTTCGATCGCGACTCTGCCCGGCATGGCGGAGCGCACGATCACGCTGGACGGCTTCAGCAAGACGTTCGCGATGACCGGATGGCGGCTGGGCTATGGAATCGTGCCGGAGTGGCTGCTGCCCTCGTTCAGCCGCCTGGTCATCAACAGCGTGAGCTGCACCAACGCCTTCGCCCAGGCGGGAGCGATTGCGGCGCTGACAGGG
>DATAOD010000032.1:0-1747 GCA_036265975.1 Candidatus Limnocylindria bacterium
GTAGTTATGCGGGTGATCTTGTCAAGGGGTTCAGCAGGATTTCCTTGGATCGATCTTGGTAGGGCTCGTGGGGAGTGTCCTCAGGACGTCAGGACGCCTCGTTGTCGAGTCGTTCGAGGATTCCGTCGAAGATTTTCTGTCGACCGACTTGGCCTTTGGCGGCGGCGTCTTCGCGTTGGCGCTGCAGGGTGGGCCTGAACTCGATGGTGGTCACGAAGAATGTGCAGGATTCGCAGATGGACTCGAAGTGGCAGTCCATCTCGACGGGGCGGGCGCAGTGGCCGTTGCCGAGCATGCGGCTGTTCATCTCCCGGCGGAGCTTGAGCATCTCAGCGCCCTCGGCGTCGGCCGGTAGGTGCGCCGCTCGGTCGTAGAGGGCCTCGACCTTCTCCGACACGGCGAAGTACTCGTCGGCGACGGCGCGGTCGGCGATCTTCGCATAGACCATGGTCATCGTCATAGTGCGGTGGCCGAGCAGGGCGGCGATCGCCTCAACTGACATGCCGCGGTTGATGGCCTGGGTGGCCAGCGTGTGACGCAGCTGGTGCGCGGTGACCTTGGCGATGCCGGCGGCGGCCGCGACCCTGGTCAGCGCCCGATCGACGCGGGCCGGCGGGATCGGCCGGCCGCGGTCCAGGAAGATCAGATCGGAGCGCAGGCCCGCGGGCCTGCCGGCCAGCCAGTCGTCGAGCAGCGTCTTCAGCTGTGGGTGCAGCGGGATGTAGCGGTCGTTGTGCAGCTTGCCGACGGGAACTCGCAGCCAGTAGGCGGAGCCGATCTGCACGACGGCGTCGATGGTGAGCGCCATCAGTTCGCCCTTGCGCAGCCCGGTGCGGGCGAGCAGCTCGACGGCCAGGCGGGCGAAGGGGTCCGGGTCGGCTCGGGCCGCGCGCAGCAGCTTGGCCGAGGCGGCGTCATCGAGGAAGCGGGGCAGCGGCTGGTCGGGGATAGGTAGGTCACCGGCGAAGATCAGCGGGCGCGTCGGCGGGTCGGGATAGCCCCATTCGGTGATCCGGTCGAAGAAGCACCGCAGCGTCGTGAGGTGCCCGCGGATGGTGTGGCGGTGCAGGGTGCCGCCACCGGCTCGGGGGCGGTTGGCGAGCCAGGACTTGTAGGCCTCGATGTGGTGGCGGCCGATGTCGCCGACGCAGCTCACCCCCGGTGCTTCGCGGGCCAAGAACGCGGTGAACTCGCGGAGCACCTGCTCGGCGATGCGCACGGTCGAGGGCCGCAGGCTGAGCTCGAGCTGGGCGAGGTAGCGCTGCGCGGCCTCGGCCAGGGCGGGCGCGACGGCCGCCCACTGCGCGGTCGCGACGACGCCCCGGTTCGGCCGGTGCAGCCGGGGTGGTGTGTCGGTCATCCCGGCGTGAAACAGCGTGGCGCGCAACCGGACCAGCGCCGAGCGCAGCTTGTGGCCGGCCTTGGGGTGCCCGGGGCGGGCGAACGCGGTGAGCAGAGCGTCGCCGCCGGAGTCGAGTTGCTCGGAGGTCACCTGCTCGGGAAGGACGCCGTGCAGCGCGGCCAGCTGTGCGAGCGCGGACCACTGGTCGCGCACCCAGACCTCGTCGGAGCCGAGCGTGCGCGCGGTGGCGGCGAGCCGGGCGCGCAGAGCGGGGTGATGGCGGGCGGCGATGGAGCCCAGCCGAAGGTCGGCCCGTGCCAGGTACTCGGCCGAGACGCTCATCCTGGCGGTGACCATGAGCCAACACGCGAAGCGTCGCTGGTGGGCGGGCAGGCGTAGCTGCTC
>DATAOD010000033.1:0-2102 GCA_036265975.1 Candidatus Limnocylindria bacterium
GTGGCCAGCGCCATCGGCTCATCGGCACCGTTCAGCTCCTCGATCCGGTCCAGCATGTCCTGCAGCTCCGACACGCGCCGATCCTACGCGCGCCGGAACACCAAGGCTGCGTTCATGCCTCCGAAGCCGAACGAGGTGGAAAGCGCAGCTACCGGCGAGGCCGACATCGGCTCACGGAGGACATTCAGCTCAACCGCCGGGTCGAGGTTGACGAGGTTGCACGTGCCCGGCAGGCAGCCGGAACGCAGGGCCATGAGGGCGATCGCTGCCTCGAAGGCGCCGGATGCACCGAGCGCGTGGCCATACAGGCCCTTCGTGCCGGACACGGGCACGGTCGCGCCGTTGTCGCCGAGCGCCAACCGCAGCGCGCGCGCCTCGGCTGGCTCGTTGAGTTGCGTCGAGGAGGCATGCGCGTTGACGTAGCCGATCTCGCTCGCCGCCACCTGGCCGTCAGCCAGCGCCGTGGTGACGGCCGCTGCCGCGGCCTCGCCGGAAGGGAGAGGGGCGGTCAGGTGGTAAGCATCGGTAGAGGCGCCGAAGCCGACGACCTCGCCCAGGATCTCCGTACCGCGAGCGACGGCTGCATCCCAGGACTCCAGCGCCAGGACCGCGGACCCCTCTCCCATCACGAAGCCGTCACGGTCGACGTCGAATGGGCGGGAGGCGTGCTCCGGGTCGTCATTCCGTGACGAGAGGACCTTGATCATCGCGAAGGCGCCGAAGGTCAGCGGCGCCAGTGGTGCCTCCGCGCCGCCGGCCAGGGCTGCATCCACGATCCCGGAGCGGACCGCGTGGAACGCCTGGCCGATGGCCATCGCGCCGGAGGCGCACGAGTTCGCATTGCCGACCGCGGGTCCGCGAATGCCCAAATCAATCGACACATTCGAGGCACCGGCTCCGCCGAACACCGCGGTTGCCAGCGTCGGCGCCACTGCCCGCACCCCACGCCGCACGTAGTTGGCGTGCTGCTCCTCGCCGAACGCTACGCCGCCCAGCGCGGACCCGATCCAGACGCCGATGCGGTCGCGCGAGCGGGATTCATCGGCCCATCCGGCGTGCTCGGCTGCCATGCGGGCCGCCGCGACCGAGAACTGGCTGAACCGGTCCAGCCGACGGGCACGCTTGGCATCCAGGTGGTCCTCCGGCCGGAAGCCGTCGACCTGCGCGGCAATCTGTGAGGGAAAGGGCGTGGCATCGAAGCGGTCCACCGGCCGCACTGCCGAACGGTTGGCCAGCACGCCCTCCCACAGGCCATCTGCGCCGATGCCGATGGGCGTCACCGCCCCGATGCCGGTCACCGCCACACGTCGGCCGCTCATGGCGACGCCTCCGCCAGCTCCTTCACGCGGCGCAGGGTGCGCCCGGCAATGGCGTCGATGAACTGCGGCCCGATGACCGCGTCTGCCGCGAACCCTCCGATCAGAGGCCAACCCAGTCGCAGCGTGTGCTCGATGCTCACGTCCCAGCCGCCGCTTGCCGGCTCGAAGCGCCAGGCGACCTCCATGCCGCGGGTCACGCCGCCGGTGTGCGTGAACTCGATCCTTCGCTCCTCCGGGAGTGAGCGCTGGACAGCTTCCCAGCTCACGGGAAGCGGGCCGCGGCGGGCACCCATGGCGAACCGGCGACGACCCTGGGCGTCGGGGAGCGGGCGGACGTAGCGGTAGTGCGGCAATCGTTCCGGCCAGCGCTCGATCTCGGCAGCCAGCGGAAAGATCCGCTCGTACGGGGCGTCGATGTGGATGCGCATCGTGCTGTTCACGGCCACAGCACCTGAGCCAGGAAGCGTGGCGAGATGGCGTCGCTGGCCGGGCGGAGGTCGCCCAGTGCCGATCCCAGGCGTTCCGCGAGGGCCGGTCGTGCGGCCAAGCGGCGCAGGGCGTAGCCCATGATCGGCGGAGCGGCGAGCATCCCCTGGATCGTCCAGGTCAGCGCGTCCTTGGCGGCAAATGCATGCTGCCGACCGGCCCGATAACGACCGGCGGCCGCGTCGTCCATGCCGGCAGCCAGCGCCTCCGCAGCGACCCGGGCAGATCGCAGCGCGCGGTAGATCCCCTCCCCCGTGAACGGATCGATGAACCCGGCCGCATCGCCGACCAGCATCC
>DATAOD010000034.1:0-10768 GCA_036265975.1 Candidatus Limnocylindria bacterium
GGTGATAACGCTTGCTCGCAGCTCCCCGAAGCATTTCGTCGCCTGCCACGTCCTTCATCGGCTCTTGGCGCCAAGGCATCCACCGAACGCCCTTAGTAGCTTGACCTAACGTTCACGCGGCTAGCACGAGGCTGGCGGCGTGCGTCGGTCGCGTCGGAAAATCCTCGACGAAATCGATGCTTCCAATCTTCGGTTTTTAAGTTCCAGCGGAAGGGTCCGCTGACCGGCGGGCACGACACGCGGTCACGCGCGGCGGTCAGAAGACCGAGCCAATCTGGGGTTTTCACACAGATCGCGAGGTCGACCTGGAGGGGTCACCTCGCGAGAGTCCGATTACGGTATCACGCGACCTCGGGACGGTCAAGGCGACTGGCCGGGGGCGCTGAGCTCATCCAGGCGCGCCTGACTCGAGCACGCGCTTGAGGTTGTCCAGCGTGCGCACTTCCGCGTCCATGGTGCGCTGCACGGCGCCACTCATGAGCATGCCTTTGAACCCGGAGAGCTCGGCATCCAGTGCAAAAGACAGGCGCGTGCCGCCATCGGCCTGCTCAAAGTCATAGCTGCCGTGCGGGCGGGCCGGTCCGGAGGTCGTCTGGAACTCGATATGCCGGTTCGGCGCGAAGGCCGTGATCTCGTAGTCGGCAGCCACGCGGCGGCCCATCGGCCCCTTCACGCCCTGCGCGTAGCGCGCACCGAGCCCCTCGCCGGCCAGGCGGCGAATGTCCATCACGCCCGGGCGCCACTCTGGACATCGCTCGCCATCGGCGACGTAGTCGAATACCTCCGGCAGCGGACGATCGATGGTGACGCTGTAGCGAGCGCTCGGATTGCTCATTCGTCCTGCCCTTTGGGGCGTGCGTTGGTGGAGATGAGGGGACTCGAACCCCTGACCCCCTCCTTGCAAAGGAGGTGCTCTCCCAGCTGAGCTACATCCCCGTATCGGCCCGCCATTCTAGTCCCATGGAGTGGCGGCACAAAGTGCCGCGAAAGGGTCCTGCCGTCCAAGCGCGTAGACTGCCCGATCGTGGCCATGGCGAAACGCGCAGTGTTCCTCCTTGTTGCGATGGCGGCGGCCGCTGCGCTCGGCGCCTGCCAGCCTTCCCCCAACGGCCCAACCAATTCTGTGAGTGGGGCCGCATCGGCCAGTGCTCCGGCGGGCAGCGATTTGACTGCCGCCGCCTCAGGATTGTGCCAGGCCATGGCCGCGCTGCCGGACGCCGACGCGGCCGAGCGGGCCTTCGACAACAGGGCGCATGAGGCGCTTCACGCGCTGGCAGCCGCGCCGGGCCTGGATCGCGACCTGTCCGCCGGCATCCTGGAATCGATGGAAAGCGTGGAGCGTGACTTCGCCACCTCGCGCGACTCCGCGCTTGGAACGGACCTCAACGCGCTGGCCAGGGATGCCGATGCGGCCCTGCGGGCGCTCGGTCAGTCGGTGTCGCCGTGCGAATGAAGCTCCTGGCTGCAGCTGCTCTGTCCGTGACCCTGGCCGCCTGCGCGGCCCCATCAGGCCCGGGCAACTCCTCCGGAACTGCGGCCTCGCCCCAGCCCTCGGGAGGCATCGTGGCCCAGGTGGCCAGCTACCAGATCGTCGTCGGTGCGAAGAGTCGACTGATCGTGGCTCTCCTGTCGGCCGACAACCGCTGGCTCAGCTTCGGGTCAGTCCAGATGAGCTTCGAGTTCCTTGGAGACCAGACCTCCTCGCCCGCGCCGGGAGTCAAGGTCGCGCCGCAGTCGGCGAGCTTCCTGCCCATCCCCGGCACGCCGGCGGGACGCGGCCAGAAGCCAACGCTCACCGACCCCGCTGACGGGCGCGGCCTGTATGGCATCGAGTCCGTCACCTTCCCCGCGGCAGGCTACTGGCGCGTGACGGCCACCGGCTCGACCGCTGACGCGACGCCGTTCAGTGCCGATGCGGCGTTCGAGGTCCTCACCGAGCCGATGGTCCGCCAGCCCGGCGACCGCGCGCTGGCCAGCGACAATCCGCTGATCGGCGCCGATGGAGTTCCCCCGGCCGCCATCGATTCGCGCGCCGTGACCGAGGGCAAGATCCCCGATCCGGAGCTGCACCGGGTCTCCATTGCCGAGGCCCTGCGCGAGCATGAGCCTGCCCTGATCGTGTTCTCGACGCCGGTGTACTGCGTCAGCCGCTTCTGCGGGCCGGTCACCGACCTGGTGCAGTCCCTGAGCCACCAATACGCCAACCGCGCGGCCTTCATCCACGTGGAGATCTATCGCGATTTCGAGGCGAATGCCCTCAACAAGGCGGCGAGTGACTGGCTGCAGACCGCGAGCGGCGATCTGCGCGAGCCATGGGTGTTCCTCATCGGCTCGAACGGTCGGATCATCGGCTCCTGGGACACCATGGTCACCCGCGGAGAGCTGGAGACCGCGCTGCGGGCGCTACCGGCTCAACGCTGAGCTAGCCGATCCGAGGATCGACGCCAGGTGCTGGGTCATGCCGTCGCCTGAGAGCTGCCCGATGTAGCGGTCACGAATCCTGCCGCTGCCGTCGAGGAAGTAGTGCACCGGCAGCGCCCAGCCCCCGAACTGGGCCTGCACCGCAGCGGTGGAGTCGAGGCCCACGGTGTAGTCCAGGCCATGCTCCGCCATGAAGTCCCGCACGGATGATTCGGGATCCTGTACGTCAATCGCCAGCACGGCCAGCCCGCTGCCGGAATGCGCGCGGTACAGGGCCTGGATGTCGGCTGCCTCCTCCTGGCAGGGCGTGCACCAGGTCGCCCAGAAGACGATCCACAGCGGATGGCCGGCGAAGTCGGCCAGCCGAATGGGCTTGTGGTCGAGGCCGATGAGCTCCGCCTGGCCGTCGCTGCGCACGAAATCGGGCGCGCGGTCGCCAACGGCGATCCCCACCGTGGCAGCCCTCGACGCGCCGGCCGTGGCATCGGCGCCATGGGGCGTGATCGGCCGGGTGACCAGGAACGTGAGCGCCGCCAACGCGACGGCCGGCAGGGCTGCCAGGACGATGCCGGATCGAGACATTCGTCGGCTCGCCGATGGCGGGCCGCTCATGCGTCCTCCTGGACCAGGTGGTGCTCGACCGCGTAGCGCGTCAGGGCCACGCGCCCGCGGACGCCGATCTTGCCGGCCATGTTGGCCAGGTGGCGGCGCACGGTGTGCGCGCTGATGCCCAGGGCGCGGCCGGCCTCGACCGCCGTGCTGCCGGAGGTCACCAGGCGCAGGACCTCCCATTCACGGGGCGTCAGGCCTTCCGACTGCCGGAGCCAGCGCAGCGAGTCGACCACCACCACGGACGCCACCACCGGGTGGACGTAGTGCTGGTTCCTGGCCACCGCGCGCACGGCAGCGAGCAGATCGACGGCCGCGGCGCCCTTCACGATGTAGCCCGCCGCGCCGGCAAGGAACGCCTGGCGGACCGTCTCCGGATGCTGGTGCATGGTGACCACGATCACGCGCAGCCGCGGATGCTTCGCCATCAGGTCCCGCAGCAGGGCGACGCCATCGGTGCCGTCCAGCGTCAGGTCCACGAGCATGATGTCGGGCGCCTGTGACGCGGCGATGGCGAAGGCGCCGGCGGCATCGCCCGCTTCTCCAACCACCTCGAGGTCCGGCTGGCCGTCGATGATGAGCCTCAGGCCCTCCCGCACGAGCCCGTGGTCGTCAACGATGCCGACCCGAATCTGACCGGCGGCCATCCTCAGCGTGTCCCATCCATCGGCACAGCGAGGTGCACGGCGGTGCCCTGGCCTGGCCTGCTGGCGATGGTGAGGGTGCCACCAAGCAGCCGCGCCCGCTCCTCCATGCCCGCCAGGCCGATGCCCGAGTCCGGCACACGCTCCCGCTCGAATCCAGATCCGGCATCGGTCACGTCGACCAACAGCCAGTCGGCGTCGCGCCGCATCGCTACCTCGGCGCCCGATACGCCGGCGTGGTGGGCGGCATTGGCGAGCGCCTCCTGGATGATGCGGTACACCTCGACGGTGGCCGTCGCGCTCAGGAGCCGCGCATCGTGCAGGTCGGCCGAGGCGCGGAACGCGATCTTGAAATCAGATTCAGCGGCAAGGTCCGCCACGGCAGCCACGAGCCCGCGCTCCTCGAGCCGAGCCGGGCGAAGCCGGTGAGACAGATCGCGCGTGTCGGCCAGGGCGGTATCGGCCAGGCGTCGGGCGCGAAGAAGGCGCCGATGCACGCGGGACGTGTCCGTCTCCTGCTCGGCGGCGTCGAGCGTCAGGGTCAAGGCGGTGAGCACCTGGCCCACGCCGTCATGCAGCTCGCCGCCGACGCGGCGCCGCTCGTCCTCCACCACCGTGAGCAATCGCTCGCTGGCAAGCCGGAAGAGTCCCGCGTAGCGCCGGGAGGTCGAGCTCCGCATGTCCGCCATCCATGCCACGAGCACGGCAATGACGAACATCAGGGGCCACTCGGTGAGCTCCAGTGGTGGTTCCTGGAGGCCGAAATTGGCCGCATCGGCCCGGATGAGCAGCGGTACCGAGGCTAGCCCGATGCGGATGAGCGTGCCGCGCAGGCCGAACAGGAACGCGTTCAGCACCAGGACCACGAACACGCAGTGGAACAGGAACTCGGCACTGATGCTGGTGGTCGAGAACGCCATCACGGTGAAGAGAACCGCCGCCAGGTCCAGGCCCATCTGCAGCATGCGCGGCCGCCGAATCAGGTCGATCAGCCTTCGCGTCGGCCCTCGTCGCAGGATGCGTGGAGCCGCCAGCTCGGCGCCGGGCACTGGACCCGAGAGCTCGGCGGGCGTGGGTGGCGCATATGACGGCGTGGTCAAGGCGGACTCCCAGAATTGGCTGATTCGGAGTATAGGAACGCGGGCAATCCCCGCTCATCCTCAGCCCGACGTGGGCGCACGTCGCGGGTGATCCCATGCCCGGTCGCGCCCCGCCAGCGAGGAGGCGAGCGTGTCCACGGTGATTCGCAGGGTCGGGACCCTGATCGCGATAGCTGGACTCACGGCGGCGTGTTCATCACCCTCCGGATCGAGTGGCGGCGCGCAGACGGTCGTGGCGACGGAGAAGGAATGGGCCATCACCCTGGCCAGCTCCAACTTCAGCGCCGGCAAGATCACGATCAATGTCACCAATGATGGCGACAAGGAGCACGAGTTCGTGATCCGCAAGACCGATCTGCAGTCGGATTCGCTGCCGACCAATGCGGACGGCGAAGTCGAAGAGGATGACCCTCAGCTGGCGGAGGTCGGGGATCCGAGTGAGATCGGGTCGGTCCCGGCTGGCAGCTCCGACAAGTCGATCACGCTTGACCTGAAACCCGGTCACTACGTGATCTTCTGCAACATCCACGACCAGGATCTGCTGCATTACCAGAAGGGCATGCACACGGACTTCACGGTCAGCTGATCCCAGCCCCGCATGTCCATGCGCCGCCACCTGGTCATCGCCGTCATCGCATGGGCGCTGCTGTCCGCGGTGAGCATGGTGCTCGCCGCGGGCCTCAGCGCGATGCCCGAGGTCGCCTCGCAGGAGGCGGCCATCGAGAACCGCACCTTCACGGTGCTAACCGTGGTCTCGATGCCGGTCCTGTGGCTGGTGGTGGTGGGCATGACATATTCGGCGCTCCGTTTCCGCGCACGCGACGGCGAGCCGGAGGATGGCCTGCCGATCCACGGCCACTCGGCTCTGCAGGCAGGCTGGGTGCTCGTGACCTTCGTCATGGTTATCGGCCTGTTCGTGTACGGAACCGTTGGCCTGGTCGAGATCCGCGGTGCGCAGACGGCAGATTTCCAGGTCGAGGTCCATGCCAAGCAATGGGCGTGGGAGTTCCACTACCCGAACGGCACGGAATCGAAGGAGCTGCACGTCCCGATCAATCGTCGGGTGCACCTGACGTTCTTGTCGGATGACGTCATTCACTCCATGTGGCTGCCCGCGCTCGGCGTCAAGCAGGACGTCGTGCCGGGTCGAACAACCGAGGCTTACACCACGCCAACTGTCGCTGGCACCTACGGCGGACGCTGCGCCGAGCTATGTGGGTTCGGCCACACCGACATGGTCATGACCTTCGTCGTCCAGGACGAGGGCGCACTCAACGCGTGGTTGAGCACCCTCCCGAAGCAGGAGCATGCGCAATGACGGTCGTTCTTCGGCGCTCCGGGCTCGGAACTCCGGGATTAACACGCGCAGTCGCTGGCGCCGCCCTGGGCGCTGCCATCGGCGTGGGCGGATTGCTGGCGGCCAGCGCTGTCGGGATCCGTGCCGAGGGCGGTCAGCTGCTGGGCCTCGGGTACGTCTTCGCGCTGTTCGGCTTCCTCCTTGGCGTCGGCGCCTTCCGCTTCTGGCTGACGTGGGCCGCCGCGCGCCCCATCGATGCCGCGGAGGAGCATGCCTGGCACGGCACCGCCGGCGACTGGCGTCGCTACTTCCGCTTCACCACAGATCACAAGGTCATCGGCGTCCAGTACCTGGTGACGGCCTTCACCCTGTTCGTGGTGGCGGGCAGCGTCGCAATGCTCATGCGCTACGAGCTTGCACAGCCCGGCCTGGCCTTCGACAAGGAGGTCTACAACACGGCGATGAGCACGCACGGCGCGATGATGATCACCGTCGCGCTGGTCTCGATCATTGGCGGGCTGGGCAACTACCTCGTGCCATTGATGGTCGGGGCGCGGGACATGGCCTTCCCCAAGGCGAACGCCCTCAGCTTCTGGATGCTGCCGCCGGCGGTGGTGATGGTCGCCATCAACCCGCTGCTCGGCGGCTTCGATTCGGGCTGGACGGCGTATCCGCCGCTCAGCCAGCAGGCCAACCTTGGGCAGCAGGCCTACCTCATGGCCTTCGTGACGGTCGGCTTCTCCTCCATCCTCAGCTCCATCAACTTCCTGACCACCGTGTTCCGGATGCGCGCACCGGGCATGTCGCTGATGCGGATGCCCATCCTGGTCTGGGCGCTGACCGTGACCGCCACCCTGGGCCTCATCGCGACCTCGGTCGTGGCCGGGGCCTTCACCATGCTCCTGTTCGACCGCGTGCTGGGCACCTCGTTCTTCCGGGCCAGCCGGGGCGGCGACGTGATCCTGTTCCAGCACCTGTTCTGGTTCTATTCGCATCCCGCGGTCTACATCATGGCCGTGCCCGGCCTGGGCGCCATCCTGGAGATCGTCCCAGTCTTCGCGCGCAAGCCACTCTTCGCTTACCCGCTGGCAGTCCTTGCCTTCCTGATGATCGGCGTCATGAGCTTCATGGTCTGGGCGCACCACATGTTTGTCAGCGGCATGGCCACCTTCTTCCACATCCCGATCATGCTCACCACCGAGCTGATCTCCGTCCCGACGGGCGTGGTCTTCCTCACTGCGCTCGGCACCATATGGATGGGCCGCATCCGCTTCAAGACGCCCATGCTCTGGGTCTTCGGCTTCCTGTGGGCCTTCCTGGTGGGCGGCATCACCGGCGTCTACCTGGCCGATGTCCCGACCGACATCACCCTCAGCGACACGTTCTTCGTGGTCGCCCATTTCCACTACACGATCATCGGCGCCACCATCTACGGGCTGTTCGCGGGAACCTACTTCTGGTTCCCCAAGATCACCGGCCGCATGTACGACGAGCGCCTGGGCAAGATCCACTTCTGGTGGTTCACCATCGCGTTCAACCTGGCGTTCCTGCCGATGTTCTGGCTGGGAATCGAGGGTATGCGCCGGCGGGTGGCCGACTATCCGGCCAATCTCGGCCCGGTGAACCTGTTCGTCAGCCTGATGGCCGCCAACATCGCGCTATCGGTGGCCGTATTCCTCTACAACATGATCCGGTCGTGGCAGCGCGGCCCGAAGGCGTCGCCAAATCCATGGAACGCCCAGACCCTCGAATGGCAGACGTCTTCGCCACCGCCGGTCAACAACTTCGATGACATCCCGGTCGTGACCGGCACGCCCTACCAGTACGGCTCTCCGCCCATGGTCGCCACGCCTCCGTCCGCGGCGCCGGCACCGGTACCGGGACGCCCACAGCCATGACCGGCCACGCAGCCACCCAGCACGATCCGGCCATCCACGCGATGGACGACGGCGTCGACGGCCCGCGGAACATGCTCTTCGGTGTCCGGCTGGGCATCGCCTCAGAGGTCATGCTGTTCGGCGCCCTGTTCGCGGCGTACTTCGTAATTCGCGCCGACAGCGGCGGCTGGCCGCCGGAGAGCTTCGGCGGTGAACGGCCAGAGATCCTGCTGCCGGGCATCAACACGTTGCTGCTGGTGACCAGTAGCATCACGATGCAGCTGGGCGTGTGGGACGTGCAGCGGCATGGTGGCCGTCATCTCCTGCGCTGGCTGGTGATCACCGTCCTGCTTGGCGTGACGTTCCTGGGCATCCAGGGCTACGAGTACGCCAACAACGGATTCGGCCTGCGCGATGGCGTGTTCGGTTCCGTCTTCTACACGCTGACCGGCTTCCACGGCTTCCATGTCTTGGCCGGGCTGGCCTTCATCGCCATCGTGGCGAACCGGGCGCGGCGCGGCATGGTGACCGCACAGCACCACACTGCCGTCGAGGCAGCCAGCTACTACTGGCATTTCGTCGACGTGGTCTGGCTCTTCCTGTTCTCGACGCTCTACGTCCTGTAGCCGATCCCTCTCAGCCCATCCGCTGCGATTGCCCTTGCGCCTCCCGACGCTCGACGCGGCGCGCATCGGCCCGCATCCAGGCCGCGACCACGAATCCCACCGCGCACAGCAGCACGAAGTCGCCGATGGCCCACATCAGCAGGCCGCCCACCTGCTGATCGGTCAGGGCAGCCAGGCCGCGCCCCGGCGCCGTCAGCGCGTAATGGACGTAAAGGACCGATGGGGCGAAGTAGATGGCCAGGCCCACGACGGCGTTCACCGGCATTTGAGCTAACAGGTAAACGAGCCGCGGCCCGTGACCCAGCCGCCCGGGCATCGGGTCCGCCGCGATGACCGGCCACCAGAACAGGCAGCCGGATGCCAGCAGCACCAGGTGCTCGATGACGTGGATGCGCTCGTCTTCCAGCGCGGCTTCGTAGATGGGCGTGAAGTGCACCGCCCACATCAGGATCGTGAAGAGCAGCCAGCCGACCAGCGGCGATCCGGCGACGCGCAGGGGCCGCGAATGCAGGACCGGTAGCAGCACCTGCGAGCGCAGGCGGGGAGGCAGGGCGCGCAGCGCCAGCAGGACGGGCGCGCCCAGCGCGAGCAGCGGTGGCGCGACCATGACCAGCACCAGGTGCTGGACCATGTGGGCGGAGAGTAGGTCGTCCGCCAGTACGTCGAGCGGCGATGCCAGCGCCACCAGGATGGAGAGAACGCCGCCCAGCCACGCGACCAGCCGCCAGGTGGGCATGGGCGACGCCGGGTGCGCGCGATTGACGCTGCGCCAGGCGAGCGCGTACGCGGCTGCCGCCAGGATGGACAGGACCCAGGGCATGGGCTCGGCCGGCCACTCGCTCATCGGTCCGCCTTTGGCATGCCGAGCATCCCGGCTAGGGCGGCGTGAGCCGTCGTCGAGGCTCCGCCGGAAGCGGCTGCCCGGCCGGCCAGGCGACCCGACGCACGATAGCGATGGGCGTCTGCTCCCTGGCCTGTCCCAGCGGGTTGTCGGCGAACAGGCGTCGCACCAGCTGCCGGTCCACGCCCGGGCTGGCGCCGAGCACATTGCAGCCGGCGTCGTTGGCGTCAATCACCGCCACGGGGCGGTCCACGGCAGCGGCCAGATGCCGAGCCGCGCCATCCGGGTCGCTGGGTCCGAGGGTTGCCGACTCGTTGTAGGGCGGGATGGTGTAGCTGGTCGGCCCGTCGATGGCGGCGGCCTGCGGTCCGGCGATCCGATAGAAGAGGCCGTGCACGCCGAACGGCTTGGTGATGCCGCTCACCGCGGCGGCCAGCAGGATCCGCGGCGCACCCACCTCGTCGATCGCCAGCTGCATGGTCTCGGCCGTTCCCAGCCCGATGCCGTAGCCGGGCCGGGTCACGAAGCGCACCAGGAAGCGCGCCAGGCGGCCGGGCCGGATGTCGACCATGCGGTGGGATCGGCCCTGGGTGATGGCCACCATCCGCTCGCTGACCGCGACCAGCGCCACGTCCTCGTCAAGATCGGTGACGTAGCGGCGCAGGACCTCCGCGGCGTCGTCGGCGGCGGTGACCAGGTGGGTGCGGACCGGCTGGCGGGCATACACGACGCCGTCGATGGCAGCGTGGAGCTCGCGACCCTCGTTGGGTTCCGCCAGCGGCCCGCTTGGACGCTGGACGGTATCGGCCTCCGGGGTCCGTGGATCTGGCATGGAGGCGCTCCGGACGTTCTCGAGGGTTGAGGTGGTGGGCGTTTCTGGACTCGAACCAGAGACCTCTGCCTTATCAGGGCAGTGCTCTAACCAGCTGAGCTAAACGCCCCTCGGGCGCGGCATCGTACCCCGGCGCTTCGCGGCGACGCAACCAGCGCCGGCGGCCCGATGAACGAAGAGCCGCCCCGAACGGGACGGCTCAAACGTGACTCGACGGATGAAGAGTGACAGGAACCCGCGTAGCCCGCGGGATTCAGGTCTCGATGGCGAGGACGATCCGATCCCCGCTTGCGCGGGTGTCCATCCCCTCGCGGATGGACGCTGAATGATCGGTCGATCGACCTGGAAGGTTCGGTCCTCCGGCGAACCGGTTGACCGGGAACTCCCTAGAAAGGAGGTGATCCAGCCGCACCTTCCGGTACGGCTACCTTGTTACGACTTCGTCCCAATCACCAATCCCACCTTCGACGGCTGCCTCCTTGCGGTTGGCCCACCGGCTTCGGGTGTTATCGGCTTTCATG
>DATAOD010000035.1:0-10941 GCA_036265975.1 Candidatus Limnocylindria bacterium
CTGCCCCCTGACCGACATCTGCGCCTACTACGTGCTGGCGGCGAAGGGCAAGGCGCCGATGGCTCCCATTCCCCGCGGCCGTGCTCCTGCGGATGACGTGGAGCCGCGCTACCACGACGAGCTGATCCATGGCTGGATGCCGCCGGAGTCGAAGGGCCGATGAGGCCGAAACATCGGGCAATTCCGCGCCTGAACGAGCGTCTGTGTGCCGGATCGCCCTTATTTCGGGCAGCCGCATGCATGAAGGGCGAAGAACGGCGCTCGCCACGCTCGCCCCTGCCCGATATTTCGACGGTTTGGCGCCAGCACCCGGGGTCCGGTCGTCATCTGCCCGATATTTCGGGGGGCCGGACAGGCGGCAGCGTTGGCACGCGAATCGCAGTAGCCGGCCGCGGATGACAGCCAGGACGCCACCTCGGCAGGGCCGCAGCCCATGGCCCTGGATCGCTGGAGTCGGAGCGCTGGCGGTCATCGTCGCCGTGCTCGCCTTCGTGCTGCTCGGCCAGAAGCCCCTTCCGCTGCTCTCCGCATCGCCCACCCCCACGCCCGAGCCGACGCTGAATGCCGCGCTGCTGAACAACCGGGTGACCGTCCTGCTGCTGGGCCTGGACAGCGACGAGCACCGCCGCAAGCTCGAGAAGGGCGTGAACAGCGACGCGATCATGGTGGCCAGCATCAACGCCGACCAATCCGAGGTGACGCTCGTCAGCCTGCCCCGCGATACCGTCGATATCCCCATGCCGGACGGCTCGACCTGGCAGCAGAAAGTGAATGCCATCTATTCGCAGCAGGGCGCCGAGGGAGTCGTCGGGGCGGTCGAGGAGCTGCTGCAGATCGACATCGGCTACTACGTGCAGGTCGACATGGGCGACCTGGCCGACATGGTCAAGGCCATCGGCGGCGTGCGCGTGCGCCTGAAGCAGCCACTCGTCGACGCGCACCTGGACCTGGACCTTGCGGCGGGCCGCCAGCTGCTTGACGGCGACACGGCCGAGGCCTACGTGCGCAGCCGCTACACGACCAACGACTTCGAGCGTGCCGGCCGCCAGCAGCAGGTCCTGCTCCAGATCGTAAAGAAGCTTGTCGCACCCAAGACGACGATCGACATCCAGCCGATGCTGGACAGCCTCTACTCGTTCAAGACCAATCTGCCGCTGGGTGACATGCCGACGCTGCAGGAGCTGGCGCGGCGCGCGCAGTCGGCCAAGGTGACGGCCCAGGTGCTTGATCCCGATGACGGCTTCATGACCTTCGCCGGCGATCGCGGCGATGGCCGCGGCTACGTCCTGGAGCCGAATGTTGATGCCATGCGGCAGTTCGCTGCCGAGCACCTGACCGACTGAGCACGGGACCTTCGGCGGCTGGTGCCTTCGCGGCGGGCGCTGGTAGAATCCGGCCTCGCCTCAGCCGCCGCCACGGGCGGCGCTCAGTGGCGGCGCTCATCGGGCCGAAGTAGCTCAGGGGTAGAGCAACGGTTTCGTAAACCGTCGGTCGTGGGTTCGAATCCCACCTTCGGCTCCACCTTCTTCGCGCCGTACACTTGGAAGCCCATGGCAACGCGCGCATTCCTGGGCATCGACTGCGGCACGCAGTCCACCAAGGCCCTGCTCATGGAAGCCGATACCGGGCGCACCCTGGCGGTGGGCCGTGCGGAGCACGACATTGTCGAGCGCCCCGACGGCACGCGCGAGCAGGATCCAGCCTGGTGGACCGATGCGACCGTGGCGGCAGTTCGGCAGTCGCTGCAGGACGCCGGTCCGATCGAGGTGGCCGGCATCTCGGTCAGCGGGCAGCAGCACGGGCTGGTGGCGCTTGACGCGGCCGATGCGCCGGTCCGCCCGGCAAAGCTGTGGAACGACACAAGCACCTCCCGCGAGGCGGCGGGGCTGACCGCGGCGATGGGCGGCCAGGACGCGGTGCTGGCCGCGACCGGCAACTTGTTCCTGGCCGGCTATACCGCCCCCAAGATCGCGTGGCTGCGCGAGCACGAGCCGCAGCACTACGCAGCGAGCCGGCGGTTCTGTCTGCCCCACGACTACCTGAACCTCTGGCTGACCGGCGAGTTCGCCACCGAACCGGGCGATGCGTCCGGCACCGCCTACGTCGACGCGCGGACGCGCGAATACTCGGACACGGTGCTGGCCGTGCTCGACGGGGATCGCGACTGGCGAGCGAGCCTGCCTCCCATCCGCGACTCGCTGTCGGTCATCGGAAGGCTGCGGGAGGGGACCGCCGAAAAGCTGGGGCTTCCGGCGGGGATCCCCGTCGCGGCGGGCGGCGGCGACAACATGTGCGCAGCCATCGGCGTGGGGGCGGTGGTCGAGGGGCCGGTCGTGGTGAGCCTGGGCACGTCGGGCACGGCCTTCACCTTCCACCACGCGCCGGCCATCGACCCCCGGGGGGAGGCGGCAGCGTTCTGCAGCTCGACCGGTGGCTGGCTGCCACTGGTCTGCACGCTGAACTGCACGCTCGCCACCGAGTGGATCCGCCAGCTGGCCGGCCTCGATCGCGACGGCTTCGAGGCCGCGCTGCGCACCTCGCCGCCGGGCGCACGCGGGCTGTCGTTCCTGCCCTACCTGGCCGGCGAGCGGACCCCGTACGCGCCGCACGCAGCGGCGTCCTTTGCGGGCCTGCGCGAAG
This sequence comes from Candidatus Limnocylindria bacterium, assembly GCA_036265975.1. GTDB lineage: Bacteria > Chloroflexota > Limnocylindria > QHBO01 > QHBO01 > DASSCW01. The sequence goes on from DATAOD010000035.1 coordinate 2,641, forward strand.
AGCACGACGCCAACGACCTGGTCCGCGCGGTGACCGAGGGGGTGACCCTGGGACTGGCATACGCCCTCCGCGCCCTGTGGCGCACCGGCGTGCAGCCCAGCGAGATCACCCTGGTCGGCGGCGGTTCGCATTCGAACGGCTGGGCGCAGCTGTGCGCGGATGCCTTCGACCTGCCGATCCGCCGCGAGCCCGAGCCAGAGGCGGCGGCCATCGGGGCTGCTCGGCAGGTCGCCCACGTCGTGGATGGAGCTCCGCTGGCTCCCCAAAATGGCGCCGCACGATCAGGCCAGCGCTTCGAGCCGCACCGCACCGATGCCCTAAGCGAGGCGGACGAGCGCCTGGCCGCGCTCCGGCTGGCCGCCATCGGCTAGTGGCCCGGGCGGCTAGCTCCGCACCCGCTCGCCGGTCGGGTCGTAGAGCGGCTCGGCCGCCACCGTGCCGGCGACCCAGTCACCGCCAATCTCGACCTCCAGGCGCTGGCCGACATCGGCAAAGGCGGCGGGCAGGTAGCCGTAGGCGATGCTCTTTGCTACTGCGTAGCCATAGCCGCCGGAGGTGACGCGCCCGGCAACCTGGCCGTCGACCCGGATGGGCTCATTGCCCAGCGCCACCATCAGTGGCTCGTCCAGCACCAGGCAGCACAGCTTCCGGTCGGGCTCGGGACCGGACTTGGCCAGGGCGTCGCGGCCAATGAACCCATGGGCCTTCTTCATGCGGACCGCAAACCCGAGCCCCGCCTGATACGGCGTGTCCTCCGGCGTGATGTCGGACGACCACACGCGATAGCCCTTCTCCAGCCGCAGGCTGTCGATGGCCCGATATCCCCCGGCCACCAGGCCGTGTGGCGTGCCCGCCTGCCACAGCCCGTCCCACAGCGCGAGCCCATACTCAGTCGGGCAGTACAGCTCCCAGCCAAGCTCGCCAACGTAGGTGACCCGCAACGCCAGCACGGGCACGTTGCCGACGCTGATCTCGCAGGCGGTCATGTAGCCGAAGGCCTCGTCGGCGATGTCGTCATCGGTCAGTGCGCCGACGATGTCACGCGCCGCAGGACCCCAGATGCTCAGGCACGCCCGCGCGGCGGTCAGGTCGCGCAGCTGGACGCTGCCATTCCGCGGGGCATGCGAACGGATCCAGCCCAGGTCGTGGTTGCCGAAGGCGGTGCCGGTCACGATCCAGAACCGATCCTCGCCGAGCCGCGTGACGGTGAAGTCGCACTCGATCCCGCCACGCCGGTTCAGCATCTGGGTATACGTGATGCGGCCGACGGGCCGGTCCATGTCGTTGTCGCACAGCTGCTGCAGGAAGCCCAGCGCGCCCGGCCCAGCGATCTCGAACTTGGAGAAGCTCGTCTCGTCGAAGAGCGCCGCCGCCTGTCGCGTGGCCAGCGCCTCCGCCCCAATGGCCGGCGACCAATGCATCCCTGCCCAGCCCCTCGGGCGGAGCTGCGCATCACCGGCCGCCGCGTTCGACTCGAACCAGTTCGGCCGCTCCCAGCCGGACTTCTCGCCGAACGCGCAGTCCAGCTCGACCAGCCGCGGGTACGTCGGGGAGAGGCGCAGCGGCCTGCCCGACTTGCGTTCTTCGTTGGGGTAATGGATGTCGTAGTAGGTCGCGTAGTTCTCGAACGCGCGGGCATAGGTGTACGAGCGCGCCCGGTACTGCGCCCCGAAGCGGCGGATGTCCATCTTCCACAGGTCCAGCGGCGGCTCGCCGTCCACGATCCAGTGGGCGATCTGCCGCCCCATCCCGCCCGCGCCGGCAATGCCATGGGCGCTGAAGCCGGCCGCCACGAAGAAGCCGCGCACCGCCGACTCGCCAAGGATGAACTCGTTGTCCGGGGTGAACGCCTCCGGCCCGTTGATCATCTGCCGAACGCCGGCGTCGGCCATGGCCGGCACGCGCCGCACCGATCCGACGCTGATCTCCTCGAAGCGCGGCCAGTCGGGGGAGAGCAGCTTTCCGTTGAAGTCGGGCGGGATGCCGTCCAGGCCGAATGGCGCCGGGTTGCGCTCGTAGCCGCCCATCACCAGGCCGCGCACCTCGGGGCGGAAGTACACCAGGTTGTCGGGATCGCGCAGCTGCGGCAGGTCGGGATGCACGCCATCTATCGCCTCCGTGACCAGGTACTGGTGGGCGAACGGGATGAGCGGCACGGTCATGCCCGCCATGCGCCCGATCTCCGCGGCGAACATGCCGCCGGCGTTCACGATCACCTCGCACTCCACGCGGCCGCGGTCCGTCTCGACCGCTTGCACCGCGCCACCAGAGACCGAAATCGCGGTCACGCGGGTGCGGGTGGCGATGCGCACGCCGGCGCTGCGTGCACCCGCGGCGAGGGCCATGGTCAGGCCCGTCGGATCTACGTAGCCGTCGGTCGGCAGCCACGCGGCGCCCAGCACGCCATCGGTCGACATCAGGGGAAATCGGTCCTTTGCCTCCTGCGGCCCGATGAGCTCCATCTCCAGCCCGTAGGCCTTTGCCCAGCCGTTCTGGCGATGCAGCTCCTCCATGCGTTCGGGCGTGCAGGCCAGGCGCAGCGAGCCGACCTCGCGCCAGCCCGGATCGGTCCCGGTCTCCGCGGCCAGCTGCCGGTAGGTGGCCACGCTGTCGACCATGATCCGGGTCAGGGTGGGGCTGGAGCGCAGCTGCCCCACCAGCCCGGCGGAGTGAAAAGTGGACCCGCTGGTCAGCTCGGAACGCTCGAGCAGGAGGACATCGGTCCAGCCAAGCTTCGCCAGGTGGTAGGCCACCGCGGTGCCGCCCACGCCGCCGCCGATGATCACCACCCGGGCGCGGTCCGGCAGCGCCATCGGCTCAGGCATGCGCAGCCTCGGTCAGCGCGCGCTCGAAGCCCGGGCCCGATGCGTTGGCCAGCAGCCGGTCGAAGTGCTCGCCCGCATACTCCACGAAGTCGACGTCCAGCTGGCTGATGCCCTGCTGCAGGACGCCCCACATCGCCTCGCGGAAGTCGGAGACGACCCGCATGAGCGCGATGCGCGCCCGCGCCGCCGCCGTGGCCTTGCCCGCGTATGCCTCCAGCAGCACCGCGTCCGCGTCCGGCGTCAGCTCGTGGTTGATGCTGAAGTTGCCCAGGTCGAAGTATGGATCGCCCATGCCGGCGTATTCCCAGTCCACGATCCGAATGCGCTCGCCATCGTCGATGAAGTTCGCGTTCAGCAGGTCGTTGTGGCACGGCCGTGGCTCGAGTGGTGCCGCCAGCAGCGCCGATTCGATGCGCCGGCCCGCCTCGCGGGCCTGCTCGTAGGCCGGTGGAATGGTGACGCCACGTTCGGACGCCAGCGCCCGGTAGGCCTCCACGATCCGCAGTGGGACGAAGAGCCCGGGGATTGCCGGCCCGCGGTGCACGCGGCGGATGGAGTCCGCCACGCGACGCAGCATCACCGGCTGGCGCACCTCTTCCAGGCTGACCGGCCTCCCCTCGATGAAGCGCGTCACCAGGTAGCCGTCCGGCCGGATAAACGCCACCACCTCCGGCCCGACGCCGACACCGGCGGCCGCCACCGTGGCCGCGTGCTCCACCTCGCGGCTGATGCCGAGCAGGTGAGTGTCGTTGCCGGCCAGCCGGATCACGTAGCGCTCGTCCCCGCCCGTGACCTGGATCAGGAAATTGCGGTTGGTGATGCCGCCGGACAGTGCGGTCAGCCGCAGCTCGCGGCCGGCAAGTTCCGGCAGGCGGCTGAGTGCCGCCACCAGCTGCTCGCGCAGCTCTCCGTGGAGCTCCTGCTCGCCGTCGGGTCCGATCGATGCGCTCGTGGTGCTCAGCTCACTCCTCCGAACGTGACGAGCGGCCGACGCCCGGGGCGCCAGCCGCTCGTGCTCTCCGTTGGGTTCGGCCTGAAGGTCAGCCGATGACGGCGTCCGCCGCAGGTTCGCCCGGCACGTTGGCCGACTCGACGTCGTGCGCCGTGCCTCGCACCGAAACCAGGTAGTAGATCAGCCCAAGGACCAGCAGCAGACCCACGATCGACTCAAACAGCGGCCAGGCGGGCAGCCAGTCCAGGGAGTTGCCCAGGAACGAGAACAATCCGCTGATGAACGGGTTCCACAGCTCCCGGTTGGCAGTGCCGAAGTTCCCGAAGATGCCCTCGTCGTGCCACAGGCCGATGTTGATGATCATCAGCCCGCCGTAGATCAGCGCCAGGATATTGACCGTCATGCCCCAGCGCCCAAGGTTGAACCACGCCCGCGTGTGCGGCCACCCCTTGCGGCGGGCCAAGGCCACGCCCACGTTGCAGAGGAAGTAGCTCAGGTAGATGAGCCCGGTGGCCGCGATCGACAGCGTGAAGCCACCGATCGGCCCGATAAGGAGGATGGGCAGCGCAGCCAGGACGCCCACCGCCACGGCCGCGTTGGCCGGGGTCTTGAAGGTCGGGTTGACGGTGCCCCACACCCGCCCGAACGGCAGGTGCCGGTCCCGGCCCATGGAGAACATCATCCGCGTGGCGGCTCCCTGGATGGCCAGCGTGCAGACGAAGACCGACACCAGGATGACCACGAGGTAGAGATTGCCCAGCGTGAAGCTGCCGAACAGCGTCCCGTTGAGGTTGTCCAGGATGGTGTTGGCGATGGGGAACTCGCCGCCAAGCCCCGCTGCCATCTGCCCCGGGATGTCCTTGATCGAGAGGATCACCGCAAGCAGGAAGACCACGCCCACGATGCCGCTGGCCCACACCGAGGAAAGGACGCCGCGTGGCGCCTGGCGACCCGGATCGATCGTCTCCTCGCCGAAGGATCCGGCGGTGTCGAAGCCGTACAGGATGAAGACCGACATGAAGAAGCCGAGCATGAACGTCGACAGGAAGTCACCGTGCTGGGCGTTCTCCGCACCGAACGTCTTGAACAGGACGTCCGGGGACTGGTGGTTCGCGAAGAACAGGAGGATCAGCGCGAACACCAGCATGCCAAGGATCTCAGTCGCCACGCCGATGTTGTTCAGGATGGACAGCAACCGCACGCCGAAGGCGTTGATGGCCGTCGTCAGCACCAGCGAGCCAACCGCAATCAACGTGAACATGGTGGTGATGCCTGTCGGATCGGGAGAGTCCAGGAACTCCACCCCGTTCACCTGCGGGCTGCCGACCAGGCCATCGACTGCAAAGGCGACGATCACAGCCACCGCGGTGACCGTGATCACCTGCGCCCAGAAATAGAACCAGCCCGTGAACCAGCCCAGCGTCCGGTTCGAAAGTCGCTTCGACCACTGGTAGATGGAGCCGGCCACCGGGTAGTGGCTGGCCAGCTCGGCAAACACCAGGGCCACCAGCGTCTGGCCCAGGACGATGATCGGCCAGGTCCAGAAGAAGGCCGGTCCGCCCATCCCGATGCCGTAGCCGAAGTTGCCGAACGACCCGGTAGAGACGCTGATGAAGCTGAAGGCGATGGCGAAGTTCGACAGGAAGCCGAGCGTCCGCCGCAGCTCGGGATTGATGCCCAGCGACCTCAGGTGCGCGTCGTCTCGCGCGATCTGGTCGCTGGAGGTCTGGTCCGCGGTCAAGTGGCTCCTCCTCTCCCCCACACCAGTGGTGCGGTCCTCCGAAATCGAGGCAGGGTCCGCGGGATCGCCGGGTCGCAGCAGGCCCGGACTGGCGGGCAGCATAGGAGGGCCCTCCGGCCTGCGTCAACGAATTTCTTTGGCCCGATACCATCGCGGCCATGCCGCCCCGTCATCGGCCTGAAGAACCATCCGGAGCGCCGGACTTCACGCCGCCCGCCTTCGATTGACTGTGGCAGGCCTTCGTGGATGCTGCCAGGAGCAGGGCTACGGGCGAAGGTCCACGAAGACGTTCTTGAGCTCGGTGTAAAGCTCCAGCGCGTGTATTCCCAGCTCGCGCCCGACGCCCGACATCTTGTAGCCGCCGAACGGCGCCTCGGTGTGGACCGATGCGTTCGAGTTGACGCTCAGCACCCCGGCCTTCAGGCCCTTCGCCACGCGCAGCGCCCGGCCCAGGTTGCCACTCCAGACGGAGCCGGACAGGCCGTACGGCGTGTCGTTGGCCAGCCGCACCGCCTCGGCCTCATCGGAGAAGGGGATGACGGTCACGACCGGGCCGAAGATCTCCTCGCGGACGATGCGCATGTCGGTCCGGCAGTTGTCGAAGATGGTCGGCTGCAGGTACGCGCCGATGTCGAATGGGTCGCCGGTCGGCGCCTCCCCGCCGGTCACCAGCTCCGCGCCCTCCTCCCTGCCGGAGGCCACGTAGTCCATCACGCGGTCGCGCTGCTTGAAGCTGACCAGGGAGCCCACCTCGGTCTCGTCGTCGGAGGGCGCGCCCAGCTTCACCTTGGCTGTCGCCTCGTTGAGCAGCTCCACCGCGCGGTCGTGGATGCTCGCCTCCACGAAGATCCGGCTCCGCGCGCAGCAGTCCTGGCCGGCGTTGTCGAAGACCGCATACGGCGCCTCCGCCGCCCAGCGCTCGAGGTCCGCATCCGCGAAGACGATGTTCGGCGACTTCCCGCCGAGCTCCAGGCTCACCTTCTTCACGTTGCTGGCGGCCAGCCGCATGATTTCCTGGCCAGTCGTTGTCTCGCCGGTGAACGCGACCTTGCCGACGCCCGGATGGGCGGCGAGGGCCGCGCCCGCCGAGCCGCCGGGGCCGGTGATCACGTTGACGACGCCGGCCGGAATGCCCGCCTCCAGCGCCAGCTCGCCGAGCCGGATGGCGGTCAGCGGCGTGTAGCTGGCCGGCTTGAGGATGGTGGTGTTGCCGGCGGCCAGCGCCGGGCCAAGTTTCCACGAGGCCATGTTGATGGGGAAGTTCCACGGCACGATCAGCCCGCAGACGCCGATCGGCTCCCGCAAAGTGAAGTCCAGCCCCGGGGCGGAGACGGGGATCGTCTCGCCGAACAGCTTGTTGGCGGCGCCGGCGTAGTAGTCGAACACCAGGCTCACGGCGAACGCCTCGCCCCGCGCGCCCTTGATGGGCTTTCCCACGTTGGCGGACTCGAGTTGGGCGAGCTCCTCGTTCGCCGCCTTCACGAGGCTTGCGTACTTGGCCAGCGTGCGTCCGCGCTTGGCGGCCGACCAGCTTGCCCAGCCCTTCGGATCGTCGAACGCCTTCGTCGCGGCAGCAACTGCGCGGTTCACGTCCTCCGGCCCGCCCAGCGGGGCGCGGGCGATGACCTGGCCGGTGGCCGGGTTCACCACGTCGAACGTCTGCCCGTCCGCCGCGGAAACCTGCTCGCCGCCGATGATCATCTGCACGTCGCGAACGTCGGTCGCGGTCTGAATTTCAGTAGCCATGGTCAGCCGATTCTAGGACCGATGCGCCGCCGCGTCGCATACTGCCTCCAATGATCGTCGTCACCACGCCCTATCTCGCCGGCAGCCGCATCACCGAGACGAAGGGCCAGGTCTTTGGCCTGGTCGTCCGCAGCCGCGGCCTGTCCGGCAACCTGGCCGCGCTCTTCCGATCCCTGTTCGGTGGCGAGATCCGCGAGTACACCGAGCTGCTGGAGGACACGCGCCGGCAGGCGCTGGACCGCATGGTGCAGAACGCCACGGTGATGGGCGCCAACGCGGTGCTGTCCATGCGCTTCGACAGCTCGTCGCTGGGCCAGAGCATGTCGGAGATCGTCGCCTACGGCACGGCAGTCGTCGTGGAGCCCGATGCGTCCGCATCGGCTCCGCCGGCCAGCGACTGAGGATCACACCATGTCGCAGGTGATGCAGGTGATCATCGGCGCGTTCGGCGCCGTGATGGTGGCCACCGCCGTCCTGCTGTTCCTGGAGGGCGGAGCAACCGCGTTATCCGGCATCTACCCGCTGATCCTGGGCCTGATCGCCATTGCGGTCGCGCTGTTCGAGCGCTCGCGTTACTGGCCGGGTCGCGGGCAGGCGCACGACCCAGGGCTGCGGCCCACCGACGAGCGGTTCATCGATCCGACCACCGGCGAGCGGACACGGGTGTGGATCGACCCGTCCAGCGGGGAGCGGACCTACCGCCCGGACGAATAGACCAGCGTCTAGAAGTAGTTCACGCTGATCCCGCCGTCCACGACCATCGCCGCCCCGTTGGTCCAGCGTGACTCGTCGCTGGCCAGGTAGATGGCCATGTTCACGATCTCCTCCGGCTTGCCGAACCGGCCGGACGGATTGCGGGCCAGCCGGATGCGCTTTGCCTCCTCGTCCTTCACCAGCCAATCCATGAGCAGGGGCGTCTCGATCGGCCCCGGGCAGATGGCGTTCGTCCGAACGCCCTGCGGCCCGAACTGCACCGCCAGCGAGCGGGTCAGGCTGAGCACCGCGCCCTTCGAGGCGGTGTAGGCATCCTGCGGGAC
>DATAOD010000036.1:0-40736 GCA_036265975.1 Candidatus Limnocylindria bacterium
CGCCGAGCGCCATCTCCTGAAGCACCCCTTCTATGCGAAGTGGCGTGAGGGGACTCTGACGCGCGAGGCGCTGCAGGAATACGCGCGCCAGTACTACGCCTTCGAATCCACGTTCCCGCGGCTGCTGTCCGCCCTGCATTCGCGGACCGATGACGCGGCCGTTCGCCAGTCCATCCTCGACAACCTGTGGGACGAGGAGCACGGCGAGCTGAACCACGCCGAGATGTGGCTGCGCTTCGGCGAGGGCATCGGCATCGATCGCGATGACGTTCGCGGTGCGGAGCGCAACGAGGGGACGCAGCAGCTGCTGTCGACCTACTGGTCTGCGGTGACCGATGCGCGGATTGCCGCCGGCGTGGCAGCGCTCTACGCGTACGAGGGCCAGGTGCCCGAGGTCGCCACGGAGAAGATCAACGGCCTGCGCTCGCACTACGGCGTGGCCGACGCGTCGACCCTCTCCTTCTTCACGGTTCACTCGACGCTGGACCTCGAGCATTCCGGGGCGGAGCGCGACATGATCGGCAGCCTCGCCACCTCTGAAGCCGATGATGAGGCCGTCCTGACCGCCACGAGCGCCGCCCTGGACGGTTGGTGGAGCTTCCTCTCCGCGGTCGACGCCTAGCAGTCGAAGACGAACCAGCAAAGCTCGTTGCGGAGCCGCTGGTCGTCGAGAACCAGCTCGCGAATCGCCTCCGGCAGCTGGTCGCGCTGCCACTGGCACTCGAGTCGGCCGGCATGCATCGCCTGGCCGTCGGGCGCGGCGGCGCGTACCGCCTTGATGGCGTAGGCGGCCGCGCCGAGCTCGTGGGCGGCGACGTGGGCGACCACCGCGGCCTGACCCGCGGCATATGCAGCGTGGCGTGCGGCACCCCGGAGGTTGCGGGCAGCGGCCATGGCGTGGCCGCCGGCGGCACGTGCCTGCATCATCGCCAGCTCGCCACGAGCCCAGGCCCTGGCGGCCTGGATTGCGTGACGCGGACGGGCGTCGCCCGGGCAAGCACGCTCGAAATGGGGGAGCACGTGCTCCGCGCAGTCCGCCGCCCAGAGCGCGAGCAGGTAATGGTCGGAATCCTCCAGCGTCCCGCCACGGCGGATCGTGAGAAGGCGGGGGTCGCGGATCCTGCCCAGGATCATTGCAGCGCGGCGGCCATCTCGTCGAACAGCGCGGTGTGGCGGTCGACGTCCGCCTCAGTCGCCTGCGGCGCAATCAACGCCATGTTGTGGAACGGCGTGAGCAGCACGCCCCTGTTCAGCGCCCAGAGGTGGGTAAGGCGCTGCAGGGCGAAGTCGTCGAGGGCTGCTGCCTCCGACCCGTTGCGCGGACGCGTTGCCCCGAACATGTATTCCGCTCGGCAGCCGAGGCGCGTGACATGCCAGGGCAGGCCGTGGCGCTCGATCGCCCTGGCCACGCCATCGGCCCAGCGCTCGGCCAGCGGAATGCTGCGGGCATAGGCCTCGTCGGTCAGCACCGATCCCAGCGTCGCGCGCATGGCCGCCAGCGACAGGGCATTCCCGGCCAAGGTGCCGCCGATGCCGCCCAGGTCGGCCTGCTCGAGCTCGATGTGGGCAGGGACGGCAGCCGCCACGGCATCGGTGAAGCCGTACGCGGCGGCAGGCAGCCCACCGGCGATGGGCTTGCCGATGACCAGCATGTCGGGCTCCAGCCCGTTCGCGCCGGTGTAGCCGCCTGGGCCCGCGCAGATGGTGTGGGTCTCGTCGATGATGAGCAGCGTGCCGGCCTGGCGGGTGATCCGGCGCATGGCGTCATGGAACCCTGGCTCCGGATGCACGATGCCGATGTTGGTCATGACCGGTTCGGCCAGGACCGCGGCCACCTGCCCGTCGGCCAAGGCCGCCTCGAAGGCCGGGATGTCATTCCATTCCGTCACGCGAGTCGTCAGGGCGGGGTCGACCGGCGGCCCGAGGTTGCCAGGACGCACCACTTCTTTGCCGTCACGTAGCGTGACGAACGACTCGTCGACGGTGCCGTGGTAGCAGTAGTTGAAGACCAGGATCTTGGGCCGCCCGGTCAGCTCCCTGGCCAGCCGCAGGCTGAACCGATTGGCGTCGGTGGCGGTCAGCGCGAACTGCCAGTAGGGGAGACCGAAGCGGCGAGCGAGCTCCTCGCCGACCCAGGCCGCATCCTCCGTGGGCAGCATCAAGGTCAGTCCACGGCGCGCCTGGGCGGCCATCGCCTCGACCGTCTCCTGGGGCGCGTGGCCGGTCATGGCGCCCGTGTCACCCAGGCAGAAATCAACGTAATCGTGCCCGTCCACGCACGTGAAATGGCCTCCGCCAGCCTCATCCACGAACGGCGGGAAGCCGCCGGGCCACTTGCTCATCCAGTTCATGGGGACCCCGCCGAGCAATGATCTCTGGGCACGCGCGAACAGCTCTGCGGACCGCGGATGGGCGTCCGCGAATCGGCGCTCCTCAGCGGCCATGAGGTCCGCGACGCGCTGCGGATCGATCATCACTGCCACGCGTCGGATGATCGCATGCGGGAAACCAGACATCGGGCCTGTTGCCTGCACGACAGACAGGACGTCCGCGGCATGGCCGCGAGGCTGTCGGCCGGAGGCTAGGGCTGGGCCGAATCGGGCCGGAGAATCTGGCCTGAGCGAATGCGCTTAGGTGCAGTCGTGAGTGGTTGAGAGGAATCCGAAGGTACTGGCCAACCCGGTACGCAGCACGTACACTGTGGCCGCTCCGTCGCGAGTGCCCATCTCGTTGCCGGCGTGCCCCTAAGGATTCGATCCCGAGCAGTCGAGGGAATAGAGCTCACATGACCCGATATCGACTTCGCACAAAGCTGGCGAGCGCCATGGCAACAGTTGCCGTCCTCGCCGGACTCATGGCTGCGCCGATCACGCAGGCGGCCACCGCCAACCTCACCCTGAACGGTGGAGTCGACTCGGCCGGAACAAAGATCAGCGGCGCCACACCAGCCGCTGTCTCACCGGGCAAAGTGGCCGGCTTCTATGTGACGGTCAAGAACAACGACACGGCGAACCTGCCGACATTCTTCTTGTCCGGCGTAAATTCAAAGGCGACCCCGTTCGGGGCGTACTGGTTCTATACCAACGCCCCCGGCACCGCGTTCCCATGTCAAACCAACCCGATGACGTGCACCTTCGGAACCCTCGCGTCCGGTGCGTCAGTGACCGTTGTCGCCGCGTTCACGCTGCCGTCAACGGCATCAGCGGATACTTCCAAGAACTGCTACTCGGACGCTGACCACACCCCCTTGCAGTCTGGCGTTCAGCCAACTACAAGCACGTTCGTCTGCGCGGACTTCAAGTTCTCGTCCAACCAGGGAAATGTTCCTGGTAAGAACAAGAGCCGTGGCGACGAGTTCCATTGGATGGACTGGGTCTCGACCGACGTGGATGCCCGCAATGAGGCCGCGCAGTTCCCGTACTGCGACGCTTCTGGCACCAATGTGTGCAGCAACGGGCTTCTGTCCCTGAGCGACAACACGAGCCTCTCGAGTTCGCCGTCCCGCTTCAACATCCAGTACACGCAGGTGGCCGTACCGAACGCGCTCGCCTTTGACAGCCTCCACGGATCCAGCGGAATCCACGTGGCCGATGGCGGCCTGGTGCCGGCGATCGACAACTGCGCGGGCGATTGCGCCACCGCAGTGGCCAACGCGGGTGGCTTCCTCGGTGAGGTGTCGCTTGTCGAGGTGAACTCCGGACAGAACTTCGATCCCGACTGGATCGTTACGACCATCGCGATGCTGGGCGTGAACGCCAACAAGGTTGACGGGGTGGTTCACGACACCGGCGGTGCGGAGGCGGATGTGCTCGGCAAGTGCCCGAGCGCCGCTGGACCGGACGAGACGACGCCATTTGAGGGCTGCTTCTGGGCCGTCAACGGGTCCGGAAACACGGTGATCGTCACCGTCTACACCCACACCAACGGGAAGCTGCGGAACTTCTAGCTCAGGCAACTTGATCCGCAACGCAAAAGGGCCGGGCCTTCGGGTCCGGTCCTTTCAATTCCTGGGCTTGCGCCTTCTTGGGAGCTGCTCCGGCGCGACTGCACGCAGCAGGTCGAGCATGGCGCGATTGCCCTTCTTACGAGCCAGCGCACGTGCCTTGGCGGCGGCCACTGCCGCGCCATCGTGATCGCCCAGGATCTCCAGCACGCTGGTCAGGTCGAACAGCGCCTCCGCGTGGTCGACGACGTAGTCGCTGCCCTCGCGAAGGGCCACGGCTTCGTGGGCCAGGGCTGCTGCCCCATCCGCTTGCCCGGCTGATGCCAGGAGGCGCGCCCGCACGCCCTTGGCAATGGCCTGGGCATCGACGTCATCCGACGCGGCGAGCTCCTCTGCCTGGCTGATGAACACATCGGCCTCGGCGTCCTTGCCCTGCCCGATCAGCGCACGCCCCAGCAGGCCGGCCACCGTGGCCAGCAGGTAGCGCTCGTCCATGGCCTGCAGCGCGTCGAAGTCGCGGCGCAGCAGCTTCTCGGCAGCGGCGTTGTCGCCGGCCAGCATTTCCACGCGAGCCGAGTCGAGCGAGGTAGAAGAAGCCGTGAAGCCGGCCTGCAGCTCGGCCAGCTTGGCGGCATTGGCCCGATAGAGCGTCCGCGCGGCGTCGAACTGGCGATCCATGGCGTATAGCTGCGACAGCAGCAGGTTCATGGTCGCGACCGCGTGCTGGTCGCCACCGGCCGATTCGGCCAGCGCCTTGATGCGGCGCACGCCCTGGCGCACAGGAGCAGGACCGTACACCGCGGCGTGGGCGTATGCCAGCGATCCCTTGACCTCCGCGCGGACGTCGGAACCGGCGCGCGCATAGCGGATGACCTGCTCGGCCGCGGACTCCGTGGAGGCCGCCTGCTGCGCGGCGCCGTAGAGGCCGACGCGCATCCGCCAGGCGAAAGTGAGACCGCGCATGTACTGGCTGGCCTCGAAGACTGGCAGCGCCTCCTCCGACGTCGCGGTGACCGCCGAGCTCCAGTCCTGCTCGTCCTCTGACTCTCCGGAGTAGAGCTGCGCGTAGAGCTGGACCAGGCGCGCGTGCTGCACGACCGCATCGGCTCCGGCCTCCGCGCCGCTGCTGACCGCGTCCTGCAGCACCTGGCCGGCCTCGACGAAGCGCCCGAGCTCGGTGAGCACCTCCGCCAGGGTGGGGAGCTGGAAGAGCCGCTCCGGGTCCTCGCGCTCGCGCAGGGCGGTGCTGCGGCGCATGAGGCTGGCCGCGGCCGGGAAGTCGCCGCGGGCCAGTGCCCGCTCCCCGGCGGAGCCGAGCTTGCGCGAACCCTTCACGCCGATCGCCCGGACGCGCTCATCCACCGTGCCCAGCTCGCTCAGGTAGGCGTACGCCTGCTCGAGGTGGTAGCCGTGGATCTCCTCGAACTCGCGGTTGTCGACGCCGTGCGACGCGTTGAACCCCTCTGCCCAGGTCACGAAGCGCTCGTGCAGGTCGGCGCGCTCGCGCTTCAGCAGGCCGTTGTAGGCGGCATCGCGGACCAGCAGGTGATGGAAGCGGTAGTCGGTCTGGTACTCATCGGCCTCCTCCATGGGCTGGATAAGCTCCTTGGTGGTCATGGCCTGCAGGTGCGCCGGCACCTCCGGTGCGATCTCGCCGGCGACGAGCTCCTTCACCGCGGCCACCGCGAAGTTCTGCCCGACCACCGAGGCTGGCTCGATCACGCCGCGCTCGTCCGGCTTCAGCATGTCCAGGCGCGCGGCCAGCAGGGCCTCGATGGTCGGCGGCACGCGGATGCCGGACAGGTCGCGGATGGCGACCCAGCGCTGCCCGTCGCGGGCGAGCGTGCCCTCGTCGATCAGCATGGACAGCAGCTGCTCCACGAAGAGCGGGTTGCCGGCGGCCGCCTCCACGATCCTGCTTCGGGCCTCGTCATCGATCTCGGCACCGCCGAGCAGGCTCTCCACCACGCGCCCCGCATCGGCATCCGAGAGCGGCGAGAGGACCAGCCGCAGGCTGCCCGGCGACTGCCCCCACTCCTCCTGCCGCTCCAGCAGCTCGTGGCGGCTGGAGCACAGGATCATCACGGACGCGCCGTCGACTGATTCCACCAGGTTGACGAGCAGGTCCAAAAAGGTCTGCTCCGCCCAGTGAATGTCGTCGATCACCATCAGCACGGCCCGCTCGCGGCCGAACTCCTCCAGGAAGCGGCGGGCGGCCCAGAAGATCTCCGCAACCGGGAACGGGTCGGCCGACAGGCCGATGACCGATGCCAGCCGCTCCACCACGGCCGAGTCCGAGGTCACCGATCGCAGGCGACCCAGCGCCTCGTCGGATCCGGCATCCACGGTGATGCCCGCCAGCTCGCGAACGGCCTCGCGCAACGGCCAGAAGGTGATGCCGTCGCCGTAGGGCAGACAGCGACCGCGGGCCACCACCGCTCCCTCGGTCGCGTGCGTGGTGAACTCGCGGATGAGCCTGGTCTTGCCGACCCCGGCATCTCCCACCACCGTTGCCATGCGGCAGACGCGCCCGTGGCGCGCATCGGCCAGGGCATCCGTCAGCGCCGCCAGCTCCGCTTCGCGGCCGACCATTGGCGTGTCGGCGCGCTGCTGGACGTCGGCGTCGACGGCCAGCACGCTGCCCAGCCTGAAGGCGGGCACCGGCTGCGACTTGCCCTTGAGGGTGAGCGGCTCTACCGGCTCGACGGTGACGGCGTTGCGTGCCAGCTGGTGGGTCAGCTCGCCCAGCAGGATCTCGCGCGAGCCGGCCGCCTGCTCCAGCCGTGCTGCCACGTTCACCACGTCGCCTGTCACCAGCCGCTGGCCCAGGCTGGCGTCGCCCGCCACCACCTCGCCGGTGTTGACGCCGATGTGGTTGTTCAGCGTGATCCCGTACTCGGCGCTGAACGTCTCGTTGAGCGGGATCAGCGCGGCCTGCATGTCGGCGGCGGCCCGGACCGCCCGTACGGCATCGTCCTCGTGCCGGACCGGCAGCCCGAAGACGGCCATGACCGCATCGCCGATGAACTTCTCCACGGTGCCGCCATGCCGCTCCAGCTCACGCCGCATGGCCGCGAAGTAGCGCGACATGACGTCGCGCATGGCCTCCGGGGTTGGCCTGGAGCCGTCCGCGGTGGCCGGCTTGGGATCGGCGAACACCACGGTGACCGTCTTCCGCGTATCCCTATGCGGTCGGGCGCCCGCCATGGGCGAGCCGCAGTAGGTGCAGAACGCATCGCCCTCCGCTGCCTCGGTGCCGCAGATGGAACACACCTTGGCGGTGGATTGCTCGTCGGCCACGGTGTCGCGCTCGGCAACCCCGACCAGCCGGAAGGCATTCAGCTCTTCGCCTCCGCCCTTGGGCGCGACGATGCCGAACGGGTCGACCTCCACCGCGTCCCGGACCGCCAGGTAGGTCGATTCGGTAAGCAGCACCTCCTGGGCGGGGGAGTTCTGCTCCATGGTCGTGGCCCGGGCCAGCGTTGGACCGGTCAGCACGTGCTGGCCCTCACCGGCCTCGCCGACCACCACCTCGCCGGTGGCGACCCCTGTGCGCACCACCAGCCGCACTCCCCAGCGCTGGTCGAGCTGGTCGTTCAGCAGCGCCAGTGCCCGTTGCGATTCGGCCGCGCCCTCCACCGCGCGCAGCGCATCGTCATCACGTTCCTTGGCAAGGCCGAAGACCGCCACGATGGCGTCGCCGATGATCTTCTCGATGGTGCCGCCATGCCGCTCGAACACGGCACGCATCTCGTCGATATAGGTGGTCATCACCTCGCGCAGCGACTCCGGGTCCAGTCGCTCGCCCAGGGCCGTCGAGCCCTGCAGGTCGGACGTGACGATGGTCACCGTGCGCGGGGCAACGCCCGTGGCCACATCGGCCGTGGCCGCCCCGCAGTTCGCGCAGAAGCGCGAGCCAGGGCCGATGTCGTTGCCGCACGATGGACAGGCGGCAATCGTCGTGCTCACTGGTCGGAGTGTACGGCCACCTCTTGCACGAAGTGCATGATTCGCTCGGCGGCGTCCTGGCGAACCGCGCGCAGGCCGTGGCCTACGCCCGGGTAGACGTGCAGCTCCGCGTTCGGAAGGCGCGTGACGGCCTCTCTGAGGAGCTCGATGCGCGCGAACGGGTCGCGGTCACCGGAGAGCAGCAGCGTGGGGCAGGCGACGCTCGGCCAATGCTCCGTCCGCTGCTCCCAGCGCTCGCCGCGCCCGGGCGGATGGAGCGGATAGCAGATCAGCACCAGGCCGGCGACGGAGCGCTCCGCAGCCAGCATGGAGGCCACGCGCCCACCGAATGACTGGCCGCCGATGACCGGAGCAGGGATGTCGGCTGCCTCCTGGCGGTAGACCGGCAGCGCCCGCTCCGCGCTGCCGCGCGGGAGGCTGATGACGTGCGCTGCCATTCCGGCCGCCACGAGCGCATCGGCGAACGGCTTCACGCTGGCGGGGTTGCCCGACGCGCCGGGAGCGAGCAGGACGATAGGGGAGGACACGAGCCGAAGCGTACGCCGGGCCGCCACGTTGCACGTCCGACACGCTTCCGTCACACAATCAGGCTTGACTGTGACCGTCATGACTCCGTATCGGCCGTCTCGGCTTGCCGCCGCTGCCGCCGGCCCGGTGGCCGGCGGCCTGGGTCTGGCCGCGGCTGAGCTGCTGGCCGGGCTGGTCGCCGGCGCGCCGTCGCCCATCCTGTCGATCGGCGCGCTGCTCATCGCGTTCCAGCCGCCGAACGTCAAGCAGATCGTGGTCGACCTGTTCAGCACATCGGACAAGCTGGTCCTGAGCCTGGCGGTCCTGGCCGGGGCGTTGATCCTGTCCGCGGCCCTCGGCCTGCTGGAGCGCAGCCGACCCGGCTGGGGCCGCGCCGGCTTCGTGGCGCTGGGCCTGCTGGCGCTATTCGCCGCGCTGCGCGACCCGCTGTTCGACGGCCTGCTGGCAATCGTGGCCGCCGTGCTGGCCACCGGCATCTCGGTGATAACGCTGCCGTGGCTGCTTCGACTCGCAGCTCCACGCGCGAACGGGGCGCGAACGGCGCGGATGCTCGATTTCGACCGGCGGCGCTTCCTGGGTACCACCGTCGCCCTGGCGGGCGCGGCCGCGACATCGGGCCTCGTCGGTCGCGTACTGCTCGAGCGCCGTGCCTCGGCCGCGGCTGCCATGCCGCCGCTGCCCACACCGCGCCAGACCGCGGCGCCGATCCCCAGCGGCGCGCGGCTGGACGTCGACGGCATCACCCCGCTGGTGGTGCCGAATGACGCGTTCTATCGGATCGACACCAGCCTGCTCATCCCGCGCCTGGACGCCTCCGACTGGCAGCTCGAGGTGACCGGCATGGTCGACCATGCCTTCACGCTGACCTACCCGGAGCTGCTGGCGATGCCGATGTTCGAGCAGTACGTGACCATCGCCTGCGTCAGCAACGAGGTAGGCGGCGACCTGGTGGGCAACGCCCTGTGGCGCGGCGTGCACCTGCACGACCTGCTGGACCGCGCCGGGGTACAGCAGGGAGCCACCCAGCTGGTGGGGGAGTCCTTCGATGGCTGGACCTGCGGCTTCCCCACGGCCTGGCTCGACCCGAGCACGCGCCAGGCGATGGTGGCGGTGGCCATGAATGGCGAGGCGCTCCCGCCTGAGCACGGCTTCCCGGCCCGGCTGATCGTGCCGGGGCTGTACGGCTACGTCTCTGCCACCAAGTGGCTGACGCGCATTCGCCTGACGACCCTCGAGGCGTTCGATGCCTACTGGGTCCCGCTGGGCTGGGCCAAGGAGGCGCCGATCCTGACGCAGTCACGTATCGACGTCCCGACCTCGGGGACGTCCGTGAGCGCAGGCACGCAGCCGATCGCGGGCGTGGCATGGGCGCCGGATCGCGGCGTGAAGCGGGTCGAGGTCCAGATCGACGGCGGCGCGTGGCTGGCTGCCGAGATGTCGACCCCGATCTCCGATGCCACCTGGGTGCAGTGGCTGTACCGCTGGGACGCAACCGCGGGCGACCACACCATCTCAGTGCGCGCCACCGACGGCACTGGCGCGGTGCAGACCGACCAGGTCAGCCGCCCGGCGCCCGATGGAGCTCGCGGCCATCACACCATCCAGGTGCACGTCGGCTGAGCGCGGCGCTTGACGCGGCCCGCAGAATCGGCCACGTGCCAGCGCCGCAGGCCCCGCTCGTCATCGTCAACCCGGTGGCCGGCGCGGGTCGCGCGCTCCAACTGGAACCGCAGGTCCGCGCCGTGCTCGAGGGCAGCGGGATCAGCGCGCGACTGCTCGAGACGCAGGAGCCCGGGCATGCCGAACGGCTGGCGGCCGCGGCCGCGGACCTGGGGCACGACCGCGTCGTGGCGGTGGGCGGCGACGGGACCATCAACGAGATCGTCAACGGCCTCATGGCCGGATCCGCGGCGGGCGGTCATCGCGTCGCGCTGGGCGTCGTCCCGGCCGGCAGCGGCAATGATCTGGTACGCAGCCTGGGCCTGCCGCTGGCGCCGATGGCGGCGCTGTCCGTGGCGCTTGGCCCGGACACGCGGCCACTGGACCTGGGCTTCGCGCAGCACGACGGCGCGCGCCGCTACTTCCACGCGGCGGGCGGCGCGGGCTTCGACGCGCAGGTCGCGTTCACCATGGCCGGCAAGCGCGACCGCTGGCAGCGAGGCCGTGCGGGCTACTTCCTGTCGACGCTCAACGAGCTGCGGCGGTATCGGAACCGCGAGCTTCGCATCAGGCTCACCACCGCGGACGGCGCCCGCGAGCTCGAAGGACGGTTCCTGTTCGTGGCATTCGCCAACGGGCCGTTCTACGGCGGCGGCATGCAGATCTGCCCCGATGCCTCGAACAGCGACGGGATGCTGGACGTGTGCCTGGTGGGCGACATCTCGCGGCTGGGCGCGTTGAAGGAGCTGCCCGGGATTTATCGGGCCGCCCACGTCAACCATCCGCTGGTGGAGATCGTGCGGGTGCTGGAGATGCGGATCGAGGGGACCGACGGCACCCGCGTCCACCTTGACGGCGAGCCGCTCGGAGTGCTCCCGGTGGACGTCGGCGTAGAGGCTGCGGCGCTGCAGGTTGCCGCGGTCGGCTAGGGTAGCCAAATGACCGATCCGTCCACCGTGACCGTCCGGCGCGGCCAGCCTTTGCGGGGCGCGGGCGGGAAGCGGATCGGCACCGTCGACGCCGTCTTCGCGGACTACCTGCTGGTCCGCACCCGTGGCCTGCTGCCGGTGGACCTGTACGTGCCGCGCACCGAGGTCAGCAGCGACCAAGGGGGCAATCCGCAGGTCAGTCGCACCGGCGCGGAGGCATACGCGGCCTGGCATCGCCCGCTGAAGAAGGCGCCCCATGAGTGAGCGACTGCCCGACGACGCGCTGGGGCTGCTGCGCGACATCCGCGAGGTGCACATCGAGACGCGGCCGGCGCCGGACGTCCCGCCGCATCGGACCACGATCTGGGTGGTGGTTGACGATCGGGGGCGCGCCTTCATCCGCGCCTATCGCGGGCCGGGCAGTCGGTGGTATCGGGAGGCGGTCGCCGCGGGTTCCGCAGCGCTGCTGGCAGATGGGACGCGGCTGGAGGTCACGCTCGAGCACGCCATGGACCAGGACCGCCTGGAAGCCTGCTCGGCGGCGCTGAAGGCGAAGTACGCGGGCAGGCCGGGCCTGCCGGGCATGCTGACCAACGAGAACCTGCCCACCACCCTGGAGCTCCTGCCCGTGCCGGATCCCGGGCCCGCGGAGACGCCCTACTTCACGCCATCGGGCTAGCTTCCGGCTGGCGCGTGGGGCATGGTCCATGGGCTTCGCTGGCATCGACCATGCGGTACCCTGTGAGCATGGAGCAGACGGCGGATCGCGCACCCGACCAAGCTGCAGCCGATGCCTTCTACGCGCACGTGATGGGTGGAGGCAAGGTTGAGGCCGATGACTGGATGCCGGACGACTACCGTGCCGCGGTCCTCAAGTTCGTGGAGATGCACGCCAACTCGGAGCTGATGGGCGTGCTGCCGGAGCGCGAGTGGATCCTGCGAGCGCCGACGCTGCGCCGGAAGCTGGCACTGACCTCGAAGGTGCAGGACGAAGTGGGCCACGCGCAGCTGCTGTACCGCGTGGCGGAGGATCTCGGCAAGCCGCGAGAGCAGATGCTGGCCGACCTGCTGGCCGGCAAGACGAAGTTCCACAACGTCTTCCACTACCCGACGGAGTCGTGGGCGGACGTCGGGATCATCGCCTGGCTGGTGGACGCCGCCGCGATCGTCTCGCAGCAGGCCCTCCGCGACTCCTCGTACGCGCCGTACGCCCGCACCATGAAGAAGATCTGCTGGGAGGAGTCCGTGCACATCATGCACGGCCGCGACGTGGTGCTGACCATGATGAATGGGTCCGATGCGCAGCGCGCCCTGGTGCAGAATGCCCTCAATCGGTGGTGGGGCCCCCTGATGCAGATGCACGGCCCACCCACCGATCCCGCCACTGACCGCGACCTGATCTGGAAGATCAAGGCCAAGGGCAACGAGCAGCTGCGCCAGGAGTTCCTTGGCATCTACGTGCCGCGCATCTGGGAGCTGGGGCTGACGGTGCCCGATCCGGAGCTGCGCTACGACGAGGGAGAGGGGCGCTGGCACTACACCGAGCCCGACTGGTCGGAGCTGCGTTCCGTCGTCACCGGTCACGGCCCGAAGTCGCAGGAGCGGCTACAGTTCCGCCGCGACGCGCGCGACGCGACCCAGTGGGTCCGCGACGCGATCCTGGGTCCGGCAGCGGGGACCGCCGTCGCCTGAGGCACGCCGCATGCCGCGCGCACGCAGGCCCGCTGGCGTCGCATTAGCGTCCAAATCGGCTGTTTGCGGCCGATAGTGAGGGCGTGATGTGGATTAGCCCGTTAGTGCCGCGCGCCTGGACCCGCGGGTATCCCGCGAATCGTCGTAATTCACGCCGCAGCGACCCTTATTGCGGTGAGCGCTCGGATTTTCGCGGTATTTCCACCGTAATGTCATCCAGGGCGGGAATTACGACCGAAATCGCTCCCGTTGCGCAAGCTAGTGCCACCGTGGTGTGAATTCGGACCTTTCGCGCTCCCGAAAGGGCCGCCGGAAGGAGCCGCCGATGCGCGGAAGCGGCGGTTCGGCGGTACCCTTCAAGCGTGACGACGCCCCAGGATCGGGTCTGGGAGGTCTTCCGGCAGGAGTCGGAAGGCGACCCGATGATTCACGGCGGAAACGTGCGCGCTCCGGACGAGGAGCTGGCGCTGCACTACGCCCGCGAGTTCTACGGGCGGCGCCAGGAGAGCCATCGGCTGTGGGTGGTGCCGCGTGACGCGATCCTGGAGCTGGACGACCCGGACCTGCTGCAGCCGCCGTTCGATCGGTCCTTCAAGCGGCCTGGCGGCTACATCATCAAGCACAAGCTGGAGGCCGCCAAGGCACGCGCGCAGCAGGGCGGCGAGGGATCGTGAGCGAGGAGGCGCTGGAACCGGCAACGCGCGAAGCGCTGGCCGAGCTGCTGCTGACGCTGGCTGACGACGAGTTCGTGCTGGGCTTCTGGGACTCCGAGTGGACCGGCATCGCGCCCATGCTCGAGGAGGACGTCGCCATGAGCAGCATCAGCCAGGACGAGATCGGCCACGCACGGGCGTGGTACGAGGTGCTTGCGGGCCTGACCGATGACGACGCAGACCGGCTGGCGTTCGGTCGCGAGCCGCAGGACTACCGGCATGCGGCGCTCATGAACCACGCGCGCACCGACTGGGCCTTCACCGTGGCGCGGCGCTACCTGTATGAGGGGGCCGATGCGATCCGCCTGGAGGCGCTGGCCCGCTCGAGCTATGCGCCGGTTGCCGAGCTGGCGGCCAAGATGCGGCGCGAGGAGACGTACCACCTGCTGCACTTCGACGTCTGGCTGCAGCGCCTGGCCGAGGGCGGCGGGGAGGCCCGCGAGCGGTTGCTGGCCGCGCTGCGACTGCTGTGGCCTGACGCGCAGGCTATTTTCGCGCCGCTCCCCGGTGAAGGGGAGCTGACCGCGGCGGGCATCCTGCCGGAGCCGCTGGCCGACCTGGCCGCGCGGTGGCGCGAGCGGGTGCGCAATGGCCTGGCCGGCGTGGGCCTGCCGGCACTCGATGTCGCCACCCCACAGGACGACGGGCGCTCGCGCAGGACCGATGACTTCGTCTGGCTGCACGGGCAGTTCACGATGGTCGCGCGCTCCGACGAGGCGGCAACGTGGTAGCGCAGGCCGCGATCCGCGATCCCAGGGAGCTGGCCGTGTGGGCGGCGCTGGAGGAGATCGCGGATCCGGAGATTCCCACCATCAGCGTCGTGGAGCTGGGCGTCATCGGGCACGTGGCCTTCGAGCCGGGCCCAGAGGGCGGGGAGCTGCTGAAGGTCGAGCTGCTGCCGACCTTCGTGGGCTGCCCGGCCATCGAGGTCATGCAGCAGCAGATCGGGGAGCGGCTGCGCTCCCTGGAGCTCGCACAGGCCGTGGAGGTGACGCTGCGCTTCACGCCTCCCTGGACTTCGGACCGCATCACCCCGGAGGGCCGCGAGAAGCTGCGGGGAAGCGGATTCGCGCCGCCGCTGCTCATCGGGCCAGCCTTCGACGGCCAGGAGCTGCAGCTGCACCTGGCGGAAGCGACCTGCCCGTACTGTGGCTCGCGCGACACCACGCTGGACAACCCCTTCGGCCCCACCCTGTGCCGCGCCATCTATCACTGCGACGCGTGCCACCAGCCGTTCGAGCAGTTCAAGGTCGTCTGAAGACGCTACCCTTCGCCGCATGGCGATCGATTCAGAAGAGGTCCGTTCCGGCGCCGATGAGCTGCTGGATGCCGGCGCCCACGACCGGCTGGACACGATGCGCCATTCCGCCGCGCACGTCATGGCGGCCGCCGTGCTGGAGGTCTTCCCGGAGGCCAAGCTGGGCATCGGGCCGGCCATCAAGGACGGCTTCTACTACGACTTTGACCTGCCGCGCGCGCTGACCCCGGCCGACCTCGAGGCGATCGAGGAGCGGATGCGCGCCCAGGTCTCCGGCAACCTGGCGTTCGAGCGTTCCGAGCTGGATCGCGAGGCTGCGCTCAACCAGCTGGAGAACGAGGGGCAGGAGTACAAGGTCGAGATCGTGCGCGACCTGCCGGAGGAAGAGGCGCGGGTCGTCAGCTTCTACCGCCACGGCGCCTTCAACGACCTGTGCCGTGGTCCGCACCTGCCAGCCACCGGGGAGCTTGGACCGTTCAAGCTGCTGAACTCGGCTGGCGCCTACTGGCGGGGCGACGAGAAGCGCCCCATGCTGCAGCGCATCTACGGCACGGTCTGGGAGTCCCAGCAGGACCTCGACCGCTACCTGTGGCGCCTGGAAGAGGCGAAGAAGCGCGATCACCGCAAGCTCGGCCGCGACCTGGAGCTCTTCACCTTCCACCCCGAGTCGCCGGCCGCACCGTTCTTCCATCCGCGCGGGATGGCCATGTGGCGGGCGCTGGAGGACTGGTCGCGCGAGGTGCGGCGCTCCGGCGGGTTCCTGGAGGTCCGCACCCCGAGCCTGGTGCGCAAGGAGCTATGGGAAACCTCTGGCCACTGGGAGCTGTACCAGGACAACATGTTCGTCCTGGACGACCACGGGCATCTGTCGGGCCTTAAGCCGATGAACTGCCCGCAGGAGATCCTGGTCTACAAGACGCGCTCGCACTCCTACCGCGAGCTGCCGATCCGCTTCGCGGACTACTCGGTCCTCTTCCGCAAGGAGCTGACCGGCGCGCTGTCGGGCATGTTCCGGGTGCGGCAGCTGGTGCAGGACGACTCACACGTGTTCTGCCGCGACGACCAGGTGATCGAGGAGATCAACCTGGCGCTGGACCTGGTGCGGCGGCAGTTCGGGCCGTTCGGCATCACGCCGAGCTTCAAGCTCGCCACGCGGCCGGACAAGCGGCTGGGGTCGGACGAGTTCTGGGACATGGCCGAGGGAAAGCTCAAGACCGCCCTGGAGCAGTCGGGCACGCCCTACACCATGGATCCGGGCGGCGCCGCCTTCTATGCACCCAAGATCGACATCTTCTTCGAGGATGCGCTGGGCCGGGAATGGCAGAACGCCACCGTCCAGCTCGACTACCAGCTGCCGCAGCGCTTCGACATCGACTATCGCGCGGCAGATGGTGGCTTCGAGCGGCCGGCGATCATCCACTATGCCATCTATGGCTCGTTCGAGCGCTTCATGGCGGTCATCACGGAGCACTTCGCCGGTGCCTTCCCGCTGTGGATGGCCCCGGTGCAGGTGATGGTCATTCCGATCGCGGACCGGCATCTGGACTACGCGGCGCGCGTGCGCGACGCCCTTTCCGATGCCGGCCTGCGAGCCGAGGTCGATGACCGCTCGGAGCGGATGCAGGCCAAGGTGCGCGACGCGCAGGAGCAGAAGGTCCCGGTCATGGTCGTGGTGGGGGACCGCGACGCCGAGGCGGGCGCCGTCTCCCCGCGGCTGCGCACCGGCGAGTCCTCGCAGGGCGTGCCGCTGGACGAGTTCGTGGCCGACATCACAGGTCGTGCGCAGCGTCGGGAGCTGTGGCCATACGCCGATGGGGCGGCAGAGGAGCCAGCGGCCGGGGCATGAGGAAGATGCGGGGGGTGGGCCAGCTGGCGCTGTCATCGGAAGATCCGGAACGCGCCGCGGAGTTCTACGAGGCGGCGTTCGGCTTCAAGCGTCGCGCCTCCGACGAATCCGGCGTCGACCTGGAGCTCGGCGCCTTCGAGCTCAGCTTCCGTCGCTCTGGGCGCCCCAATCGGGAGGGGCTGCAGATCGGCTTCCGGCTGGAGACGGCCGGCGAGGTGGATGCCTGGGCCCAGGAGCTGGCGCAGCGCGGGTTCGCGCTGGTTGCGCCGCCATCGGGCGACCGCTGGGAGGGAATGCGCTCGTTCCGCCTTGCCGATCCGGAGGGCCGCCAGGTCGCCGTCTTCTACGCCTATCCCGACTGATCCGTTCGTTGACCGTGTTCTCGAATGCGGGTAGAATCCTGCGGCGTTTGTGTGGATGTCGGCCACCTGTCGGTATCGGCTGGTGGCTTGTTTGTTAGAAGGAGCCGCGGCATAGCAAGGGACCTGCGAGTCAATGAGATGATCCGGATCCGCGAGGTGCGGGTCATCGACGACGAGAACCAGCAGCTGGGCGTGATGCCCACGTTCAAGGCTCTGGCACTGGCGCAGGAGAAGGGGCTCGACCTCGTCGAGGTGGCGCCTACAGCGGTCCCCCCGGTGTGCCGCATCTTGGACTACGGACAATACAAGTACGAGATCCAGAAGCGCGAGCGCGAGGCGAAGAGAAAGCAGAAGTCGCAGACGTTCAAGGAGATCAGGCTCCGGGTCAAGATCGACGTCAACGATCTCCGGACCAAGCTCCGAAGGGCTGGCCAGTTCCTGGACGAGGGTGACCGCGTCAAGGTCACGGTCCAGTTCCGCGGACGAGAGATGAGCCACGCCAACCGTGGACGTGATCTCCTCGACCGGGCGGCCGAGCTGCTGGCCGAGCACGGCACCGTAGAGCGACCTCCGCTCCTCGAGGGCCGCAACATGTACATCGTCATGGCGCCCATCGAGAAGCGCCCGGAGAAGCAACCGAAGAGCGAGGGCGGCACGGCGGAAGCGCCGGCAGTTCAGGCCGCGGCCCCGGCGAACGGGGGAGACACCATCGGCGATGCGCTCGCCGCCAAGGGTCAGGCACCGACCGCCACGGTCGAGCCACCCGCCAGCGGAGAAGCGCAGCAGCCAGCAGAACAGGGATAGCAGTGCCGAAGATCAAGACCCACAAGGGAACAGCCAAGCGCTACAAGAAGACCGGATCCGGGAAGTGGGTCCGGCCGAAGGCATGGCGCGGCCACCATCTGGAGATCAAGTCCAGCCGCCGCACGCGTCGCTATGCTGGCAAGGCGATCGTCTCCAAGGCGCACAAGGAGCAGCTGCAGCGGCTGCTCCCGTACGCGTAGGGCCGGCCGATGGCACGCGTCAAGCGCGGCGTCGCTGCTCACCGCCGTCACAAGCGGCTCCTGGCCCAGGCCAAGGGCCGCCGCGGAACACGTTCCACGCTGGTCCGTCCTGCGCGCGAAGCCCTGTTCCACGCCCTGGTCTATGCGTATCGCGACCGCAAGGCGCGCAAGCGCGACATGCGCCGCCTCTGGATCGAGCGCATCAATGCCGCATCCCGGCAGCACGGGCTGCCCTACGGGCGCTTCATCGCCGGCCTGAAGCAGGCCGGAGTCGAGGTCGACCGTAAGGTCCTCGCCGATCTGGCGGTTCGCGAGCCGGCGGCCTTCGCCAGCATGGTGGCGACAGCGAAATCCTCCTTTAGCAGCTAGCCGGCGTCACGCAACGCCGGCGCCACGGCCCTGCTCCGAGATGGAGCGGGGTCGTTCGTCTTTGGCGGATGATCAGCAGGTGAGACCGATGGAGTGGCAGGCAGCAGATCGCACGGCCCCGGGGCGGGCGGCGTGACAGATCTGGACCAACGCCTCGAGCAGCTGCGGTCCGACGCCGCCGCTCGCCTGGCCACCGCGACCGACGCGGCCGCGGTGGAGGAGGTGCGCCGCGCGCTGCTGGGCCGCTCCGGGGACCTGACGACGCTCATGCGCGGCCTCGCTGAGGTCGCGGCCGCCGATCGCCCCGCTGCTGGCAGGCTGGCCAACGAGGTGCGGCAAGAGGTCGAGGCCGCGGTCGCAGCCCGGCTCGCCGAGGTCACGGCAGGCAGCCTGGACGCGAGGCTTGAGGCCGAGCGTCTGGACATGAGCGCGCCGGGCAAGCCGGTGCGCATCGGGCACCTGCACCCGACCATGACGGCGGAGCGCGATTTCCGCGAGATCTTCCACGCCTTCGGCTTCGAGGTGTTCGAGGGGCCGGAGATCGAGACCGAGTGGTGGAACTTCGAGGCGCTCAACATTCCGCCAGACCACCCGGCCCGCGACCTGTGGGACACGCTGTACGTGGCCGAGCCCGGCAGCGATCCCCTGCGTCCGGCCGAGGATGGCACCATCCTGCGCACGCACACCTCGCCGGAGCAGGTGCGCGCCATGAAGGCGCTCAGCCCGCCGATCCGGGTGATCATGCCGGGCCGCTGCTTTCGCTACGAGAACGTGGCCGCCGACCGCAACTTCGAGTTCTTCCAGATCGAGGGCCTCGTCATCGACCGCGAGACCAGCCTGGCCGACCTGAAGGGCATGCTCGAGGAGTTCGCCCGCGCGCAGTACGGCCCCGAGACCAGGACGCGGTTCCGCCCGGGCTACTACCCGTTCACAGAGCCCAGCGCGGCGTTCGACATCAGCTGCCAGGTGTGCGGCGGGGTCGGCTGCCCGGTCTGCCGCCGGACCGGCTGGGTGACAATCCTGGGCGCGGGCATGGTGCACCCGACGGTCATCCGCAACGGCGGACTGGACCCCGATGAGTACCAGGGCTACGCGTTCGGCTTCGGCCTGGACCGCGTGGCCATGAATCGCCACGGCATCGTCAACATGCGGCAGCTGATGAGCGCCGACCTCCGCTTCCTGCAGCAGTTCCCGGAGGGCCGATAGTGCTCGTCCCGCTGTCCTGGCTGCGCGACTACGTCGACGTGGAGCTCAGCCCCGGGCAGCTCGCCGAGCAGCTGACCCTGCGCGGCATGGAGGTGCAGGGCATCACCGTGTCCGGCGCGGACTGGACCGATGTCGTCGTCGGGCGGCTGCTCTCCGTGGAGCGGCATCCGAACGCGGACAAGCTGTGGCTGACGACGGTGGACGTGGGACGTGGCGAGCCCCTGCAGATCGTGTGCGGCGCCGACAACATCTCTCCCGGCGACCTGGTGCCGGTGGCGCTGGTCGGCGCGGTGCTGCCGGGTGATCGGCGCATCGAGCGCTCCCGCATCAGGGGCGTGGAGTCGCAAGGGATGCTGTGCTCGGCCATCGAGCTGGGCCTGGGCGACGACGCGGAAGGCATTCATCTGCTCGGGGGGGCCAACGACAGCCTTGCGCTGGGCGCCGATCTCGGCCCGATCGTGGGCGAGGTCGTGCTGGACGTGGACGTCAAGCCGAACCGCGGCGACGCCCTGTCGATGGTTGGCCTGGCCCGCGAGGTGGCGGCCTTCACGGGTGGCGAGCTGCGCCTGCCGGACGCATCGGTCACGGAGGACAGCGAGCTGCGCACCGCCGACCACGTCAGCGTGGACATCCAGGACGAGGCCTGCCCGCGCTTCACGGCCCGCTGGTTCGACGAGGTGCGCAACGGCGACTCCCCGCCGTGGATGCAGCAGCGGCTGCTGGCGGCCGGCATGCGACCGATCTCGGCAGTGGTGGACGTCACCAACTACGTCATGCACGAGCTTGGTCAGCCGATGCATGCGTATGACGGCGACGCGGTGCCTGACGGCCGGATCGTGGTCAGGCGCGGCCATGCCGGCGAGGAGCTGGAGACGATCGACCACGAGACCCGCGCGCTCGACGAGCGCATGCTGCTGATCGCCGACACGCAGCAGCCGATCGGCCTGGCCGGGATCATGGGCGGTGCCGGTACCGAGGTTACCCAGGCCACGACCCGGGTCATCCTGGAGTCTGCCGTGTTCCATGGGCCCACCATTCGCAACACGGCGCGACGGCTGGCGCTCCGCTCCGAGGCCAGCATGCGGCACGAGAAGGGCATCGGCCCGGAGCTGCCGCGCTACGCGGCGGACCGCGCGGCGAAGCTCATTGCCGAGATCACCGGGGCCCGCGTGGCCGCGGGCATCGTCGACAACGACCCGCGGCCGCCCGCGCCGCGCAGCATCCCGCTGGACATCGGCCGCACCGAACGCCTGCTGGGAATAGCCCTGGATGAGGCCAGCGTCGGCGAGCTGCTCACGCCACTCGGATTTGAAGTGCGCCCCGGCTCACCAGCGCAGGTGGTGGTGCCCAGCCATCGCCTGGACGTGGTGGCGCCTGAGGACGTGGCGGAGGAGATCGCCCGTGCCTTCGGGTACGACCGTATCGCGGCTGGCCCGCCGGAACCGGCGCTGCCGCACTACCGCCCCGATCCGTCGGAGCCGCGCCACCGGGTGCGCCGCGTGCTCGCCGGCCTGGGCCTGGACGAGGTGCTGAGCCATGCGCTGATCGGCCCGGAGGACCTCGACCGCACCGGCTACGACAGCTCCGACGTGGAGCTCGTCCGGCTGGCGAACCCGCTGTCCGAGCAGCACAGCATCATGCGGCCGGTCATGTACCCCTCCCTGCTGGGCGCACTGGCCGAGAACGTTCGGCAGCGCAGGACCGATCCGTGGCTGTTCGAGCTCGGGAAGACGTACTGGACGTCCGCGCGCAAGGGACCAGCCTGGGGCGAGACCGCTGGCAGCGGCCGCTGGGAGGCGTGGCACGTGGGCATCGCGCTGCTGGGACCCGAGCTGCCGCGCACCCCGGGCTCGGAGCCCGCAACCGCCGACGTGGCAACCCTGAAGGGCGTGATCGATGCGCTGCATCAGGCGCTCGGCGCCCGACCGCCCTTGTACCGCCCCGAGACGGCGGAGGAACGCCATCCCCACCTGCATCCGGGTCGGGCCGCGCGGCTGGTGGATGCGGGCAATCACGCGTATGGCAGCCTGGGGGAGGTCCATCCTGCCGTCGCCTCGGCCTGGGGCCTGTCGGGGCGTCCGGTGGTCGCGGCCATCAACCTTGGCCAGCTGCTGGCGCTGGTGCCGGAGACGACCAGTGCCGCGCCGGTGCCCGCCACGCAGCCGGTCGACCGCGATCTGGCCCTGTCCGTCGAGGAGGCCACGCCCGTGGGCGAGGTGCTGCGCATCCTGCGCGCCAGCGCGGGCCCGACCCTGGTGGAGGCCCGCGTCTTCGACGAGTACCGCGGGGCACAGGTGGGGGACGGCCGCGTGTCCTACGCCATCGCCCTTCGCTTCCAGCCGGAGAGCGCCGGCGACGAGAAGGGCGTGGAACGCGCCATGAATCGGCTGCGCGGCGCGCTGCAGCACCACCTGGGGGCCCAGATCCGCTAGGACGGAGGTCTGCGGCGCTTACCTTGTGCCGCCGTTCGGCGGGCTGCTACCCTTCGCCAGCCCGCGTCGAAACTACTGCCGCGACGCGTGCCCGAGCGCCAACAGGAGGAAGCGCGGTGGAGTTCTTCTCCGAGCTGAGCCCGATCGACCTGTTCATCGTCGCCTGCCTTGCCGGTGGCGTCTTCGCCGGGTTCACGCAGGGCCTGATCCGCTACGCGCTGAACGCGGTGGTGGTCGTGGTCGCCTTCGTGATCGCCTCGCAGCTGCGCGACCCGCTCTACGACCTGCTGAGCTTCTGGAACGCGTTCACGCCGGACATCCGGCGGTTGGTGATCTTCCTGGTGCTGTTCATCGGCCTGGTCATTGGCGGGTGGTTCATCGTGCGCGTCTTCTACCGCCGCACGCGGCTGCCGATCATCAAGCAGCTCGACGAGCTTGGCGGCGCTGTGCTGGGCCTGCTCTTCGCCGCGCTGTCGATCGTGTTCCTGCTCCTCGTGCTGGACAGCTTCTATCGCTCCGGGGTCGGCGACGCCGAGGTGGCGCGCACCGGCATCCTGGAAGGCTTCTATCGGGCAATGGACAGCTCGGTGCTGGTGGAGTTCTTCCGTTCGACGCTGATCCCGACGTTCGGGTTCGTGGCCAAGCCCTTCGTACCGAGCGACATCGCCAAGCTCCTCGAACCGCGATGAGCGCCGTCGCGGCCCGCCTTCCAACCGGTGAACGGCGCCGGATCGCGGATCGCGCCTGGTTCGACCGTCCCTCCGCGGAGGTCGCCCCGGAGCTGTTGGGCAAGCTGCTCGTCCGTGATTCGCCGCAGGGCGTGGTGGCGGGCCGGATCGTGGAGGTGGAGGCGTACCAGGGGCCAGAGGACCGGGCCGCGCACTCCTCGGTGGGCCGCACCGACCGCAACGCGGTGATGTTCGGCCCGGCCGGCCACCTGTACGTGTACCTGGTCTACGGCCTGCATCACTGCGCCAACGTGGTGTGCGGCCCGGGGGACAAGCCGGAGGCGGTCCTGCTGCGCGCCGCCGAGATCACGGCGGGCCTGGAGCTCGCCCGTTCGCGACGTGGTGCCGCGGACGACGCCCGCCTGGCATCCGGTCCGGGCAACCTGGGCGCCGCATTCGGCCTCAGCCGCGCTGACAACGGTTTGGACCTGACGGACGGTCCGGTCTGGCTGGCCGATGGAGTGGCGCCCGCGAGCATCGAACGCTCGCCGCGCATCGGCGTGGCGTATGCCGGCGAATGGGCGGCAGCGCCCCTTCGCTTCTCGATTCGCGATGACCCGCACCGTTCCCGCCGCTGACGCCGACAGGGCGCTGCCCAACGGCGCGGCAGCAGACGCCGGCACGCTCCGGGCGCTCGAGTTCGGCGCGGTCGTAGCCCAGCTCGCCGAGCTGACCGCCTTCGGGCCGTCGCGCGAGCTGGCCGACGCGCTGGCTCCGATGTCCAACGCGGCTCACGTGGCGCTGCTACAGGACCAGACCAGCGAAGCTGCCCGGCTGCTGCAGGAGCAGGCGCAGACCAGCATCGGCGGAGCTCGGGACATTCGCGACGCGGTGCAGCGCGCCGGCCGCGGGGGACGCCTCACCGCCCTGGAGCTGCTGGACGTGGCCGAGACCGCCCGCGCGGCGGGCCTGTTCGCCGAGCGGCTGGCGGACTGGGGCGGGCCGCACCTGGCGGCCATCCGCCAGGAGCTCGACGCGGCGCCAGAGCTGCGGCAGCGCATCGAGCGCAGCGTCGACCAGAGCGGCGAAGTGCTGGACAGCGCCTCGGCGGAGCTGGCGGCGATTCGCAAGCGGCTGCGCACCGCCCAGGACCGGGTGCGCGAGCGCCTGAACGCCATGCTGCACTCCACCGACCTGGCCGGCGTGATTGGCGAGCCCATCGTGACCGTCCGCGCCGGGCGGTACGTGATCCCCGTGCGGGCCGAGGCGAAGAGCCGCATGAAGGGCATCGTCCATGACCAGAGCGCGTCCGGCGCCACGCTGTTCATCGAGCCGATGGGCGTGGTCGAGCTCAACAATGCGTGGACGCAGGCAACGCTGGATGCCGCGCGCGAGGAGGAGCGCATCCTGGACGAGCTGTCGCGCGCGGTGGAGT
This sequence comes from Candidatus Limnocylindria bacterium, assembly GCA_036265975.1. Taxonomy (GTDB): domain Bacteria; phylum Chloroflexota; class Limnocylindria; order QHBO01; family QHBO01; genus DASSCW01. The sequence goes on from DATAOD010000036.1 coordinate 24,014, forward strand.
CGCGCGCCGAGCGGCTGCTCGCCTCGTTGGCCTCACTGGCCCGCGCCGACCTGTGGCTGGCCCGCGCCAGGCTGGGCATGCAGCAGGACGCCGTCCGACCGACCGTGGCGGATGACGCGGTGGAGCTGCTGAGCGCCCGGCACCCGCTGCTCGGCGGGGGAGCGGTGCCCATCGACCTGCGCCTGGGGGAGCGCTTTGGCTACCGCGCGCTGGTCATCACCGGGCCTAATACCGGCGGCAAGACGGTGTCGCTCAAGACGCTCGGCCTGCTGGCGCTCATGCACCAGGCCGGCCTGCGGGTGCCCGCGGCGGATGGCGCGCGGCTGCCGGTCTTCGGGCGGGTGATGGCCGACATCGGCGACGAGCAGAGCATCGCCCAATCGCTGTCCACCTTCTCCAGCCACCTGCGCAACGTCGTCCGCTTCGTCGAGGGAGCCGATGCCGGCGCCCTGGTGCTGCTCGACGAGATCGGCGCCGGCACCGACCCGACCGAGGGCTCTGCCCTGGCCATGGCCGTGGTCGAGGCGCTGCTGGCAGCGGGCGCCACCGTGGCCGCCACCACCCACTACGCCGAGCTGAAGATGTTCGCCCAGGAGCACCCGCTGGTCAGCAACGCATCGGTGGCATTCGACGTGAAGACGCTGCGGCCGACGTACCGGCTGGAGATCGGCCTGCCCGGCAAGTCGCAGGCCTTCGCCATTGCGCAGCGTCTCGGCCTGCCAGAGCCGATCCTGGCCGATGCCCGCTCGCGGCTGGCTGCCGAGCACGTGACCATGGAGGAGACGCTGGCCGCCATCGCCGAGGCACGCGACGCCCGCGAGGCGGAGCTGGCCGAGGCACAGCAGGCCCGCAGCCAGGCGACCGCCGAGCGGGAACGCGCGCGGTCCGGGGTTGGAAGGGCAAGGCAGGAGGCTGGCGCCATCCTGGCCGATGCGCGCCGCGCGGCCGACGAGCTGCTGGCGCGCGCCGAGCGCGAGGTCGCGGAGGTTCGGCGTGAGCTGGCCCGCCAGCGCAACCTGGCCGGTGGCCGGCGGCCCGCCGCACGCCCGGCAGCGACTCCGGATGCTGGGCTGGAGCAGCTTGCCACAAGGATCGGCAGCGCCCGCGAGGCGGCCACGGCGGGCGCCGCCGAAGACGAGGAGATACCGGAGGGACACGAGCAGCCCCGGGTCGGCTTGCACGGGCGCAGCCGCACGCTGGGTAGCTCTGGGCGAATCGTGGACATCAGCGGCCGCACGGGACGGGTCACGCTGCAGACCGACGATGCGCGAGTGGTAGTTCCGGCCGAGGACGTGGAGGTCGTGCCAGAGCCCATCAGCGGGCCGGCCGCGCGCGACGTGGAGGCCGAAGAGCTGCGCCGTCGTGCCGCGGGCCGCATCGCGTCGCAGCTCGACCTGCGCGGCGAGCGGGTGGAGGCGGCGCTCGAGCGCCTGGCGAGCTACCTGGACGAAGCGCTGCTGGCGGGCCTGGACCAGGCAGTGATCATCCACGGGGCCGGGACCGGTGCGCTGCGGCGCTCGATTCGCGAGTACCTGGCCGAGCATCCGCGCGTCCGCACCACGCGCAGCGGTCGCCGCAACGAGGGCGGCGACGGGGCCACCATCGCCGAGCTCTAGGGGTTCGGCGTGGGGGTTGGGGTCGGCGCCGGAGTCTCGGTCGGTTCAGGCGTGATTGCCGGCGTCGGTGACGGGGTGGCAGCGGGCGTCGGCGACGGCGACGGCGACGGCGTGGAGGTGGGTACGGCGCCCGGCGTGCATTTCTTCGTCGGCGCCAGGGCGTAGACCAGCGGCGGAGCAGGGGCGCGCGGCAGCGCGCGCTCGTTGCCGCGCCACTTCTCGATCCAGCGCTCGTTGGCGTGGTCCCAGGTCGGATGGTCCTTCTCGTAGCCGTCGAGCTGCAGGTAGATCCGTCCCTGCGGGCTGCTGTTCGAGTCGCCGCAGCCCTCCTGCCAGATCTTGCCGGTCGCTTCTTCGATCCTGAGGCGCTCGTGGAGGGTGTCCTCCTGCGTCGGCACGTCGGAGACGTTGAAGATCTCCGTCACCGTCTGGGACGTGTAGGGGCCCGGCAGCATGCCGCTGATGGCATCGACCTGCTTCTCCACGATGCCATCCGGCCGCGGGAAATCGCGCACCGGCAGCTTGTTGGCCTGGGTGACCTGGGCCATGTAGTCGTGCCAGATGAACGTAGGGCCATCGGCGGCAAACACGTCGGCGATCTTGGAGAAGTCGCTGTTGCCGACCCAGACGCCGGTGATGATGGCGCCCTCCGGGTCGTCGGGATCCTTGTCCGGAGCCAGGTAGCCGAACGCCTGCAGGTCGCGGAAGTCGTTGGTAGTGCCGGTCTTGAGTGTCGCGGGGCGGCGCCCGTCGGGCGTCTGCAGCTGGAAACGCTCGCCCCAGATCGAGTTCTGGGCGGGGTCGGTGTTGTCGGCCAGGATGTCGGTCACTAGGTAGGCCGACTGCGGCGAGATCACGCGCTTGGGCTTCGGACCGTCCTGGCGGTGGTCGTAGATCACGTTGCCGTCGCGGTCGGTGATCTTCTCGATCAGGTAGGTCGGCGCCAGCACGCCGCCGTTGGCCAGCGCCCCGTAGGCACCTGCCAGGTCGATCTGGTGCACGCCGATGGTGCCCAGCGTCAGCGACGGCACCGCCACGCCCTGCGCTTCCTGCTGCGGGTCCCAGCGCAGGCCGAGCTTCTCCGCCATGTCGACCACCTGCTGGCTGCCAATCAGCTGCTGGATCTTCGCGACCGGGATATTCATCGAGTACTTCAGCGCGTCGCGCACACGAACCGGACCGCGCTCGCGGCCGTCGGCGTTGGGCACGGAGTAGCCATCGGCGATGATGCCCTTGACGTCCATCACCATGGTCGCCGGGGTGATGACGCCGCGCTCGAAGCCGGTCGCGTACGTGATCGGCTTGAACGCGGACCCGGATTGGCGATAGGCCTGGCCGACGACGTCGTAGGCAGGCTGGTGGGCATCGGTGGCCCGGCCGTAGTAGTTCGACGAGCCCACGTAGGCCAGTACCGCGCCGGTGCGGTAGTTCAGCGTCACCAGCGCGTCGTTGTTGATGTTGCGGCCCTGCAGCTGCGTGATCCAGCGAAGCGCGTCGCTGCCGTATTTCGCGATCAGCCGATCGTCGCTCAGTCGATCGAGGTCGTAGGCGATGCCCGCCCACTTCTCGGCGGCAACCTGGTAGTCGCGGTACTGCAGCGTGGTCTGGATGCGCAGGCCGCCACGGTCCAGCAGATCCTCGTTGCCGAGCAGGTCCGCCGCGGCGCGGCGCACCGCGAAGACGAAATGCGGTGCCCGGTAGCGGCGCGAGCGTTGCGGCGCCAGCACGATCCGCTCGGCCGTGGCCTCGTCCGCCTGCGCCTGGGTGATGTAGCCGTCCTTGACCATGTTGGCCAGCACGAAGCCCTGCACCCGCTTGGCGCCCGCCGAGTCGGGCACGACCAGGATGGTGCGGCCGTTCTCGTCCTTGCGTTCGACCGCTTCCTTGGTCGGATCAAGGGCCGATGGGCTGCGCACCAGGCCGACCAGCATGGCCGCCTCGCCGACGGACAGCTTGTCCTCCGGCCTATCGGAGGTGATGTCCTTGCCGAAATAGGCACGCGCCGCGGCCTTGATGCCGTAGGCGTTGTTGCCGTAATAGACCTGGTTCATGTACATGGCCAGGATCTGTTCCTTGCCCTGCTGGCCGGGGTATTGGTCGCTGACCCGCAGGGCCAGGATGGCCTCCTTGATCTTCCGCTCTACGATGCGGTCCGGATCGGCCATGAGCTGGGGATCGAAGAGCCGGATGCGCACCAGCTGCTGGCAGATGGTCGAGGCGCCCGAGACCGTACTGCCACTGCTCAGGTTCTGGTAGGCGGCGCGCAGGATGCCCTTGAAGTCCACGCACGGGTTGGTCCAGAACGTCCGGTCCTCGGCGGCCACCTGGGCGTCCACCAGCAGCTGCGGGATGTCCTTGTACTCGACCACCTCGCGCTGCTCGGCGGCGAAGTTGGCCAGCTCCACGCCATCCGCCGAGATGACGCGCGAGCCCTCGTCCAGCTGGAAGGTCTCGAGGTCGCTGACCGACGGGAGCCCGGTGGTATAGGTCGCGTACAGGCCGATGATGCCGACGAACAGGGCCACCCCGACGGCCGTGAAGGCGGCCAGGATGATGGCCGGCAGGATGGCGATGCCGCCCTGCGGGGCGGCTGGCTGGGGCGCGCGGCGCCCCGCACGGGTGCTCGGGTAGGCGCCACGCGGCACCGGACGTCGGGACATCGGTTGGCGACGATAGCACGGCACGTGCCCGCCCTATACTCGGCTACCCATGAGCGCCGCGATCCTTGACGACCTGCGCTGGCGCGGCCTGCTGGCGCTGACGACCGACGAAGCCGCCCTTGGCGCGGCGGTGTCCGCCGGGCCGATCACGTTCTACTGCGGCTTCGATCCGTCCACCCCGTCGCTCCAGTTCGGCAACCTCGTGCAGATCGTCACCATGCGCCGGCTGCAGGATGCCGGGCACCATGCCATCTGCGTGGTCGGCGGCGCCACCGGTCTGATCGGCGATCCCAGCGGCAAGTCGGTCGAGCGGGTGCTTAACGATGAGGACGTCGTGGCGCAGTGGACGGAGCGCATCCGCGAGCAGGTCGCGCACCTGCTGCCGATGGAGGGCGACAACCCGGCGCGCATCGTGAACAACCTGGATTGGACGCGCGATGTCAGCGCACTCGCGTTCCTGCGCGACATCGGCAAGCACTTCAGCGTGGCCCGGATGCTGGCCAAGGAAGCGGTCAGCGCCCGCATGAGCGACGAGGGCATCAGCTACACCGAGTTCAGCTACCAGATCCTGCAGGCCCTCGACTACCTGGAGCTCTATCGCCGGTATGGCACCACCCTGCAGACCGGTGGCTCCGACCAGTGGGGGAACCTGACGGCCGGCGTGGACCTCATCCGGCGGGCCGAGGGCGTATCGGTCCATGCGCTGGCGACGCCGCTCATCACCCGTGCGGATGGCACGAAGTACGGCAAGACGGAGGCGGGCGCCGTCTGGCTGGATCCCGCCATGACCTCGCCCTACGCCTTCTACCAGTACTTCCTGAACCAGGCCGATGCGGACGTGGCCGCACTGCTGCGCACCTTCAGCTTCCGCTCCCGCGAGGAGATCGAGGCCCTGGAGCGGGCCACCGCCGAGCGGCCGGAGGCGCGCCAGGCGCAGCAGGTATTGGCGGAGGACCTGACCGCGCTGCTGCACGGCGAGGACGAGGCACGTGGCGCGGTGGCCGCCAGCAGGGCCATCTTCGGCCAGGGCGAGCTGCGGGAGTTGGACGCCGGCGCGCTCGAAAGCGTGGCGGCTGCGCTGCCCGGTGCGACGCTCGACGGGGAGCTGCCGGCCGTCGCCGACCTGCTGGTGACCACCGGCCTCGCGCGCAGCCGCTCCGATGCGCGGCGCGTCATCTCCGAGGGCGGCGCCTACGTCAACAACATGCGCGTCGCCGATCCCGAGCTGCCTCCAGCGCGCGAGGACCTTCTCCACGGCCGCTGGCTGATCCTGCGCCGCGGAAAGCGCAACGTGGCGGTGGCGGAGGCTCGTCCCTAGGCGGGATCAGCTCGAACAGAACTCCAGGTTCTCAGAACGACCGGCCTCGGCGGAAATTAGCTCGCCAGCAACACGTGGAGTTTTAAGACCGACGCAATCTCACCGAATCCCGTCACCCTGAGAACTCAGTGTTTTATCGCTGCGCTTGCAAGAAGGGGCGGCTAGTGCTTCTCCCCGGCGGCCACCTTCGACGCGTGGTCGGCGATCACCTTCTCCGCCACGTTGTGCGGGACCTCGGCGTAGTGATCGAGCTTCCAGCTGAAGCTGCCACGCCCCTGGGTGATCGAGCGCAGCTCCGTCGCGTAGTGGAACATCTCCGCCTGCGGGACCTGGGCACGCAGGTACTGCTTGCCGTCGTTCTGGTCCATGCCCAGCACGTGGCCGCGCTTGGCGGTGATCTGGCCCATCACGTCGCCCATGTACTCGTCGGGGACGACGACCTCGACCTCCAGCACCGGCTCCAGCAGCACGGGATTCGCCTCGGGGAACGCCCGCTTCAGCGCCTGCGAGGCAGCGACCTTGAAGGCCATCTCACTGGAGTCGACCGTGTGATAGCTGCCGTCCACCAGGGTCGCCTTCATGCCGACCACCGGGTAGCCGGCCAGCACGCCCTCGGACATGGCCTCCCGCAGGCCCTTCTCGACGGCGGGGATGTACTGCTTCGGCACCACGCCGCCCACGATGCGGTCGCCGAACTCGAAGTCGTGGCTTGACTCCAGCGGCTCGAACTCGATCACCACGTGGCCGAACTGGCCGTGGCCGCCGGTCTGGCGCTTGAAGCGGTTGTCGATCCTGGTTGGCTTGCGGATGGTCTCCCGATACGGGACCCGCGGCGTGCCGGTCTTGACCGCCGCGCCGAACTTGCGCTTGAGCCGATCCACGATCACGTCGACGTGCGCATCGCCCATGGCGGTGAGGATCGTCTCGCCCGTCCCGTCCTCCCGACGAACTTCGACGGCCGGCTCCTCCTCCAGCAGGCGCTGGAGGGCCTGTCCCAGCTTGTCGAGGTCCGCCTTCGACTCCGGCTCGATGCTGACCTGCAGGGTGGCGGCGGCGAATGTCGGCTTGGGCAGCTCAGCGGCGTGGGCGCGGTCGGTGACCAGCGTGTCACCGATCTGAGTCGAGGCCAGCTTGGCAACGGCCACGATGTCGCCCGGGCCGGCGCTCGGCATGTTCGACTGATCCTTGCCCATCAGGCCCAGGATGTTGCCGATGCGCTCCTCCTCCTTCTGCGTGGCGTTCCACAGATGGTCCTGGGGCCGAAGGGTGCCGGAGATGACGCGGAAGTAGGTCAGGCGGCCCACGAATGGGTCGGCGATGGTCTTGAAGACCTGGGCCACGAACGGCCCCGCCGGATCGGGGCTGAGCTCCTTGCCGTCGACCGTTGTGCGAGCGCCGACCTCGGCGGCAGACGGGACATGCTTGGCGATCATGTTGGTGAGCTCGCGCACGCCGATGTTCTTGTGCGCGCTGCCCACAAAGACCGGCACGACGCTGCCCTCCCGCGTGCCCTTGTGCAGTGCCGCCTCGATCTCGGCGTCGCTGATGTCCTCGCCCTCGAGATACTTGTTCATGAGCTCGTCGGATGCCTCGGCCGCCGCCTCGACCAGGGCTTCGCGGCGCTGCTCCTCGCCCGACTGCATCTCGTCGGGAATCGGCGCCTCCTTCGGCTGGCCGTTCTCGTAGATGTTGGCGTGCTGCTCGATGACGTCCACGTAGCCGCGGAAGCTCTCCGCTGAGCCGATGGGCAGGTACACCGGCGCGATCTTCGGGCCGAAGCGCGACTTGAGCTGGTCGAGCACGGCGTCGAAGTTGGCGTTCTCGCGGTCCATCTTGTTGATGAACACGAAGCGGGGCAGCTTGCGCTCCTCGGCCATGCGCCAGACGGCCTCGGTGCCGACCTCCACGCCCGCGCTGGCGTCGATCACCACCACCGCGGCATCGACCGCCGACAGCGCCTCGATGACATCGGCCTGGAAGTCGGCGTAGCCGGGCGTGTCGACCAGCGTGATGCGGGAGCCATCGGCCTCGAGCGTGCCAACCGCCAGGTTGATGCTCTGCTTGCGCTTCTGCTCGTCGGGATCGTGGTCGAGCGTGGCCGTGCCGGCGTCCACGCTGCCAAGTCGCTGGATCGCGCCGGCGTCGAACAGCATCGCCTCGGCGAGGCTGGTCTTGCCGGCGCCACCGTGGGAGATGAGGGCGACGTTCCGAATCCTGTCAGGGCTGGTCGGCTTCATCGGAGCTCCTTATCGCGCGTTGACGCAGCGGGACGCCGAGGCCGATCCGCCTCGGGCGGTCACGGACCATGTGATGGGACGGCCATTATAGGTAGCCGCCGCCTGGCACTCGACTTCCGGGGTTGGCTCCGTGCGGCACACTGTTGAGCCCATGCCTCCACTGATCCTTGCGCACGTCCGCTACGTCACCCCGCCGGTTCCATCACCCGATCCGCTCCGGTTCCTGCTGGGCGTGCTGGGCAATCCGGGCCATCTGCTGCTGCTCGGCGCCGGCGGGCTGGCGGTCCTGTTGGTAGTTGGGACATGGGCGCGGTGGCGGCCGCTGGAGGGCCGCCGGCTGGCCTTCATCGCTCGGGCGGAAGGCTACTGGCCGTTCGTGCCATGGATGCTGCGTCTCTCCGGCGGCCTGCTGCTGCTCGGCGCGGGCACGACGCGGGTGCTGTTCGCGCCCGATGTCGCGCCGGAAGGCCTGCCATACATCCTGCTCACTGCCATTGGCTTCTTCCTGCTGCTGGGGGTCGGGGTCCGAGTGGCCGCGGCGGCGGGCCTGGTGATCTACGCCATTGGCCTCTGGATCCAGCCGGCACTGGTCGAAATCTGGGACGTCACCGGGGCGCTTGCCGCAGTGGTCGTGGCGGGCGCCGGCCGGCCGAGCCTCGACGACCTCCTGCGAACCACCGTGCGAACGCCGCCAGACCCGTCCAGGGACGCGGAAACGGAAGTCGCGCGCCACCACGACCTCGTGGCGCTCATCGTGCGGCTGGGACTCGGCGGATCGCTGCTGGCCTCCGGCGTGGTGGACAAGCTTCTGGTCTACAACCGGGCGCTGGACACGGTGGCGCACTACCACCTCACCAGCGTTATTCCGGTGGATCCGGGGATGTGGGTCATCGGTGCGGCGCTGGTCGAGAGCGGCCTGGGCCTGGTGATCATCGCCGGCCTGCTGACGCGTGCCAGCGCGATCCTCGCGTTCCTGGTCCTGACCCTGGCCCTGTTCGGCCTGCCGGACGACCCGGTGATCGCCCACGTCGGGCTGTTCGGGCTGTCATCGGTCCTGGTCGTGACCGGCGGAGGACGCTGGTCGGTCGACGCCATCCTGCGCCGCGTCGACCCATGGCTGCGCCGGTCCGCACCAGAACTTGCCTGAGGACTGGCCAAGCGACGGCAACGGATGCATGATCATCCGCCGATGGCGCAGCAACCGATCGAGCTGATCCTCACCCGCCAGCTGGCGAGCTACCTGGCCACGCCCATGTTCCTGGTCGGCCCCGAGGGCGAGCTGCTGTTCTACAACGAGCCGGCGGAGGCGTTGCTCGGCTATCGCTTCGACGAGGCGCTCGAGATTCCGCTGGAGGAGTGGGCAGGCGCCTATCTCCTCTTCGACCCGGCGACCGGCGAGCGGCTGACCATCGACGAGTTCCCGGTCGTGGCGGCCCTGCGCAATGGCAAACCGGACCACACCACGCTGGTCTACGAGCGGCCCGATGGCGGCAGGGTGCCGATCGTCGTCACCAGCTTCCCGCTCATTGGCGAGGGCGGGGCACTGCTGGGTGCGGCAGCGATCTTCTGGCAGGACGGCGAAAGGTGAGGATCCAGGTCTGGGGCACGCGCGGCTCGCTGGCGTCTCCGGGCACCGACACGCTGCGCTACGGCGGCAACACCTCCTCCGTCCTGCTCATCGGCTCCGAGGGGGAGTACCTGATCCTCGACGCGGGCACCGGCATCCGCCCCTTGGGCCTGGCAATTCCCGATGACGTCAAGCGCATCGACATCCTGGTCACGCACCTGCACATGGACCACCTGCAGGGACTCGGGTTCTTTGGGCCGCTGTTCAACCCGGAGATCGAGGTGCACATCTGGGGGCCGCCCACCACCACCCAATCGCTGCACACCCGCCTGAGCCGATACCTCTCGCCGCCACTGTTCCCGGTGCGGCTGCGCGACGTGCCGCGCATCCCCGAGCTGCACGACGCCCGGCACTACTTCCGTGTGGGCGGCATGCGCATCCGCGCCGATCGCATCTGCCATCCGGGCGCGACGGTGGGCTACCGCATCACGGACCCGAACGGCTCATGCCTGGCCTACCTGCCCGACCACGAGCCCGCGCTGGGAGAGCGCCACTTCCCCGGTTCCGGCGACTGGACGTCCGGCTTCGACCTGGTTCGCCACGCCGACCTGCTGATCCATGACGCGCAGTACACCGACCAGGAATATCCGGACCACATCGGCTGGGGCCACACCTCGATCGGCCAGCTGGCCGCGTTCGCGACGCTTGCCGAGGTGCGGCGCCTCATGCCGTTCCACCACGATCCCGGCCACGGCGACGCGCAGGTGGACGCGATGATGGCCGACCTCTCGCAGCGAGCACCATCGATCGAGGTGCTGCCCGGACGCGAAACTGCGCAGGTCGACGTCGCGCCCAACTGACTGCGCCCAGACCTCACCCCTGGTTGACCTGAGTCGAGGCAAGAGCCGTTGATACAATCGGCCTCCATTCAGCCCCTGGAGAATGCATGTCCGGCCACAGCAAGTGGTCGCAGATCAAGCGACAGAAGGGCGCCAACGACGCCAAGCGCGGTGCGCTGTTCACGAAGCTCACCCGCGAGATCATCACCGCCGCCCGGCAGGGTGGGGGAGACGTGGACGGCAACTACCGGCTGCGCATGGCCGTGGACAAGGCGCGGGCCAACTCCATGCCGGCCGAGAACATCAAGCGGGCCGTCGAGCGGGCGACCGGTGGCGGAGCCGACGGTGAGCAGTACGAGGAGATCACGTACGAGGGCTTCGGCCCGTCGAACGTGGCGGTGATCGTGGCCACCATGACCGACAACCGCAACCGGACCGCGGCCGAGATCCGCTCCATCTTCACCAAGTCGGGTGGCTCGCTGACCCCGGTGGCCTGGCAGTTCGAGCAGCGCGGCATCATCTCCGTGCCCCTGAACGGACAGGATCCCGACGAGGTGACGCTTGCCGCGATCGACGCAGGTGCCCTGGACGTGGGCTCGCCGGAGGGCGGCGCCATCCTGGTGACCACCGAGGCAGCCGACCTCGAGCGCGTTCGGTCGACGCTTGCCGGGGCGGGCTACGAGGCCGATTCGGCTGAGCTGTCCATGGAGCCCACCACGCGGGTCGAGATCGGCGACGAGAAGGGCGCCAGGGGCGTTCTCACGTTCATGGAGCGCCTCGAGGACCTGGACGACGTGCAGAACGTCTACGCCAACTTCGACATCCCCGATGCGCTGATGGAGCAGCTGGAAGCGTCCGTCGTCTGAATGTGACCGGCCGGCGCGCGGCTACGATACGGCCGTGATCGCGCTTGGCATCGATCCGGGCACCGCCACCTGCGGCTTCGGCGTGGTGTCCCTGCGTGACGGGAGGTTGCAGATGGTGGACGCCGGCGTGATCCGCACGCCCTCCGAGGAGACCGATGCCGCCCGCCTGCGGCAGCTGCACCTCGCCCTGGCGGCGCTGGTCGCGCAGCACCAGCCGGAGCGAGTGGGCGTGGAGCGGCTCTTCTTCCAGCGCAACGTGCAGACCGCCATGGCCGTCGGCCAGGCCCGCGGGGTTGCACTGCTGGTCGCGGCCGAGGCCCAGCTACCGGTCGACGAGCCCACGCCCAACGAGGTGAAGCAGACGATCTGCGGCAACGGCTCCGCCGACAAGCGCCAGGTGGCCGCCATGGTCGCCCGGCTGCTCTCCGTCTCGCTGGATGGCGTACCGGACGACGCGACCGACGCCCTGGCCGTGGCCATCGGCTGCGCGTATGCCGATGGCGTGGCGCGACGGCTGGCAAGCGCCCGATGATCGGATCGCTGCGCGGCCCGGTGACGCACATCGGCCCGGACTACGTCGTCGTCGAGCTGGGTGGCGTGGGGTACCGAGTGGTGACGGCGCCCAAGATCATTGCCCGCCTCCCTCCCGAGCGCGAGGCGCACTTCTTCATCCACCACCTCGTCCGCGAGGACCAGCAGGCCCTGTTCGGCTTCGAGTCGCCGGAGGAGCTGGCGTTCTTCGAGCTGCTGATGACGGTCAGTGGCGTCGGACCGCGGCTTGCGCTGGCGATCGTGGGCGCGCACGCCGTGACGCGCCTGCAGCTGGCGATCGTGACCGGCGACCTGGACCTGCTGACCAGCGTCAGCGGCGTGGGACGCAAGACCGCGCAGCGCATCGGGCTGGAGCTCAAGGAGAAGATGCATGCCGCCGGCGTGGCGGTCGGCCCGGGCGACACCAGCGAGTCCGATGTCGTTGCGGCGCTCGAGTCCCTCGGCTACACGGCCACGGAAGCGCGGCGCGCGGCCGGCAGCGTGGCGGGTGCCGTCGGGGGCCTGGACGCGCGCATCAAGGCGGCGCTCCAGGAGCTCGCCCGTTCGCGATGAGCGGAGCCCGATAGCCATGCTGGAGCAACGGGAGCAGTGGTCGAACCCGGACGTGGCACGCCGCATCCTGGAGGAATTCCACGTATGGGCGGTGGTCGGCTGCTCGCCGGATCCGCAGCGCGCCAGCCATGGCGTATCCCGGACGCTCATGCGCCACGGCTACGAGATGATCCCGATCTACCCGCGCGACACGGAGGTCCACGGCATCCGCACCGTGCCGGACCTGGCCACGGCCGCGGCCCGGCGTCCGGCTGGCAGTGCGATCGAGGTGGTCGACATCTTTCGCGCCTCGCATCGCGCCGGAGCGCACGTGGACGAGGCGATCGCGATCGGCGCGAAGGCGGTGTGGCTGCAGCTGGGCGTATGGGACGAGGCGGCCGCCGAACGGGCCGTCGATGCGGGCCTGCTGGTGGTCATGGATCGCTGCCCGGCCATCGACCTGCCGGTGCTGCTTCCCAGGCGGTGACGCGGCGCATCCGCCGCGCGCGGCCGGACGAGGCTGCCGCGCTCCGGGCGCTGGCGCATCGGTCGAAAGCCCATTGGCCGTACAGCGCGGAGTTCCTGGAGAAGGCACGACCCTTCCTGACGCTGGACGCCCGGGACGTGGAGGACTCACAGGTGTGGGTGCTGGAGGTCGACGGGGAGATCGGCGGCTGGCACCGGGTCACCCAACATGGCCCGCGGGCGGAGCTGGAGGACCTGTGGCTGGAACCGGCGTACATCGGCGGCGGGATGGGGCGCGTGCTGTTCGAGCACGCGGCGGCCCTCGCCCGGCGCGAGGGGGCTGAGCACATGGACTGGGACGCGGAGCCCTACGCTGAGGGCTTCTATCGGGCCATGGGCGGCGAGGAGATCGGTCGCACGCCCTCGGAGGTGATCGCGGGCCGCACGCTGCCGCGCATGCGCCTGGACCTGCGGACGAAGCGTCAGCCGGAGACGCGGAACAGGTAGATGCCGAAGCCCAGCAGCTCGCGGCCACCCGCAAGGTAGCGGTCGCGGCCCGCCCGGGCGCGGGCCAGGAACTCGTCGTGCTGCGGGTCAGCCGGATGCTCGCCGGCCCAGCGCTCCACGTTGCCCAGGTAGCGCCACTCGTAGCGGTCCCAATCGCGCGTGGAGGCGGTCGCGGCCCACAGCGGCATCAGCCCCAAGTCGATGGCTTCGCGCACGTGCTCCGCGTGCGTGCCCATCTCCTGGCGGCTGGCGCCCAGCAGTGACAGGTACTCCAACGTCGGCTCGCGGCGCCAGTAGCCATCCGCCAGCAGCAGCAACCCCGCGGGCGATACGAGGCCGTAGAGCTGGCGCAGCAATGCCTGGAAGCTGTCGTGCTCCCAGCCCGGACCGAGTGCCATGACCACGTCGAACGGCTCGTCGGGCCGGTAGTCCAGCGCATCGGCCTCCAGCAGCTCCAGCGTGCCATGCCGCAGCTCCATGGAGGCAGCCCGCGCCTGCGCGATCGCGAACGGCGAGAGATCAACCCCAACGCCGTGGGCGTCGTAGCGCTCCACGACCCGGCGCAGGGCTTCGCCTCGCCCGCAGCCCAGGTCGAGCACGCGAGCGCCGCGTGAGAGGCGCAGCTCCTCTATCGCCTCGCTCAGCGCGGCCGTGGAGAACGGGTTCCACAGCACCATCTCGCCGTGAGCAATCGAGGAGAATCGAAACCGCTGCTCCTCCTCAGCGGTCAGCGTCATCGGCGCATGACCAGCCCGATGCGGCCGAACGGCGGCCGTGGATCGGCGTACGTCTTGACCCGGTCGTCGTCTTCGTTCACCGCCCCGGTGTCCCACAGCCGGTTGGTGGCCTCGAAGCTGACCTCTGCCAGCTGCGGCCAGCGTTCCAGCATCCGGGTCCCGATCTCGTTGACCAGGTGCTGGATGGACAGGCTGACGAAGGAATGGAAGACCGATGCGGCCAGGTCCGCCACCTGGTCACCATCCACGTAGCGGGAGGCATCGGCTCCGAGGGCGTCCGAGTCGTCGGCGTATCGCCAGCCGATGTCGGTCCAGATGTAGAGCGGACGGTCACGGCGCTCGGGAAGGGTCGTGTGCTCGTCGCGGGCGAAGTCGGCGAACGCGCTGCCGGTGATCTTGATGAGCTGAATCTCCTGCCGTTCGCACGCGTGGCCGGTGATCAGCACGCCACCCCCGCCGTCTCGCGCGAGCTCCAGCCGCGCAGTGGAGCGGTCGTTGCGGTCACGGACGAACAGTCGATCGGAGGCGGCGAACCCGTCGCCGTCTTCCGCCGGCACCACCGCGGCGGGGAAGGGGAGCATCCGACCGGCCATCGTCAGGCGCTCCATGTGCGGATACGTCTCCAGGAAGCGGCTCCCGACGTGGTGCAGCCATCCCTCGAGCGTCGACGCCGGGCAGTCCAGCGACGCGGCGTGGATGAAGTTCTTCATCGTGTCGGTCGCCACGACCAGCCGGTTGTCGCCCTGCGTGTAGGCGTCCAGGAAGACCTCGCCGCGCACGATCACCTCGATCTCGGCGGCCATGAGCGTGTTATCCCGGCCGGCGAAGGGTGATTCGGGGATCGACGTCACTCCGGTGAGCGGCGCACCCTGGGTGCGGTAGACCTTGACGTCGGCCTTGCCGTAGTGGATCTCGTAGTCCATCACTCCTCCGTGCCAAGGCCGCGCAGCCGTCGCAGCCGATCCCCGGCGATGTAGATCGCGTCGTCGACCGCGCGGCGCAGCTCCGTCTCGCGCTCGCCGTGCAGCGCCCGCTCCAGCAACGGCACGATCTCCGTCTTCGGCCGCCCGGCCACGAACACGACGTACCCGAAACCGAAGCGCTGCTCGTACAGCTCGTTGAGCATCTTCAGCTCCTCGTAGGCGCGGGCGATCTCCCGCGAACGTTGCGCTCCCGCCTCCTGGGCGAGCTCCGCGTCGGAGAAGAGGCTCTCCTCCTCGCCGTCCTGGCCGGTTGCCTCGGCGCCGTAGCCCTGCTCGGCGAAGGACATGGCCGATACCGTTTCGGGATCCGCGCCGATGGGCGGGTGCGCCTGCACCAGCTCCACCTGCTCGTCCTCCGTGGCGCCGCGTGCGGCATCGAAGGCAGCGCCCAACATGCCCTCATCGGTCTCGAACGGTCGCAGCTCCGCCAGTCGCGCCAGGAACCTGCCACCGCCCTCGAACAGGGGTGACATCTCGTGCACGAAGGCCTCCGCCGGCAGCAGGTCGAGGTCCGCGGTCAGTGGGAAGCCGCGGGTCGACATCGGCGCCTGGAGGTCGTCACCAGCCAGCTCGAACTCGACCAGGTCGCGGATCGGCAGGCCGTTGTCGGTATTGCGCTCCGAGATCTGCGGCTTCAGTGCGCGGTCCGCGGCGACCGCGTCGGCATGGACCGTCGCCACGCGCATGCCACGACCCAGATAGAAATGGATGGCTTCCAGGTTGTCGTTGGTCGTGACCAGCCAGAGCCGATGGTGGCCGCTGGCCACGGCCACCTGCCGCGCGGTCTCCAGCAGGGCGCTCCCGGCACCCTGACCTGATGCCTCGGACATGAGCACCACGACCTCGAGGCCACGTGCCGGCGTTTCGTGGACGGCCGCCATGCCGATGGGCCCGCCGGCAGCCTCTGCCACCAGGCCGTCGAGTGTAAGCGGGTCGATCAGCTCACCCAGTCGGGCGACCTCATGGGTGCCGCCCTGGTGGCGGGCGATCAGCTCCCGGGCCCAGCCATGGTCCGCGGGCGCGAGGTCTCGCACCTCGACATCAGCGGCGTGCGTAACGGAACTCATCGCCCGACTTGAGGAAGATCGCGTCGCCGTGGCTGCTCGGATGCATCGGCTTCGCTGGTCGCGTCAGCTGCCGCGGTACGTGGCCAGGCTGAACGCCGAGAGCAGCAGGGGCACGTGGTAGCTGCGCTCGACGTCGTCCACCCGGAAGCCAATGGCCACGTTCTCGAAGAACTCCGCGTCCTCCTGCAGGTACTCGGCCACGTCGAACACGAGCTGGTAGCTGCCGGCTTCCAGCGGCACGTTCAGCAGGGATCGAATCCGCCCATCGTCATCAGTCTCCATCTCGACCAACAGCTCGGGCCTGCCGTCGGGCTCCAGGCGGAAGAGCGCGACCGGAACGCCGGCCGCCGGCTCGCCGGTACCGAGGTCCAGGACGTGCGTGCTGATGGTTGGGGGTCCGGCCACTTGGTATCCTCCGCCGCATGGGTGACCTTCGCATCAGCGTCGGCGACCTGCACTTTACCGCCCAGTGGCATCCGGACGCCCCGCGCACCCGCGACGCGCTGCGTGCCTGGCTGCCGATCTCCTCGCAGCTCATCCATTGCCGGTGGAGCGGCGAGTCGACCTGGATCCCGTTCGGCGAATCCCGTCCGGACGTCGGCTACGAGAATGCGACCTCTCATCCGGCGCCGGGGGACCTGCTGATCTACGTCGGCGACATCTCCGAGTGCGAGATCCTGTTCCCGTACGGCTCGTGCGCGTTCTCGTCCAAGGTGGGGCAGCTGGCCGGCAACCATTTCGCCACACTCGTGCCGGATGACGGCTGGCGCGATCGCCT
>DATAOD010000037.1:0-18365 GCA_036265975.1 Candidatus Limnocylindria bacterium
CCGCGTTGAGCATCACGTCATCCACGTCCGCCGAGCGATCGGGGATGAACAGCTGCGCCACCTCGATCGCACTGGAGAACAGCGCCGCGACCAGGAGGACGCGCCACCATCGGGCCAGCCAGGGCAGGGCGAGCGGGCCGAAGAGGCCAAGCGGAAGGAGCAGGAGCAGGTTGCCGGCCGCCTGCGAAACCCAGAACGACGAGTCCAGGTTGTCCAGGTAGATGCGGATGGTCGTGAAGGGGATGGCATTGTCCGTCACGACCTGGCCGGGGAGCGGATGGGCCGGTCGCAGGGTGAACGCCAGGGCACCGAACAGCCAGGCCACGAGGAAGGCCGCCGAGATCAACCTGATCACGCGCGAACCTTCTCACGATCAGGGCTTCGGCGGGGCCGCGGCCCGCTCCCTACGGTAGAATCGAAATCGGCCTCGAGCGAGACATGCGAGGCCGTTTTGAGCGCTCAGCACCAAGGGAGCCCTCGCCCTGGACGTTTCGGTGGTCCTCTTCGTCCTGCTTGCCATCGGCGTGGTCGGCGGCGGGCTGGCCGTGGTCACGCTGCGCAACATCATCCATTCCGCCATCGCCATGATGGTCTGCTTCGGCTCGCTGGCGGGCATGTACCTGCTGCTCGGCGCCGCCATCGTGGCCGCCGCCCAGGTGCTGATCTACCTCGGTGCCATCAGCGTGCTGATCCTGTTCGCGATCATGCTGACGCAGGCCGGCGACGCCAACATCCCGGCCCCGTTCCATCGCCAGGTGTGGGCCGCCGCGCTGGTCGCGCTGGTGGCGGTGCTCGTCATCGGCTGGGCGGCCACCACCACCAACTGGGGCGATGGGCTGCAGGTGACCGCCATTGCCATCGGGCAGATCGCGCAGTCCCTGTTCACGGTCTACGCGCTGCCGTTCGAGCTGGTGAGCCTGCTGTTGCTGGCCGCCATCATCGGTGCCATCTACCTGGCCCGCAGGCCGGAAGACGACGAGCGGGCGAACTGATGGGAGCCGATTGATGGGCCTGGCCGGCTACCTGGTCGTCTCCACGCTGCTGTTCGGCATCGGCGCGTTCGGATTCCTCGCGCGACGCAACGCGATCCTGATGCTGATCTGCATCGAGCTGATGCTGAACGCGGTCAACCTGAGCCTGGTGGCGTTCAACGCCTACCTGCCGGTCAGCGCCAACGCCGGCGGGGTGTTCGCGCTGATGATCATGGCCGTGGCCGCGGCGGAGGCGACCGTCGGCCTGGCGCTGGTGATCGCGATCATCCGAACTCGTCAGACCCCAGAGGTCGACGAGTACTCCGACCTGAAGGAGTAGGACGGAGCCGATGGATCTGCTGGTCGCCCTCATTCCGGCGCTGCCCCTGGCCGGCTTCCTGTTCACCGTGCTGGTCGGTTCCCGGCTCGATCGCGTGCCGCTGCACGGCACGCACGGAGGTCCGGAGGGACCCGGTGGCGAGGCGGGGCATGGCCACGCCGGGCACGACGAGCACGCGACGGCGACCGCGGACCCGCATGCCGCAGCCGATGCGTCCGACATGGCGCCCATCCCCAGCGAGGAGCTCCAGGCACAGACCAGTCCGCACGCCGGGCACGCGGACGACCTGGCCAACGCCGAAGGAGCCGATGGCGTCATCCCCGCCGACCTGAACGACGGCCTCGGCCAGTCAGGGCATGTCGCCCCGGGCGCCGAGCAGCCGCGCTACTTCAGCTGGATCGTGCCCACCCTGGCCGTGGGCGTGGCCTGGCTGTTGAGCATGGTCCTGTTCGCGAACGTCGTGTTCGGCGGCCACACCTACCACGTGCGGCTGTACGAGTGGATCGGCGCCGGCGACTTCAGGATCCAGATCGCGTTCCTGGTCGATTCGCTGACCGCCATGCTGCTATTGGTGGTCTCGTCGGTGGGCCTGCTGGTCCACGTCTACTCCATCGGCTACATGAACGGCGACCGCGGGTTCTGGCGCTTCTTCGCCTACCTGAACCTGTTCATGTTCAGCATGCTGCTGCTGATCCTGGGCGACAACTTCCTGATGCTGTACGTGGGCTGGGAGGCGGTGGGCCTGTGCAGCTACCTGCTCATCGGCTTCTGGTACAAGAAGCCCTCGGCGGCGGGTGCGGCCAAGAAGGCGTTCGTGGTCAACCGCGTGGGCGACTTCGGGTTCGGGCTGGGTATCATGGCCATCTGGACCGCGCTGGGCACGCTGCAGTTCGACCAGGTCTTCGCGCGCATCGGCGAAATTGACCCGACCTTCGTCACCGTCATCGCCCTGCTGCTCTTCGCCGGCGCCGTGGGCAAGTCGGCCCAGTTCCCGCTTCACGTCTGGCTGCCGGACGCCATGGAGGGCCCAACGCCTGTCAGCGCGCTGATCCACGCGGCCACCATGGTCAACGCCGGCGTCTACATGGTCGCCCGCGCCAACCCGATCTTCGCCGCCAGCCCGGTGACGATGTGGGTCGTGGCGTCCATTGGCGTGTTCACCGCCATCTTCGCGGCGGCCATCGCGCTGACCCAGAACGACATCAAGAAGGTGCTGGCCTACTCGACCATGAGTCAGCTGGCCTACATGTTCTTCGCCCTGGGCATCGGGGCCTGGGTGGCCGCCATCTTCCACCTGGTCAGCCATGGCTTCTTCAAGGGGCTGCTGTTCATGGGGTCCGGCTCCGTCATCCACGGCGCCTCGGGCGAGCAGGACATGCGCTTCCTGGGCGGCCTGCGGGTCTCGATGCCATGGACCTACTGGACCATGGTGGTCGGCTCTCTGGCGCTGGCCGGCATCCCGATCTTCGCCGGCTTCTTCAGCAAGGACGAGATCCTGGGCGAAGCGTTCAACCGCGGCTACCTGCTGTTCTACGGCATCGGCATCGTGGTCGCCTTCATGACCGCCTTCTACACGTTCCGCATGATCTACATGACATTCCACGGCGAGTGGCGCGGACCTGCCGATGCGTGGCATCACGTCCACGAGTCGGCGGGCACCATGGTCGCCCCGCTGGCGATCCTGGCCGTGCCCACCGTCCTGGCCGGCGTGCTGCTGGGCCTGCCCCCGGAAGGCGGGCTGATCCACGACTGGCTGGAGAGCGTCTTCGCGCATGCCGAGGAGATGGGCGCCGGAGTGCTGCCGGGCTCCATCGCGGCGGGCGCCGAGCACGGCTTCCAGCTCATCGGGCTGGGCGGGCTGCTGCTGCTGGTGGGGGCCGCGGTCGGCACCGCGGGCATCTGGCTCGCCTATCGCTGGTACGTGGCGCGGCCGGAGATGCCGAGGCGGTTCGTGGAGCGCATTCCGTTCGGCTTCGGCCCGGGCATGTATCGGGCCAGCCTGAACAAGTACTACATCGACGACATCTACCAGCTGGTCTGGGCACGCGGTGGCGTGCTGTTCGCCAACGCCCTGTGGTGGTTCGACGCCAAGGTCATCGACGGTGCGGTGAACGGCGCCGGCTGGCTGGCCGAGCGGATCGGCGGCGGGCTGCGCTCCTTCCAGACCGGAAAGCTGCAGAACTACGGACTGGGGATGGCCGCGGGGATGGTGCTGGTGCTCATCGGCTACCTGGTGATCCGGCCGTGATCGACGCTCCGGGCCTGCGCAGCTTCGCGGAGAGCATTCCGCTTCTCAGCATGATCGTGTTCGCCCCGATCGTAGGGGTGCTGGCCATCCTGCTGGTGCCGGGCGGGAACCACCGGGCCATTCGCTGGATTGCGCTGATTGCCGCGCTGGCAAGCCTGGCGTTCAGCCTGCTTCTCCTGACCTACAACACGAACGCCATCAGCGACCTCGGTGGTCCGGGGCCATCGTCGGAGTTCCAGTTCCGCGAGGACTACAGCTGGATCCCCGCCTTCGGGATGGGCTATCGGATGGGGGTCGACGGCCTGTCGCTGGTGCTCGTCATCCTGACCACGGTCCTCAGCGTGGTCGCGATCCTCTACTCCTGGGATCCGATCCGGACGCGGGTCAAGGAGTACTACGCCACGATGCTGCTGCTGATGGTCGGCATGCTGGGCGTGTTCGTCAGCCTTGACCTGTTCCTGTTCTACGTCTTCTGGGAGCTGAGCCTCATCCCGATGTACCTGATGATCGGGATCTGGGGCGGGCCACGGCGCATCTACGCCACCGTCAAATTCGTGATCTACACCCTGGTCGGCTCGCTGCTGATGCTGGTCGCCATCCTGGCGGTGGCCATCGCCCATGCCGCGGCGGGAAACGAGTTCACGTTCGCCTACGAGCAACTGCGTGGCTTCCCGTTCTCCGACGGGCTGCAGGCGCTGGCGTTCATCGCCTTCTTCCTGGCCTTCGCCATCAAGGTGCCGATGTGGCCGCTGCACACCTGGCTGCCCGACGCGCACGTCGAGGCGCCGACGGCCGGCTCCATCATCCTGGCGGGGGTGCTCCTCAAGCTCGGGGGCTATGGCTTCCTGCGCTTCAGCCTCCCCCTCCTGCCCGATGCCGCCGCGGAGTTCGCGCCGATCGTCATTGGCCTGGCCGTCATCGCCATCCTGTACGGCGCGCTGGTCAGCATGGTGCAGCCAGACCTCAAGAAGCTGATCGCGTATTCGAGCGTCAGCCACATGGGCTTCGTGATGCTGGGCACATTCGTGTTCAACCAGCAGGGGCTGCAGGGCGCCGTGTTCCAGATGATCAGCCACGGCGTGACCACTGGGGCGCTGTTCCTGCTGGTCGGCGTCATCTACGAGCGCACCCACGACCGGCTGATCGCCCACATGGGCGGCCTCAACGCCAAGCTGCCGCGCTACGCGGCGATGTTCGGGCTGTTCACGTTTGCCAGCATCGGCCTGCCCGGACTCTCCGGGTTCGTGGGCGAGTTCCTGGTCGTGCTGGGCGCGTTCAAGTTCAACGGCTGGGTCGCCGGCGCCACCATGCTGGTGGTCATCTTCAGCTCGGTCTACATGCTGTGGATGTTCCAGCGCGTCTTCTTCACGGTGCCGTCCGGCTGGATCCGTCGCTTCTGGCCGTCACTGTCCGACATGAGCCGCACGGAGTGGCTGGCGCTCGCCCCGCTGCTGTTCCTGGTGGTGGCGCTGGGCGTCTTCCCCGGGCCGGTGCTGCACCTCACCCAGGCCCCGGTGGACCACATCATCCAGGCGGTCAGCGGCTCGAACGGCCTCGCCTCGCTTGGGCTGCCATGGTGAGCGTGCATGCGTGACCCGCTGAACGACCTGTTCACGCTGCTGCCGGAGCTCATCCTGGTGGTCACCGTGCTGGCAGTGATCACCACCGATCTGTTCATCCCGCGCGGCGTCAAGTGGATCCTCACCCCGCTGACGCTGCTGGGCATGGGGCTCTCGGCAATTGGCCTGGTGCTGGTGTGGGGCGTGAACGCTCGGGTCTTCGACGGCTTCTACGTGGTCGACGACCTGTCCGTCTTCTTCAAGGCCGTGACGCTCATGATCGGCATCCTGGCCGCCCTCTTCGCGCCACCCTACCTGGTTGCGCGTCGCCTGCCACTGGGCGAGTTCAACGCCATCTTGCTGTTCAGCATGCTGGGCATGTTCACGCTGGCCTCGGGGGCGGACCTGATCACCCTGTTCCTGGGCGTGGAGCTGATGGTGATGCCCGCCTACCTGCTGACCGGCTTCCACAAGACCGACCGCTACAGCAACGAGGGCGGCCTGAAGTACTTCCTGCTCGGCTCGTTCGCCAGCGCCATCCTGCTGTTCGGCATCAGCTGGACCTATGGGCTGACGGGGAAGACGCACATCGTCGATATCGGCCAGGCGCTGGCCAATGCCGGGGCCGCCGGACCGGCGGCGCTGGTGGCGATCGGCATGCTGACCGTGGGCGCGACCTTCAAAGCGGCGGTGGTGCCGTTCCACTATTGGACCCCGGATGCCTACCAGGGCGCCCCGACGCCCATCACCGGGTTCCTGTCGGTCGGTCCCAAGCTGGGCGCCTTCGCGCTGCTGGTGCGGCTGTTCGCCGAGGGCCTGGCGCCGATGCGTGCCGACTGGCTGACGATCATGGCCATCCTGGCGGTGCTGACCATGACGGCCGGCAACGTGGTCGCGCTGACCCAGACCAACGTCAAGCGCATGCTGGCCTACTCCAGCATCGCCCACACCGGCTACATCGTGGCCGGCCTGGCGGCGTTTGCCGCCGCCACGACCGCAGCGGTCCAGCAGGAGGCGATCGAGTCGATCCTCTTCTACGTCCTGGGCTACGGGGTCATGAACCTGGCAGCCTTCGCGGTGGTCGGCATGCTGCAGCGTGATCCGCGCCGCTACGGCGGGCTGGCCAGCTTCGCCGGACTCGCGTCGCGTGCACCGGCGTTGGCCGCGGCCATGGCGATCCTGATGCTGAGCCTGACCGGCATCCCGCCGACCGTCGGCTTCTTCGCCAAGCTGTACGTGCTGCTGGCCTCCGTCCACGCCGGCCTGGGGTGGCTGGCGGTGGTCATTGCCCTGAACGCCGCGCTGGCCGCGTTCTACTACCTGCGCGTCATCGTCTACATGTACATGCGCGACCCGGAAGCCGATCCCGCACCGGTCGACCGGCACCCGTTCACGACCGCCGCGCTGGCACTGTCGGTGATCGGGGTCGTGCTGCTCGGCGTCTTCCCGGAGCCGATCCTGCACCTCCTTCGGGACTCCGCCAGCATCCTCTTCTAGGCCGATGGCGCTGCAGCGGCGTGCCGAGCGCCAGCTGGCAGGAGCGGCCCAGCGGCTGCTGGGCGACCGCCGCCTGCTGATCGCCACCAACCGCGGCCCGGTGACCTTCGCCGTCGGCCCGGCCGGGGAGCTCAGGCCGCGGCGCGGCAGCGGCGGCCTCGTCACCGCCCTGTCGCAGGTCGGTCGCCACGTGCCGGTCACCTGGGTCGCGGCCCCGATGTCGGAGGGCGACCGGCTGGGCATCAGCGAGCCGGCGCTCATCGACCGGGCCATGCGCGGCGAGATGCGGCTGCGCTTCGTGGCGCTGGAACGGGCGCAGTACGAGGCCGCCTACAACGTGATCGCCAATCCCCTGCTCTGGTTCCTGCAGCACCAGATGTACGAGCTGCCGACCAGGCCGATGATCGACGCCGGCACGTTGCGCGCCTGGGAGAACGGCTACGTCCCGGTGAACGAGGCCTTCGCGCGCGCCGTGCTGCGCCAGGCGACGGACGACCAGCGGCCACGGATCATGCTGCACGACTACCACCTGTACCTGGCGCCGGCCATGATCCGCGCCAGGCGGCCGGCGGCGCTGATCAGCCATTTCACCCACATCCCGTGGCCGCCGTCGTCACTGTGGCAGACGATCTCGCCCACCATCCGCACCCAGATCGTGGCCGGCCTGGCGGCCGCGGACGTGCTGGGCTTCCAGACGGCGCGCTACGCGCACAACTACCTGCGCGCCGCCGAGTCCTTCCTGCCGGGCGCGCGTGTGGATCACCGCAACCGCCGCGTCCTGCTTGCGGACGGGCACGTGGCGCACGTGCGTGACTACCCGATCAGCATCGACGTGAACGCCACCATCCAGGTAGCCGGCTCGCTCCGCGCCCGACGCCGCGCCGAGCAGCTGCGCGCCGCGGCGCGCGGCCAGGTGATCGTCCGCGTCGACCGCCTGGAGCCCTCGAAGAACATCCTGCGGGGCTTCGCCGCCTTCGAGGCGCTGCTGCAGCGCTATCCGCGCCTCCGCGGCCGCGTGACGTTCCTGGCCTTCCTGGTCCCGTCGCGCACCGGCCTGCGCGAATACGGCGACTACGGGCGCAAGGTCCAGGCGGCGGTCGACCGCATCAACGCCCGCTTCGGCCGGGCCGAGTACCGGCCGGTGCAGATCTTCTACGAGAATAACTACGCACAGGCCATCGCCGGCTTGGCCATCGCGGATGTCGTGCTGGTCAACCCGCTGGTCGACGGCATGAACCTAGTCGCCAAGGAAGCCGCCGTGGTCAGCCGTACGGACGCGGTGCTGGTGCTGTCCGAGACGGCCGGCGCCTTCGACCAGATGGCAGATGGCGTCCTGCCCGTGGCGCCGGCCGACGTGGCCGGCACGGCCGAGGCGCTGTCAATCGCGCTGCAGATGCCCGCGGCCGAGCGGCATGAGCGGAACGCGGTCCTGCGCCGGGGCGTCGAGCGCGAGGACATCGGCTGGTGGCTGCGCCGGCAGATGGAGGACATGGCGCGCCTGGAGGGCCGGCGCGATGCCGCCATGGGCCGAGCCGCGGTCAGCCGGAGGCAGCGGCCAGCGAGCTGAGCAGCTCCGCGGCGCTCGCCGGATCTGGCAGCACCAGATCAGCCGCGGCCGCCACGGCGGGCGGCACCTCGCCCGCGCCCGCCACCGCGAAGATCGCCGCCTCCAGGCGCCCGCCGGCACGGGCCTCGGCCGCGACACGGAACATGTCGACGTCGGTCACGTCGTCGCCCAGCACCACCACGCCCCGCAGCGCGTAGCGGCTGATCAGCGCTTCCAGCGCGCTGCCCTTGTCGCCGGCAGCGGCCGGGCGAATCTCCAGTGACATGCGGCCGGGACGCACCACCAGGCCGCGCGCGCCCAGATCGCTTACGCCGTCGAGGGCGGAGCGCAGCCGCGCGCGGGTGGCTTCGGGGTCCGGCGCGTTGCGGAAATGGAGCGTGGCCGACAGGACCTTGTCCTCCACCCACACGTCGTCGCCCAGCCGCAGAGCGCCCAGGACCGCGTGCACCGCACCGGGTGCCCAGTCGGCCAGGTCCGCGCGGAGAGCGGCAACGCTCCGGCCGGGCTCCAGCCACTCCACCCCGTGGTTGCCGATTACCAGCAGCTGGTCGCTGCCCAGCATGCGCCGCGCGTCGAGCGCGGCTCGGCCTGTCACCACGCCCGCCACGGCCAGGCGCTCGCCAAGCTCCAGCAGCGCGTCCACGGCACCCGGCAGCGGTCTGGCCGCGAAGGGATCGGACACGATGGGCGCCAGCGTCCCGTCCAGGTCGGTCAGCAGTCCGGCTGGCGCGTGCTCCAACGCTCCGCGGGCAAGGGCCAGCGCATGGTCGAGGCGGTGCCCGGACGCATCGGTCACCGGCGGTCTAGACTCCGCCGCGTCATGCGTCGCGCGTTGTCAGGCATGCTGCTGCCGCTCCTGCTCGCGGTGGCTGGGGTCGTGCTGATTATCGTCGGGCAGATGGACCTGGACCGGCCGCCGGTGTCCAGCCTGGCGCCGATCCCCGACCCGACCGACACGCCGGTCGCTTTGGCCACGCCATCGGCCTCCGCCTCCGGCAGCCCGGACGAGACGCAAAAGCCCACCCCGAAGCCAACGCCCATCCCCAGGAACTGGAATGCCGTCCAGATCCAGATCGAGTCGGTGGGCATCAACGTGCCGGTGCACAAGTCCACCACCCTGGGCAACGACTCGTTCCCGGAGGAGGACTCGGCCTTCATCCTGCGCGAGTCCTCGGAGCCGGGCCGAGGCACCAACACCTACATCTTCGCCCACGCCACGCAGATCCTGTTCAAGCCGCTGTGGAACGTGCAGCTGGGGGCTCGCATCAAGATCCTGATGTCGGATGGCGCCGTGCTGCGCTACGTCGTGACCGAGATCCATCCCAACGTCGCCTGCCCGGACAACAATCCGCCCAACCCCGAGCTCAACCCGGACCGGCTGGGCGTCGCCCTGCCGCTGGCACTGCAGATCGCCAAGGACTGCTCCGCCGGCGTGCGCTGGACGCAGGCCACTGACCACGAGCGGCTGACCCTGCAGACCAGCCAGGGCTACAACCGCAACTGGGGCGAGCTGGTGATCGTGGCGGACCCGATCTAGCCCTCCGTCGACGTCGAGCGCCGCGCGCCCACCAGCGCGGCAGGCACCAGGGTGACCAGCGCCACGCCCAGGGCGATGACCAGCACGAGCCGCAGCACGTCCGCGGCCTCGCCGCGCGACCAGCGCTCCAGCACGTTGACCAGCTCCAGGCTGGCATGCGGATCCACGCCCACGAACTGCGGGTATCCGAGCGACCTCACCAGTGCGTCCCGCCGCGCCGGGTCATTGATGAGCTCCGTCAGCTCGTCGATCCGGTTCTGGCCGATGGACGTCAGCAGCGCCAGCCCAACGCTCATCCCCAGCGTCCGGGTGATCTGCAGCATGGCGCTCGCCACGCCATAGGCCGATGCGCCGGCCGCCTCCACGGCCGCGGTCGCGCGCGGCGAGACGGTCAAGCCGAAGCCGGCCCCGAAGATGGCCAGGTCGAGCATCAGCTCTCCCAGCCCGGTGGCGGTGCCCCACGACGTTGCCAGCCACAGGCCGGCGGCACTGGCCGCCACGCCCAGCAGCGCGGTCGGCCGCTCCCCGGCGATCGCGCTGAGCAGCCCGCCGATCAGCGCGCCGGCGGCGATCGCGGCGGTCAGGGCGGTGAGCGCCAATGCGGCCTCATCAGCTCCGTGGTTCAGCACCCGGTTGACGAACACCGGCCCACCGATGATGGCCGTGGCCAGTGTGTAGCCGGTGAGCAGGCTGACGGCGTTCGCGGCCGAGAAGCTGCGGTCCCTGAACAGCCGCGGATCGATGAGCGGCGTGCGCAGGCGCAGCTCGCGCACCACGAATGCCACGAGCGCCAGGGCGAACACGGCAAAGCCGCCCAGGATGAGCGGGTCGGTCCAGCCACGCTGGCCGGCCAGCGTGAGCGCGCCGACACCGGCGACCAATGTGATGCTGATGAGCAGCGCCCCCAGCAGGTCGATGCCGCCGCTCGCCCGCGGAGTCTCCACCCCGCCGGCGACCACGTAGATCAGCAGCAGCGTGATCACGCCCGCCGGCAGGTTCAGGAAGAAGATCCACTGCCAGGCGGCCAGGTCCACGCCCGGCAGCGGCAGGCTGACGTTAAGCAGCACCCAGGCGCCGTAGGCCGGGCCGATCGCCATGCCCACGAACGTGGCCGCGCCCTCGACGCCCAGGGCGGCCGCGCGCGTGCGCCCGACGAACAGGTGGCTGGCCAGCGCCATCGACAGCGGCACCAGCGCGCCGCCGCCAAATCCCTGCACCACCCGCATCCCGATCAGCCACGCCAGCCCGGCCTCGTTGCCCGCCAGGCGGCTCAGCCCGGCGCCCAGGCTGCCGGCGCAGAACAGCAGCAGCGCCACCACGTAGAGGCGCCGCGCCCCCCACAGGTCCGCGGCGCGCCCTGCCAGCGGCATGGCCACCAGGTAGGCCAGCAGGTAGCCGTTCACGATCCACGAGGCGCGGGCAAGGTCCGCCCATCCGCCGAAGTCGACCACGATCGACGGCAGCGCGATGGCCACCACCATCAGCTCGGCGCCGCCCAGGAAGACGCCCAATGAAGCGACCAGCAGCACCGCCCAGGCAGCGGCCGGGTGCATGCGGACGGTGGGCTGCACCCCGCTCACAGGTCCGCGCGGCTCATCAGCGCCGAGGCCAGGATCAGCAGGCCCGCGCCGCCCGCCAGCGCCAGGCCACCGGCCAGGACGGAGTCGCCGATCGGGCGGCTGGCATCAGCCAGATCCGCCAGCAGCGCGAACGGCGCGCCCGGAGCCGGCGCGGCGGCAAGTGCCGCGATGCCCGGAGCCGCAGCCGGCACCAGCACGGCGGCGGCGAGCACGCCGCTCAGCACCATGCCCGGCCGCACGCCGAGCCATGCCCCGAACAGCAGGCCAGCGGCCACCGCCGCCAGGCCGACCGCCGCGGCCGATGCCACGGTGACCGCGAAGGCAACTGGATCGATCGTCTCCGACGCCGGGCCCAGGGTCAGCCAGGCGAGGCCAGCGGCCGGGATGATGCCGAGCAGCAGCACCACGGCGAAGGCGGCGAACCATCCGACGACGATGCTGCTGCGCGGAACGGCCCGGCCCGCCAGCCAGCCCGCCGTCCCGCGGCGCCGCTCCGTGGCCAACGTGCCCGCCGCCACCCCCGCCGCGACGGAGATGGCGGCAGACAGGGCGATGGCGAATGGCTGCAGCGGCGCCGTCACCGCGGCCAGCGGGTCATCCGAGGGCCCGCGCAGCAGCGAGGCCGGCAGGGCGGTGAGCAGGAAGAGCGCCACCAGCAGGAGCAGCCGAAAGCTGATCCAGAGCTCCCGCAGGGCGAGTCCCGCGACTGCCAGGAAGCGGGTCACGCGCTGGCCGCCGCCAGCTGGACACCGGCCTTGCGCAGCTCGGCCAGGGCCCCGATGCCGCGCATGGACAGCGGCAGGTCGTGCTCTGTCAGCTGGGCGCGCGGCACCTGCAGGGCCAGCCGCCCATCGCGGATCAGCGCAACGTCGTCAACGATGCCGTCCTCGCTGGCCGGGTAGCGGCTGGCCAGCAGCACCGTCCGACGCGGTCCGGGGATCCGGAGCAGGCGCACACGTTCAGGGCGCTCCACGGCGCGGAGCGGCTCGTCCAGCAGCAGGACCTCTGGATCGCCCATCAACGCCGCCGCCAGGCCCACGCGCTGGGCGAGCGCGGGGCCCCCGCGGGAAACTGGTCGCCGCAGCTCGGCGCCAAGTCCGTAGCGCTCCACGGCGTCATCGATGCGCCGCACGCGCTCCAAGCGGTCGTGGCCGGCCAGCCGCGCGGAAAGCTCCAGCACCTCCATCGGCGACATCCATGGATAGAAGCCGCCGTCCGGCGGCAGGTAGGCGACGCGGCGGCGCCAGCCGCCGGAGCGATCATCGGCCCGGGACAGGCCCGCCAGCTCGAAGCGGCCGCGTCGTTGCCGCACCAGGCCGGCAAGGATGCCCAGCAACAGTGAGGCCGCGCCATCCGGCTCGGACACGATCAGTAGCCTGGCGCCCACCGGCACGCGCATGTCCAGGCCCGCCAGCAGTCGGTGCCGCCCCACCGAGCGCTGGAGGCCGGAGACCACCACCGCGGCCGGGCGCAGTAGCCGGACCGACCTCGACGCCCACAGCGCGTCGGGCGTGGAGCTGGTCAGGGCGCACCTCCTCACAGGCGGCAGCGGCGTCAGGCGGGCCGCAGTCTACCACCCGCTTGACGCGAATCCGGCGAGCTGCGTATCATAAGCACCCGCTTATATCAATCCGCATTTGATAAAGAACGGCTACGACATGACCATCGTCCGCGAGACTGCCGGTGAGCGCGACCTGCGCCGGCTCCGCGTCTTCTACCGGGCCCTCGGCGACGAGACCCGGCTCCGCATCATCGGCCTGCTGGCCGAGGGCGGCCCCATGCCGGTGCACGCGCTGTCGGCAGGCGTCGCGCTCTCCCAGCCGCTCATCAGCTGGCATCTGCGCATCCTGCGTCTGGCCGGCCTGATCGACACGCGACGCCAGGGACGAGCGGTGATCTGCCGCCTGCGCCTGGCTGCCTTCGAGGAGCTGCACGAGGCGGAGGCACGCCTCATCGGCGGCACGGCCGGCGTGAACGCCCTCTCACGGCAGGGCAGCCACGGCGAGGTGCCGGATGTCGGCTAGCCACACGCGCGCCCATGACCTGCGCCGCGGCGACTCGCTGCTCTCCACCCGCGTCAAGGAGGCCGGCCGCGCGCTCCTGCGACCGGTGGTGCGGCTGGCCGTGGCGCTGCACCTGACCCCCAACACCATCACGGTCATCGGCTTCGTGATCGTGGTCGCGGCATCCGTGCTGGTCGCCACCGGCAGCCTGATCGCCGGCGCGGTGGTCCTCACCGCCGGATCCCTGCTCGACGCGGTCGACGGGGCGCTGGCGCGGGCCACGGGCGCGGGCAGCAGCTTCGGCAGCTTCCTGGACTCGACCCTGGACCGCGCGGCGGAAGCGGTGCTGTATGGCGGCATCGTTGCCTACTTCCTGCGAAGCGCCGCCGAGCCGACGCTTCCAGTGCTGCTAGCGCTGGTCGCGCTGGGCGGCTCGTTCATGGTGAGTTACACCAGGGCGCGGGCGGAAGGCATCGGCCTCACGGCCTCGGTGGGCCTGGCGCCCCGCATGGAGCGGCTGGTGCTGACCATCGGCGGCATCGGGCTTGCGGGCCTGGGCCTTGACTTCGCACTCATCGGCACACTGGCAGTGGTCGCCATCCTCTCGCTGGCCACCACCATCCAGCGCATCTGGCACGTCCAACGGCTCAGCTCGGCGACCCCGGCTGCAGCAGCAAACCAACCGACAAGGGAGAACTGACACCGGTGGCTGACACGAACGGCAAGAGCGCAACCAACGGCAAGCACAGCACGGACGGCAAGATCCGGGTCGCCATCGTGGGCGTCGGCAACTGCGCCTCCAGCCTGGTGCAGGGCCGCTACTACTACGCCGATGCCAAGGAGACCGACTTCGTCCCCGGCCTGATGCACGTCAACCTGGGCGGCTACCACATCCGGGACATCGACTTCGTGGCCGCCTTCGACGTGGACAAGGAGAAGGTGGGCAAGGACCTGTCCCAGGCGATCTTCTCCGGGCAGAACAACACGTACAAGTTCTCTGACGTGCCGAACATTGGCGTCACCGTCGATCGCGGCATGACCCACGACGGGCTGGGCAAGTACCTGTCCCAGGTAATCGAGAAGGCCCCCGGCCCAACGGCGGACGTGGTCGGCATCCTGAAGGAGCGCAAGGTCGACGTCGTGGTCTCGTATCTGCCGGTCGGCAGCGAGGAGGCCACCAAGTGGTACGTCGAGCAGGCGCTGCAGGCGGGCGTGGCCTTCGTCAACGCCATCCCGGTGTTCATCGGCCGCGAGCCGTACTGGCAGCGCCGCTTCGCGGAGAAGGGGCTGCCGGTCATCGGCGACGACATCAAGAGCCAGGTCGGCGCCACCATCACCCACCGCGTGCTGACCCGCCTGTTCATGGACCGCGGCGTGCGCATCGACCGCACCTACCAGCTGAACTTCGGCGGCAACACCGACTTCCTCAACATGCTGGAGCGCGAGCGGCTGGAGTCCAAGAAGATCAGCAAGACCAATGCGGTCACCTCCATGCTCGACTACGAGATCGGCGACGACCAGGTGCACGTCGGCCCGTCCGACTACGTGCCGTGGCTGAAGGACCGCAAGTGGTGCCACATCCGAATGGAGGGCACCACCTACGGCGACGTGCCGCTGAACATGGAGCTGAAGCTGGAGGTGTGGGACTCGCCCAACTCCGCGGGCGTGATCACGGATGCCATCCGCTGCGCGAAGCTGGGCCTCGACCGCGGCCTGGCCGGCACCCTGGTGGCGCCGTCGAGCTACTTCATGAAGTCGCCGCCCATCCAGATCCACGACGACGTTGCCTACAACCGGGTGGAGGCCTTCATCCGCGGCGAGGACAACGAGACGCTGGACGGCAGCCAGGCACCGACCAAGCGCAAGCTGCGCAAGATGGCGGAGGCTCACACCAAGACGGCTGCGAGCGTCGGCTGAGCCGATGCCGGCTGAGCCGATGCCGGCCGGCCCCATCGTGGCCGGCAGCGCGGCAGGCGCCCCGACAGGCGTGAGCGCCCGGCGCGGAGGCGGTGCGCCGCAGGGCGAGCGCCTGCGCGAGCGCCTCGCCTTCTGGGCCTACCGTGCGGGTGAAACGGCGATCAGCGCGCTGCCCCGGGGAGCGGTGCTCCCCCTCTCGGCGGCCGCCGGCAACGCCGCCTACGACTTCGCCGGCGACAAGCGCGACGTCGTTCGCGAGAACCTGGCACGCGTGCTGGGCCTGCCCGCCGACGATCCGCGGGTCAGCCGCGCGGCGCGGCGCGCCTTCCGCAACTACGCCCGCTACCTGGCGGACGTCATGCGGCTCGCCGGCGAGGAGCCGGAGGACGTGGGCGCGCTGGTCGAGATCGCCAACATCGACATCCTGTGGGAGGCGCAGGCCGACCGGAAGGGCGTGCTGCTGTGCACGGTCCACGTCGGCGGCATGGACCTCATCGCGCCGGCGCTCAAGACGTACCAGCAGGCGCTGCACGTCATCGCCGACGACACGACCTACGGCCGGCTGTACGACCACCTCAAGGCCGTGCGTGCCAAGCACGGGCTGACGCTCATCGGCTGGCGCAACCTGCGCGCGCTCATTCGCGCGCTGCGCGCCGGCGAGAACCTCGTGCTGTTCTGCGATGGCGGCTACCGCCGCGGTGATGTGCCGGTCGAGTTCTTCGGCGAGGCGACCACGTTCCCAGCCGGGCCTGCGACCCTGTCGGCACGGTCCGGTGCGCCGATGCTGCCCGTGGCCTGCCAGCGGACCCGCGGCGACCGCTTCACGGCGCGCGGGCTGCCGCTGATCCGGGCGGCCAGCGACGAGCCGGCGGAGATCCACCGCGCCACCCAGGCCCTCGCCGACGAGCTGGGATCGGTGATTGCCGCCGATCCAGGGCAGTGGTACATGTTCCGGCCGATCTGGCCACAGACCGATGCGGACCGCGCACAGGCGCGCGCAGCCCTGGAGCTGGCCCGCCGTGGCGAGGACTGGGCCCGGGCCGGCAGCGCCTGACCGATGCGCGGACCGTTCCTGTCGCTTGGCCTGCGCCTGGCCGATGCCGTCGCCCGATCCCTGCCAGTGGGCGTAGCCTACGGACTGGCGGACCTGGGCGGCCGTGCCTGGTATCGGCTCGCGCCCGGCCGCCGCGCGCTGGTGTCCGAGAGCCTGGCGCGCATCGCGCAGGCCACGGGCCGGCCCGCGGGCGGGCGCGAGCTGCGACGCATGGTGGAGCAGTCGTTCATCGGCCACGCCCGCTACTGGCTGGAGATGCTGCGCGCGCCGCACTATCGCCAGGACCAGGTCGATCGGATGATCCGGGTCGAGGATTGGGACCACTGGGAGCCGCTGCTGCGCAACGGCATGGTGGTCGCGGTCCCGCACCTGGGCAATTTCGAGCCGTACGGCCACTTCGTCGCCGCCGCCGGATTGCGCGGCGTGGCACCGGTCGAGGAGACGGAGCCAAAGGAGCTGTTCGACTTCTTGCGCGCGCGCCGCGCCAGCGGGCAGGGCGTGGACGTCATCCCGCTGCGCCGCGCCTTCCGGCCCATGCTGGCCGCCCTGCGCCGGAATGACATCGTCGCGCTGGTGGCAGACCGTGACCTGGCCGGCGACGGCGTGCCAGTGACCATGTTCGGCCACGCTACCACGCTCCCCGCCGGACCGGCCACGCTCGCGCTGCGCACCGGCAAGCCAATCCTCATGGCGCGGGTGCTGCGCACCGCCCCGGAGCGCTTCAGCGTCCGCGCCGAGCTGGTAGAGGCGCCACGCACGGGCAACACGGAGGCGGACGTGGCCGCGCTGACGACGGCCCTGGCGGCCAGCTTCGAGCGGGCAATCGGTGAGGCGCCGGAGCAGTGGTGGGCGGCCTTCCAGCCCTTCTGGACCGATCAGCGCCAGCGAGCCGCGGCCGCGGCCGGAGGGCCAGCCGCATGAGCCGTAGCGCCACGCCACGCGGCGGCGGCACGCGTGGCAAAGCGGACATGCACCTGCACACGCTGTATTCGGACGGCGTGCACGGCGTGGAGGCGCTGCTCGACCACGTCGAGCGCCATACCGACCTGGACCTGATCGCCATCACCGATCACGAGCGGCTGGACGGCGCGCTGCGCGCGCGCGAGCTCCACGCGGCCGGCGACTATTCGTTCGACCTGGTGCTGGGGGAGGAGGTCACCACCCGGCGCGGACACGTCCTGGCATTGTTCGTGGAGGAGCGAATCCCGGCGCTGCGGCCACTCCCCGAGACGCTGGAGCGGATCCACGAGCAGGGCGGCCTGGCCATCGCCGCGCACCCCATGGCGCCGCTCACTCCGAGCCTCGGCCGCCGCAGCCTGCTGGAGCTGGCGCGCGACGCCGATCCACGCCACCACCTGGACGCGATCGAGCTGCTGAATCCGAGCGCCGCGGGACGCGCCCGCCGCCACGACCGACGCGCACTGAACGAGCAGAAGCTGCGCCTCGCCGCGGTTGGCAACTCGGATGCGCACGTGCTGGAGCACATCAGCACAGGCTGGACCTGGTTCCCTGGCAGCACGGCGGAGGACTACCGCCGCGCCATCGGCGAATGCAGCACCGAGGCAGCCGGTGAGCACTGGAGCAACTGGCACAACGTGACCGTCTACGGCCGCCAGCTCGTCGCCAAGGCGCGGCACCTGCGGCATACTCTCCGTCCCACAGGAGAGTGGCGATGACGCGAGGCAACGTCGCCCAGCAACGTGGTACTGCCACGCCATTGGTCCAGTCGCGGCTGGACCGCGGCCCGCTGAAGGTCGGCATCGTCAGCCCGTACGGCTACCCGCACCCCGGCGGGGTGAACGACCATGTGCGGCACACCTACGAGGCCATGCGGCGGCTGGGCCACGACGTGTGGATCATCACCAGCAAGTACGGCAAGGAGCGCACGACCGAGGGGCACGTCATCCGCCTCGGCACCGGATACGCCTTCCCGGCCAACGGCAGCATGGGCCGCGTCACCCTCAGCTGGCGCTTCAAGCAACGCGCCCGCGAGCTGCTGGAACGGCAGCGCTTCGACATCCTGCACTTCCACGAGCCGCTGGTGCCGTTCCTGTCCCCCACCGTGCTGGACCAGTCGCAGACGGTGAACGTG
>DATAOD010000038.1:0-10901 GCA_036265975.1 Candidatus Limnocylindria bacterium
ACCCGCACGTTGTGGTTCGGTGCCACCGTGGTGGTTGCCTATCGGCGCATCAAGCGCGTGCTGGCCGTGGACTGGGGTGAGCGCCTACGGGGCCTCGAGGATCCGGCCGCCCGTCGCGAAGCGGTCCTGCGGCAGCTGGCCAGCCTGGCCGGCCGGCCGAGCAGCGCGATTGGGCTGGTGGCGGGCGCCCCGTCCGGACCGAGCCCCCAGCGGGCAATCCTCGAGCGCGAGCTGGCCGACCTCGATGCGCTGGAGGCGCTGCCCGAGCCGCCCCCCGACTGGCGCGAGTACACGAACCTGGCCCTCATCCCGACCTATACCGAGCCGCTGGAGAAGCTGCGTGAGACGGTCCGCGCCCTGGCCAACGCCGAGTGGCCGCGGGAGCGGAAGATCTGCGCCATCATCACCCGCGAGACCGACACCGACGGGATTGCCAACGTCCGGACGCTGCAGGGCGAGTTCGGGGACGCGTTCGCAGACTTCATCCACATCCTGGACCCGCTGGAGCCCGGCATCGTTGTGGGCAAGAGCAGCGCCATGGCCTGGGGCGGGCGCTACCTCTACCGCAAGCTGGTGCGCGACGGCGGGATGGACCCGCGCCGCATCCTGGTCACCGACCTGGATGCCGATTACCGAGTCCACCGGCAGTACTTCAACTACCTGACCTGGGCCCACCTGACCGATGAGAACCGGGAGACGCAGCTCTACCAGCCGATCCCGTACTTCCACAACAACATCTGGCAGGTCCCGCTGCTGCTGCGCCTGTTCGCCGCGGTCCTGACGCAGCTGCAGATGTGGCGCAGCGTCCTGCCGGAGAAGCTGCAGAGCTTCGGCTCGTATTCCACGACCCTGCACCTGGTCCACGACGTGGGCTACTGGGCCACCGACGCGATCCCGGAGGACAGCCGCTTCTACTGGAAGAGCTTCTTCCGCTACGGGGACCGGTTCCGGGCGGTGCCGCTCTTCATCCCGATCTACGGCGACGCGGTACGGGCGCGGAGCTACTGGCGCTCGATGGCCGGCCAGTACCTGCAGGCGCGGCGCTGGGCGTGGGGGGTGACCGACATCCCGTACGTGATCCGCAACGCCATCGAGCACACCGAGATCAGCCGCTGGTCGCGCGTCTGGCGGATCATCAACCTGTTCGGCGAGCACATCAACTGGGCCATCGCCCCCTTCGTGATCATGTTCGGCGCCACGGTGCCGCTCGTGCTGAACCCGGCCTTCGCCCAGACGACGCTGGGCCAGAACCTGCCGCTGTACGCCTCGACCATGCTGTCGATCGGGCTGGTGGCGCTGGGCGTGCTGATCTACATCGAGCATCGCATCGTTCCGCCGCGGCCCCGGGAATGGGGCTGGTTCCCACGCCTGCTGAGCTACGCGCAGTGGATCGGCCTGCCGCTGGTCGGCATCTTCTTCAGCAACCTGCCGGCGCTCGACGCGCAGACGCGGCTGCTCACGGGTCGGTACCTGGAGTACCGGGTGACGGAGAAGGTCTGAGGGCCCGATGACCGGCACAACGGTCCCCATCGCGCCCATTCCGCTCGCACGCTCCCGGCGGCGCATCCTGGCGGCGCCCCTAATCCTGCTGGCTGCCGGCGCCGTGGCGGTGGGCGGTGGGGTGCTGCGGGGAGACCTGGCCGGCATCGGCCTGGTGGCCGCCGGATTGATCGTTGCCGCGCTCAGCATCGCGCTGTGGCTGGTCCTGGTCTCCGTGCGGATGTTCGTGGAGGTCGCCATGCTCCGCGTCCACTGGCTGGGCGGCGAACGCCGTTACACGTTGGTGCGCGGGCCGGTGACGCGGGTGCCGCTGCGCGGACCTGACGCCGCGCGCCTGCGGACTCGGTTCGGAGCGTTCGGCCTGGGGCTGGGCCGCGGCACGCTGCGACGCGATGAGCCGGTGGAAGTCGTGCGGCTGGCCGCCACGAGCACCCTGATCCTGGTGCCGACCGATCGCGGGCGAGTCGCGGTGGCGCCCGAGTCAGAGCAGCAGTTCCTCAACGCGCTGGCCGCCGCGGCGCGCATCCAGCAGCGACTGGACGAGGTGGCCGAGCGGGCCCGCTCGTACGCCCCGGCGCCGCTGCCCGAGCCACCGGCGATGCCTGTGGTCGAGGAGGCGGCAGGGGAGGGCCGTGCGGCGAGCCTGCTGACCGGCATCCAGCGCGCCATCCTGGAGGAGCGGTTGGCGGAGCAACGCGCGGCGGCACTGGCCGCGGCCGAGGCGGAGCGCCAGGCGGCCCAGGACGCGACGCGGATGTCCGAGTTCATGGCCAGCCAGCCGGACGCCGCGGCGGACGCGCAAGCGGCAGCCGCACCGCGCGTTCGGCGGACCGCCCGATTGCCGTCCGCCACGCTGCCGCGCGTCCATTTCGAAGTCCACTGGGCGCGCGTTCGATCATTCGTGCTCCCGGCCCTTCCCGTGGTGGCCGCCGCGGGGGTGTGGATCGCGGCCGCGGTGCAGCAGCGCCTGGGGCTGCCCGTGGAGCAGCTGCGGCCCATGGCGCTGGCACTGCTGGCGGTGGGTCCGGCCGCGACCCTGGCCGGCATCGCGGCAAAGGTCTGGTTTCCCCGGCTGGTGGGCCTGGTGGCCATCACCTCTCTGACGACGCTGCTGCTGGTGGGTCGCGCGCTGTTCGGTTGACGCCGTCCCCTGGCCGGGCGGATGATCTGGCGAGCACAACCGAACTAACTCAGGCTGAGACGAAGACAGCGCTTCGCGTCGTGCACGACCCACGCAGCGAGCCCGGACGGTGAGAGCGGGCAGGGCCGGACGCGGGACCATCCCTTCCGAGCCGGCGGCGCCAAGCGGTCCGAAGGCCGTGCGTAACGCCTCCCGGGTGCGCCCCCCGATATCGACCGGCGGCGCCATCGGCCTCCAGCGGGAAGCCCGTGGCGGATGAGTGGGTCGCGTGCCGTCGAGATTGGGGGCACGCGCCAACGCGGGTGGTACCGCGGGAAGCCTGATCGCAGGTGATCCCGTCCCGGATAAGTTCCGGGACGGGCTTTTTTGTGCAGGGAGACAAGGGTGTTCAAGGCGGTCGACACGAAACTGGATGTGCCGGCGCTCGAGCGCGAGATGATCGAGCTCTGGCGCGAGCGCGACACCATGGCCCGCTACCTCGCCCGCAACGAGGCGAGCGAACGGCGCTGGTCGTTCCTGGACGGGCCCATCACCGCCAACAACCCGATGGGCGTGCACCACGCCTGGGGCCGCACCTACAAGGATCTCTTCCAGCGCTACCACACCATGCTGGGCGAGCGGCAGCGCTACCAGAACGGATTCGACTGCCAGGGTCTGTGGATCGAGGTCGAGGCCGAGCGCGAGCTGGGCTTCAAGAACAAGCGCGACATCGAGGCGTATGGCGTCGACCGCTTCGTCGAGTACTGCAAGGCCCGCACGCAGCGCTTCGCCGACCGGATCACTGAGCAATCCATCCGGCTGGGGATGTGGATGGACTGGGAGCACAGCTACTACACCAACTCGGACGAGAACAACTACACGATCTGGGCCTTCCTGGCCGAGTGCCACCGTCGCG
The DNA here is from genome assembly GCA_036265975.1 of Candidatus Limnocylindria bacterium. GTDB lineage: Bacteria > Chloroflexota > Limnocylindria > QHBO01 > QHBO01 > DASSCW01. Next base: position 3,537 of record DATAOD010000038.1, read on the forward strand.
GGCTGATCTACAAGGGCCACGACGTGATGCCGTGGTGCCCGCGCTGCGGCACGGGCCTGTCGAACATGGAGCTCGCGACGGAGGGCTATCGCGAGCTCTCCCACCTGTCGCTGACCGTGCGGCTGCCGATCACCTCGCCGGGCCACGAGGGCGAGGATCTGCTGGTATGGACCACCACGCCGTGGACGCTGTCCTCGAACGTGGCGGCGGCGGTGCACCCCGACCTGACGTATGTGCTGGTGGAGGGCGGCGAAGGCCGGCGCTGGTGGTTGAGCCACGGCTCGCAGCCGCGGGTCGCGCCGAACGCCAGCCTGATCGCAGAGGCAAAGGGCGCCGAGCTGGTGGATCTCACCTACGACGGCCCCTTCGACGAGATGCCAGTCGCGTCAGGGGTCGCGCACCGCGTCGTCCCGTGGGACGAGGTGTCCGACGAGGAGGGGACCGGGATCGTCCACATCGCTCCCGGCTGCGGCCAGGAGGACTTCGCGCTGTCGAAGCAGTTCGACCTGGCGGTGATCGACCCCATCGACGAGTTCGGTCGCTTCAAGCAGGGCTTCGGCTGGCAGACCGGCCGCTATGCAGGAGCCGATGACCCCGACGGGGCGGACCTCGCCCGCGAGGTGGCAGAGGACCTGGAGAAGAAGGGCCTGCTCGTGCGCCGCGAGCAGTACCGTCACTCCTACCCGGTGTGCTGGCGCTGCGGCACCCAGGCCGTCTTCCGGCTGGTTGACGAGTGGTTCATCGCCATGGACCCGCTCCGCGCCGAGCTGTCGGAGGCCACGCGCAGCGCGCGCTGGCTGCCGGAAGGCGTCGGCCTGGAAGAGCGGGAGCTCGACTGGCTCCGCAACATGGCCGACTGGATGATCAGCAAGAAGCGCTACTACGGCCTGGCACTGCCGATCTTCACCTGCCGAGATTGCGACGCGTGGGAGGTCATCGGCTCGCACGACGAGCTGCGCGAACGGGCGGTGGCGGGCTGGGCCGAGTTCGAGGGCCATTCGCCGCATCGGCCCTGGATCGACGCCGTCGAGATCGAGTGCCGCTCCTGTGGCGGGCGCGCCCAGCGCATCCGCGACGTGGGCAACCCGTGGCTGGATGCCGGGATCGTGGGCCTCTCGACCATGGGCTGGGTCAGCGACCGCGAGCACTGGGCGCAGTGGTATCCGGCTGACTTCGTGACAGAGTCGTTCCCGGGCCAGTTCCGCAACTGGTTCTACGCCCTGCTGACCGAGTCGGCGGTGATGACCGGGCAGCCTCCGTTCAGGACTCTCTTCGGCTATGCCCTGCTCCGCGACGAGCAGGGCGAGGAGATGCACAAGAGCAAGGGCAACGCCATCTCCTTCGATGATGCCGCCGAGCGCATCGGTGCGGACGTGCTGCGCTGGATGTTCATGGCCGCCAACCCGGCGGTGAACATGAATTTCGGCTACCACCTGGCCCACGAGGAGGTGCGTCGCTTCTTCCTGCCGCTGTGGAATACGTACGCCTTTTTCGTCACCTACGCACGGCTGGACGGATGGACGCCTGAAGGGTCCGATGAGGCCGATGGAGTGGCCGGCGCACGGACGCTGCTCGATGACTGGATCCTGTCGCGGCTCGCGGCCGTGACGGCCGAGGTGGCGGCGGCACTGGACGGCTTCGATGCCCAGCGGGCGACGCGCGCCATCGAGGGATTCGTGGACGAGCTGTCCAACTGGTACGTGCGTCGCAACCGCCGCCGCTTCTGGAAGGGAGAGCTCGACGACGACAAGCGTGCCGCCTATTCCACGCTGCATCGCGTGCTGGTTGACCTCGCCCGGCTGCTGGCCCCCTTCGTCCCGCACGTCGCCGAGGCGATGTGGCAGAACCTGGTCACCGCAGTCGACGATGCGGCTGCCGACTCGGTCCACCTGGCGGAGTTTCCGCGTGCGGAGCCGGCCGCGCGGGACACGGCATTGGAGTCGGCGGTGGCGCTGGGGCGCCGGGTGGTGGCGCTGGGTCGCACGGCACGGGCGGGCTCCGCGGTGAAGACGCGGCAGCCGCTGGCGACCGTGCGCCTGAAGCTGCCCGCCGCCAGCAGGGGAGCGCTGCATCCCGACGCGGCGGTGGCGGAGGCCCTGGGCCGGGAGGTGCTCGACGAGCTGAACGTCAAGGCCATCAGCGTCCTCAGCGACGAGTCGGAGCTGGTGGAGCGGATGCTCTACCCGCTGCTGCCGGTCATCGGTCCGCGCCATGGGAGCGCGGTCGGGGCTGTGATGGCCGGCGCGCGATCCGGCAGCTGGCAGCTCCTGGATGACGGCCGCGTGGCGGTCGGCGGCCTGGAGCTGGAGCCCGACGAGTTCCACCTCACCGCCCGGGCGAGGCCCGGCCACGAGGTGGCGGAGGAGGGCGACCTGCTGGTCGCGCTGGACACGGAACTGACGGACGAGCTGGCGGCGGAGGGGCTGGCACGCGAGGTGGCGCATCGGCTCCAGAACCTGCGCAAGACAGCGGGCTACGAGATCAGCGACCGGGTGCATGCCTGGATCGCCGGCGACGAGGCCACGTTGGCGCGGCTGGCGCCATATCGCGAGTGGCTGGCGGACGAGATCCTGGCCACCGAGCTGACCCTGGGCGGCGAAGCAGCCGAAGCGGACTCCAGCGCGGCGGTGGACGTCGACGGCAGCCACGTGCAGCTGGCCCTGCGCCGCGCCTGAGCGACCCCATCGCGTACCATCGCTCGATGAGCAGCCAGGCGCCGATCAGCCAAGCCCGCGGCGAGCTGGCGGCGCTGGGGCTGACCGCGGCGGTGGTCCTGCTGGCGGACCAGGTCACCAAGGCGATGGTGATCGACGCCATCGGCCTGGGACAGCAGGTCAAGGTCCTGGACGACGTGCTGTGGCTCTGGCACGTCCAGAACCAGGGAGCGGCCTTCAGCCTGTTTCAGGGCGGGCAGGTGCTGTTCTACGTGGTCACCGTGGTGGCCGTGGGGCTGCTGATCTACTTCCAGCGCGCCTTTCGCGGCCGCGGTCTGCTGCTGCACGTGGTGCTGGGCATGGTGGCCGGCGGGACGCTGGGCAACCTGCTCGACCGCGTACGCCTGGGATATGTGACCGACTTCATCTCGGTGGGCGTGGGCAAGCTGCGCTGGCCGACCTGGAACGTTGCCGATGCCTCGCTGGTGATCGGCATCCTGGCGCTGGTGGTGTACCTCACGTTCCTGGACCGACCCGCGGCAGAGGCCAGCGCATGAGCGCGGGTGCGCCCGCAGCGGACCGGGTGGTGGAGGGAGAGGCCGGCGCCGGCCGCTTCGACCTGGCGGTGGCCGCGCTGGCGGGCATCAGCCGGGCGCACGCCCAGCGACTGATCTCCGATGGCCGCGCACTGGTGGGAGGGCGTTCGGCCCGGGCCAGCGACCGGCTGAAGGGTGGCGAGCGCATTCGCGTCGAGCTCAGCGCGCCGCCGGACGACACGCTCCTGCCCGAGTCGATACCGCTGCACATCGCCTACGAGGACGAGGCGATCCTGATCGTCGATAAGCCGGCCGGCCTGGTCGTGCATCCCAGCGCCGGGCACGCCGCCGGGACCCTCGTCAACGCCCTGCTGGGACGGGCGCAGTCGCGGGGTGAGCCGCTGGGCTCGGTGGCGGGCGTGGGCCGTCCCGGCATCGTGCATCGGCTCGACAAGGACACGTCCGGCCTACTGGTCGTGGCCAAGACCGATGTCGCGCAGGCCAGCCTGATGCGCCAGTTCGGGGAGCGAACGATCGAGAAGGAATACCTGGCGCTGGTGCGCGGCGAGGCTCCGTCACCCCACGGCCGCGTGGAGGCGCCGGTGGGCCGCGACCCGCGCGACCGGCAGCGCATGGCAGTGGTGGGTGGTGGCCGCGCAGCGGTGACCGAATATCGGGTCATCGGCACCGGAGGCGGCTACACGCTGTTGCGCCTGCGCCCGCTGACCGGCCGCACGCACCAGATCCGGGCACACCTCGCCTACCTTGGCCTGCCGATCGCCGGTGACATGCGCTATGGCGGCGGCCTCGGTCCCGGTGGCCTGTCGCGGCAGTTCCTGCATGCCGCCGGCCTGACGCTGGACCGTCCACTGGACGGCGCCAGGCTGCGGGCGTGGAGCGAGCTGCCGCCGGACCTTGGGGGTGCACTGGCGGTCGCCGGCATCGACGACGCCGCGCTGCCGCGGGGGGTCGCCGCGGACCTGATCGATGCGCATGGATGAGCCGATGACGCTGCCGCCCGACGTCGAAGCCGAGAAGCGCATGACGTTCCCGAACCCGATGGTGGTCGTGGTGTCGGGGCCATCCGGGGTCGGCAAGTCGACGATCGTGGCCGAGCTGGCGCGACGTCGACCGCAGGTCGTGCCCATCGTCACGGCCACCACCCGACCCCGGCGGGAGGGGGAGACGGACAAGGTCCACTATCACTTCATGTCGGTCGACGGCTTCGAGCGGATGCAGGCTGAAGGCGGACTGCTGGAGTCGGCGAGCGTCCATGGCAACTGGTACGGCACGCCCATCGAGCAGGTGCGTGGCATCCTGGCAGCCGGTCGCGACGCCATCCTGTCCATCGATCCACAGGGCGCGCGCAGCGTGCGGGAGCGGGTGCCCGACGCCCTCCTGATCTTCGTCATGCCGCCCTCGATCGAGGACCTTGCCTCGCGGCTGGCCGGCCGCGGGTCGGAGGACGAGGCGTCGTTCGCCCTCCGGCTGCGCAACGCCGAGATGGAGATGGCCTCCAGCGGCGAGTACGACTACGTGATCGTCAACGAGACCGGCCAGGTGGACGAGGCGGCCGATCGCATCTGGGACATCATCCAGGCCGAGGCCCGCAGGGAGCCGCCGCGCCAGGTGCGCGTCTGACGGAGCTGCCCGTGGATGCCGCAGCCCATGCGGTCCGGGTGGCGGTCGACGCCGTTGCCGACCGGCCGGAGCGTACCTTCACCTACCTCCTGCCCGATGCGCTGGGCCCGGCCGAGCCCGGCTCCCTGCTGCTGGTGCCGTACGGGCGACGACTGGCCCTGGGCTACCGCATGACAGGCGAGCCGGATGCGCCGGGGGAAGGGCAGGAGCTGCGCTCCGTCGAGGCGGTCGTCTCGCGGCCGATGCTGACCGACGACCTCCTGTCGCTGGCACAGGACATCGCGGCGTACTACCGCGCGCCGCTGGGCACGACCCTGGCGGCGATGCTGCCACCCGGGCTCGAGTCGCGGCTCCAGCGACGCTGGATCGTTGCCGGGCCGGACGGCCTGCCAGATGGCGCCGCCGCGCAGATCGACGAGCGGGGAGAGATCTCGGACGCCGCGCTGCTGCGGCTCGGTCCCCGTCGCGGGCGCGATGCCTGGCTGGAGCGTCTCCGTCGCGCCGGCAGCATCCGACCCCACTGGGAGCTGCGGCCGGCGGAAGTCAGCGCCCACCGCGTGCGGGTTCTGCGCCGCGTGGAAGACGGGCCGGCGCCGCGTCGCAACGCTCCACTGCAGCACTCGCTGCTGGCGGCGCTGGGCGACGACCAGAGGAGCCTGCCGGAGCTCGCCGTCGAGCTGGGCGTGGATGCGGGGAGCCTGCTGTCGCCAGCGCGTCGCCTGGCGGCCATCGGCGCGGCGGAGCTCGGCTGGCGCGACGTCGACCGCGACCCGCTGGCCCACCGCGCCGCAGGGCCGCCTGCCGCGTCCGACCTGGCGGGCGAGCAGCGAGACGCGCTGCGGGCCATCGCCGCGCTGCCGCCCGGCGGTGAGCTGCTGCTGGAAGGGGTGGCGGCCGCTGGAAAGACCGATGTCTATCTGGCGGCACTTGACCGCACGCTGCAATCCGGCGCCACAGGGATCGTGCTGGTGCCGGAGGTATCGCTCATCCCGCAGCTGGCCGACCGCGTGCGCGCCCTGGCAGGCGAGGCGCTCGCGGTCCTGCATTCCGGCCTATCCGCGGGGGAGCGGCATGACGAGTGGTGGCGCATCCTGCGTGGCGAGGCACGGGTCGTGGTCGGCACGCGCAGCGCGGTGTTCGCGCCGGTGGCCAACCTGGGGCTGATGATCGTGGACGAGGCGCATGACGGCGGTTACAAGTCGGACCGAACGCCCCGCTTCGATGCGCGCTGGGCGGCCCGCCGCCGCGCGGCACTGACCGGGGCCAGCGTCGTGCTGGGCACAGCCACCCCGGACGTGGTGACCATTGCGCGCGCACGCGGCGGCATCATCGAGCGCGCCGTGCTCCGCGAGCGGCGCGTGGGCAGCGTTCCGTCGGTCGAGCTGATCGACATGCGCGACGAGCTGGCGAGCAACAACCGCTCGATCTTCTCGCGGCCGCTCCAAGCCGCGCTCGCCGAGCTACGGGCCGGTCGTGACCAGGCGATCCTGCTCATGAATCGCCGTGGGGCTTCCTCATTCATCCTCTGCCGCGACTGCGGCGAGAGCCTGCGCTGCCCGGACTGCGACCTGCCCTTCGTTTACCACTCGGCAGGCGAGCGGCTGCGCTGCCACCACTGTGGCCGCACGGCAGATCCGCCGGAACGCTGCCCGCATTGCGGCAGCCAGCGCATCCGCTACTTCGGGGCCGGCACGCAGCGGGTCGAGGCCGAGCTGCGCGCTCGCCATCCGCATCTGCGCGTTGCGCGGCTGGACTCGGACGCGCTGGCCGCGCGGCGCGGGTTCGAATCGGTCTACGACGACTTTCGCGACGGGCGCGTTGACGTGCTGGTGGGCACGCAGCTGGCCGCCAAGGGCCTGGACCTGCCCAGCGTGACGCTGGTGGCGGTGATCGCCGCCGACGTGACGCTCAACCTGCCGGACTTCCTGGCGGCCGAGCGCACGTTCCAGCTGCTGGCCCAGGTCGCCGGACGGGCCGGTCGCGGGCCGATGCCGGGGCGGGTCCTCATCCAGACCTATGCCGCCGACCACTACGCGGTGCGTGCGGCGGCGCGGCTGGACGTGGACGGATTCGCCGACGAGGAGCTGGTGCGCCGTCGCCTGCTCGGCTATCCGCCGGCCACCGTGCTGGCGCGCCTGCTGGTCGCCGACCCGGACCGTGCGCGTGCCGAGGCGCGGGGCACTGCGGCCGCCCAGGCCGTGGCAGTGGAGGGCGTGGAGGTGCACGGTCCACTGCCCTCGTACGTGCCGCGGCGCGCGGGCCGCTGGCGGTTCCAGGTCGTGCTGCGCGCAGCTGACGAGGCCGTCCGCCAGGCCGCCCTGGAGCGTGTTCCGCCGGGCGTGGCCATCGACGTGGACCCGGAGTCGCTGCTCTGATCATCGGTACAATGCGGCCATGGTCATCCGCGGCATCCTGACCGCCGAAGCCCCGATCCTGCGGGAGCGCGCCAGGAAGGTCACCCAGTTCGACGCCTCGCTGCACAGGCTGCTCGACGACATGCTCGAGACCATGCGCGATGCGCCCGGCATCGGGCT
>DATAOD010000039.1:0-7040 GCA_036265975.1 Candidatus Limnocylindria bacterium
CGTAACCCCGGGCGGCGGCGACGTAGGGATTGGCGAACTTCCGGGTGTACTCGTTGACCCGCTCGTCCATCGCCGCCTGAGGATCCTTCGCCTCGGTGATCTCCTTCTTGAACAGGATCTCCACCGCGCCCTTCGGCCCCATCACCGCGATCTCCGCCGTCGGCCATGCGACGTTGAAGTCGCCGCGGATGTGCTTGGAGCTCATGACGTCGTACGCGCCGCCATACGCCTTGCGCGTGATCACGGTGAGCTTCGGGACGGTCGCTTCGCAGTAGGCGTACAGGAGCTTCGCACCGTGACGAATGATGCCGTTGTGCTCCTGTGCGACACCGGGGAGAAATCCCGGCACGTCCTCGAGCGTGACGATCGGAATGTTGAACGCATCGCAGAAGCGCACGAAGCGCGCGGCCTTGTCGGATGAGTCGATATCGAGAACGCCCGCCAGGACCTCCGGCTGCTGTGCGACCACGCCGACGCTCCGACCCTCGATTCGCGCGAAGCCGCAGATGATGTTGCGGGCAAACTGAGCATGCACCTCGGTGAATGAGCCCGCGTCGACGACGCCGCCGATGACCTGGTGCATGTCGTACGCCTGCTGCGCCGAGTCCGGTACCAGCGTGTCCAGCGCCTCGCCGCTGATCGCCGGCGCTGGCCACTCGGCGCGACGCGGCGCGGGGTCCAGGTTGTTCGACGGCCAGTAGCCGATCAGCGCGCGCGCCAGCTCCAACGCCTGCGGCTCCCCCGCCGCTAGGAACTGTGCGACTCCGCTGGTCTCGTTGTGGACCCGTGCGCCGCCCAGGCCCTCGAAATCGATCTCCTCGTGCGTCACGGTCTTCACCACGTTCGGGCCGGTTACGAACATGTAGCTCGATCCGTCGACCATGATCGTGAAGTCGGTGATCGCCGGCGAGTACACGGCGCCGCCGGCACACGGTCCCAGCACCAGGGAAAGCTGCGGGATGACACCGGAGACCAGCGTGTTGCGCAGGAAGATATCCGCGTAGCCACCCAGCGACACGACGCCTTCCTGGATGCGCGCGCCGCCCGAGTCCGACAGGCCGATGATCGGCGCCCCGTTCTCAAGCGCCAGGTCCATCACTTTCACGATCTTCTCGGCGTGCGCCTCAGACAGCGAGCCACCAAACACGGTGAAGTCCTGGGAGTAGACGAACACGGTCCGCCCGTCGATCCGACCGTGGCCCGTCACCACCCCATCGCCCAGATAGCGCTCCTGGTCGATGCCGAAATCAGTGGCGCGGTGCGTGACCAGCGCGTCCAGCTCCGTAAAGCTGTCCTCGTCGAGCAGCAGCTCGATGCGCTCGCGGGCAGTCAGCTTCCCGCGCTCATGCTGCTGCGTGATGCGCCGCTCGCCGCCGCCGAGCAACGCCTGCTCGCGCAACTCCGCCAGATGCGCCAGCTTATCGGCCGTCGACAAGGAGCGTCCTCCGCGTTGAGTGGGCCCAGCAGGGATCGAACCTGCGACCAGCCGGTTATGAGCCGGATGCTCTAACCACTGAGCTATGGGCCCGATGGATGGTGGACAACTTGGAGTATATCGACTCGTCTTTGCACAAAGACATCGACACTGCGCGGCTTTGTGGATAACCCCGGTGACCCGCCAACCCGACCGCGGCTATCATCGGGACCGGTCGCATTCGCGACGCACCGGCCTCACTTCGACCGCAGCGAAGGGTGATCCGTTGACCAAGGTTATCTCCATTGCCAACCAGAAAGGCGGCGTCGGCAAGACGACGACGTCCATCAATTTGGGCGGCGCACTGGCAGAGCTCGGCTATCGGGTCCTGTGCGTCGACATGGATCCGCAAGCCAACCTGACCGTGGGCTTGGGCATCTCGCTTTCGGATGTACGGGTGTCGATGTCGGATGTCCTCTCCGAGGATCGCATTCCGTTCGACGAGATCGTGCGGGCCTCGGACATGCCCGGTCTTTCCGTCGCGCCGGCAACCCTGGAGCTGGCATCGACCGAGGTCGAGCTGTTCACGGCCATCGGCCGCGAGATGGTGCTGCGCGATGCGCTCACCGGCTGGGCCGAGCGGCAGTTCGACGTGATCATCATCGACTGCCCGCCGACCTTGGGACTGCTCACCATCAACTCGCTGGTGGCTTCGAGCCGCGTAATCATCCCTGTGCAGACGCAGTACTACGCCATCAAGGGTCTGACCGCGCTGATCAAGGTCATCAACACCATCAAGCTCAAGCTCAACCACGACCTGGAGATCCTTGGGCTGCTGGCCACGTTCTTCGACGGCCGCACGGTGCTCGCCCGCGAGATGCTCGCCAACCTGCGCGAACTCGGCGACCATCGGGTCTTCAACACCATGATCAAGAACACGGTCAAGCTCGGCGAGGCGCCATTGACCGGCAAGCCCGTGACCGAGTACGCGACGAACTCAGCGGCCGCGCGTGCCTTCCGCGAGCTGGCCCGGGAGGTGATCGAGCTTGGGTAGCAGCAAGGGTCCCGCATTCCGCGAGAACATCCATCGCCTGTTCGACGAGGCGCAATCCGCCGACCTGGGTCCCGGCATCGTCTCGCTGATCGAGTCGCGTGCGACGCATGCGCAGATCCGCGAGCTGCCGGTCGAGAAGATCCTTCCCAACCCGGCACAGCCGAGGCTCTCGTATGAGGAGGATTCCCTGACGGAGCTTGCCGATTCGATTCGCGAGCATGGCGTGCTCCAGCCGGTCCTCGTGCGACCGGCGGGCTCACAGTACGAGCTCATCGCCGGGGAGCGCCGCTGGCGCGCGTCGCGCATGGCGCACCGGGAGACGATTCCCGCGATCGTGGTGGAGTTCGACGAGCAGACGGCACTGGAAGTTTCGATCATCGAGAACCTCCAGCGCGAGGACGTCTCCCCGCTGGAGGAGGCCTCCATGTTCCGCAAGATGACGGGACTTGGATACTCGGTGCGACAGCTGGCGCAGAAGATCGGCAAGGATAAGGGCTACGTCGAAAACCGCATTCGCCTGGCCGATGCTCCTCCCGAGATTCGCGAGCTGGTGTCCGTGCGCAAAGACACGCTGAGCCACGCGTACGAGCTGATGCGTATCGGCGACGAGCGAACGCGCCGCCGGCTGGCCAAGAAGGTGGCGGCCGGTGAGCTGACCCTCGCCAAGCTGCGCGTGCTGACCGGCAGCGCATCAGAGGCAGGAGCCGAAGACCGGCCGAAGCGGCGCGGCCGTACCATCGCTGGCGAAGTGGCCGTCGCGAAAGCCGCCCGCGCCGCCGATGACGCGCTGATGCAGAACCGCGGCAAGCTGGCGGACGCGATCGACGAGCTGGTGGACCTCCTCCGTCATCCGGAGGTCATCGAGCAGATCCCGGACACGAACCGGGATAACCTTGCGCGCAACCTCACCGTCACCAAGCTGAAGCTCGAGAACGCCATCGCCATCATCCGCGCCACGCGCGAGGCCGCTTCCTAGGAATCTGACCCTGCCTGATCCCCCGCCGGCGGTCAGGGGGTGTAGCTCATCACCTCGCGGTGATCGACCAGGAAGCGGATCAGGTGATCGCGCGCGTCCGGCTGAATGCCGCGCAGGCCGGTCACGGCACGCGGCAGCTCGAAGATCGGCGCCGCCAGGTTGCCCGCCGTGTCGATGCCGACGACGTGATCGGGGCCCCCGCCGACCAGGAAGACCCGCTGGAAGCCGCGTGCGTCGAGGCTGGCGGCCTGGCAAAAGGCGGCGATCGCCGTCCCCACGCCCCTGCGCTTGGCGAAGTCAACGATGAGATCCGCGGCCCAGCGGTCGATCTGGTCGTCCGACTGGGCCGTCACCATCTCGCGGTAGCTCTGCGTCGTCCCGGTCTGCATGGGCCGATTCTAGCCGGGCGGCAGACCGGCGGCGGCGCCGGAAGCGGCCAGGAGCCGCAGCGATTCGGCTATCCTGCGAGGGCATGCAGAACCAGCCCGCCGACCCTCGTACCGAGGACACCATCGTCTTCACCCTCCTGCGCGGGCCACGCGAGGGCGGCGGCGAGCCAGCCGCGGTGGGCACCGCGACGTTCTCCGACGGGCGGACGACGGTGGACGCCCCGGAGGCCGTGGCGGTCGCCGTCGAAGAGCTCATGCAGCGGCCCTTCGTCGATCGGGTCCAGGCCGACGAGCGGCCGCGCGGCTACCGCCGCAGCGGGCGCGGCATGGTCGACATGCTGGTCCCTGGCATGCCGGAGCACTTTCTCGCTCGCATGCGCGGCCTGTGGCTGGCCTACCCGGATGGCACGGTCGTCACCGCCCGCGAGGCATCGGCCAAGCAGGGATCCGGGTGGACGCCTGCGCTCGAGCGGGTGGAGACCGGTCCGGCCGTGGTGGACCCATCGGTGCGGCGGGCCACCCTGGCCGAGAGCACGGCCATCCTCAATACCAGGCCCCTGGTGCAGGGCAACGATCCCCTCACCGGCCTGCGGCCCCCATCTGAACGGCGCGACCTGACTCGCACGGATTGCGGCTGGATCTGCTGAAAGGCATAGATTTGCCCAGTTTACCAAGCGTGGGACCTGCCGCCGCGCGACTGCCGCTATGATCTCGCCATGTCTCTGAAGCGGTACATGATCCTGCCCATTGGCATCGCCATCACGGCCGGCATCTACTGGTTCTTCAGCTACGAGATGGCCGGCGCGGTGATGCTGCTGGTCTTCGCGGCCGCCATGGCGGTCATGGGCTGGATCCTGATTCCGACGCTGGACAACGTCGGTCCGACGGCCCCCGTCGATCCCGATTTCGAGGATCCCGGCCACCGCTGAGCCCCGTGGAAGCCACCGGCCAGGCATGGAGATGCCGGGCAACTGTGGCTGCCCTAGCGAGAGACTCGCTAACACAGGTGCCCGGCTCAACAGTACAAACGCGGCGGAGCGGTTGGCGTTAGTGGGGATGAGTGTCGAATTTCCGACACCGGCCCGGCTCCCTCGGAGCAGCCCGCTACCTGATGCCCGTGTCGTAGGTGATCACCAGGTCGCTGACCCCGCGCCCCGGCCGGACCTCCAGCGTCTGCTCCGGAGCAGTGCCCATCAGGCCGGCGACGCGCTGCGGGACCAGCCGATACCGGCCTGCCGGCAGCACGAAAGCAAACCTGCCGTCCGGCCCCGACACCACGCGCTTCACTTCGCTGCCGTCCGCAGCGAGCACCAGGATGACGGCGCCGTTGACGGGACGGGCCGCGCATCCAGGCTGCGGCGGCTCGGTTACCACCGGACAGGTCGGTCCCGCCATGGCGGAGCCGCTTACCTGCACACCGCCTTCGGTGGCCGACGGCCGGACCGAGCCTCCCCCGCTCCGCGGGAAGAGAGCGCAGCCAGCCGCCAGCAGGAGGATGGAGATGCCGGCAAGCAATCGCATGGAAGGTGGACGCGGCATGGCCATGGTGAGTTCCCAGCGTCGCACGTTGCGGGCCAGCGAGCCCGTCGTGGCTGGTTTGTGCGGCTTTCGAACAAACCTGTGGTAGGCTCGAATGCCGGACCCAGTGAGCACGGCTGTCGGAGGATCGTGACGTGTCGGACGAGTTCTTCAGCGAGGTGCGCGGACCCATCGGCTTCGCGGGATTGCAGTCCGACGAGCCGCTCGCGTTCAAGGTCTACGACCCCGACCGCTTGGTGCGCGGCAAGCGCATCGAGGACCAGCTCCGTGTCGCGGTCTGCCTGTGGCACTCGTTCAACTGGCCGGGGTCCGACGTGTTCGGCACCGGGACCTTCGACCGCCCGTGGCTGACTGGAGCCGATGAGCCGATGGCCGCGGCGCGCACCAAGGTCGACGCCGCGTTCGAGTTCATCGGCAAGCTGGGCGCTCCGTTCTTCACGTTTCATGACCGCGACGTGGCGCCCGAGGGGCGCAGCTTCGGCGAGACGAGCGACAACCTGGCGCGCATGGTGGAGCACATCGGGCAGCACATGGAGCGCAGCCGGGCTCGCCTGCTGTGGGGTACCGCGAATCTGTTCAGCCACCCGCGCTATGCCGCGGGTGCCGCCACCAACCCGGATCCGGAGGTGTTCGCCTTCGCGGCAGCGCAGGTCAAGGACATGCTCGAAGCCACCCAGCGGCTGGGAGGCGCCAACTACGTGCTGTGGGGCGGCCGAGAGGGGTACGAGACACTGCTGAACACCGATCTGGCCCGCGAAGAGCGACAGTTCGCGCGATTCCTGCAGCTCGTCGCGGAGCACAAGCACGCGATCGGCTTCGACGGCCTGCTGCTGATCGAGCCGAAGCCGCAGGAGCCCACCAAGCACCAATACGACTACGACACCGCCACCGTGCAGGGCTTCCTGCAACGGCACGGCCTGGAGGGCGAGTACCGCGTCAATCTGGAGGTCAACCACGCCACGCTGGCGGGACACAGCTTCCAGCACGAGGTCGCCACCGCGCTTGCGTTGGGGCTGTTCGGCAGCGTCGACGTCAACCGGGGTGACTACCAGAACGGCTGGGACACCGACCAGTTCCCCAACTCGGTGGACGAGCTGGCGCTGGCGATGCACGAGATCCTGGCGGCGGGTGGGATGACCAGCGGCGGCTTCAACTTCGACACCAAGCTGCGCCGCCAGAGCATGGATCGCAGCGACCTGTTCCACGCCCATATCGGAGGCATGGACACGCTGGCGCGGGCGCTCCTCGCAGCGGACGCGATGCTCGACCGTGGGACGCTGTCCGGTCCGCGCGAAGCGCGCTACGCCGGATGGGACGGTGACCTGGGCCGCTTGATCATGGACGGCGACGCGTCGCTGGCGTCACTGCGGGAGCGCGTGGGTAAGGGTGGGATCGACCCACGGCCCGGCTCCGGCCACCAGGAGGAGCTGGAAAACGCGGTGAACCAGCGCATCTGGTCCCTGGACGAGGACTCGCCCGGCCGGTGACGGTTTGCGCGCAGCTAGGGCGCGTGAGGGCTCAGGCTGGGGCGTCGCCCATCTGCAGCTCGGCAAGCTCTTCGCGGGTCACCTCGTCGGGCTTCTTGCCCAGGATGATCATGCCCAGCACCTGGTCGGCGGTGACGTCCTCGCGCTTCACGGTGTCAACCAGACGGCCGTGGTACATGAC
>DATAOD010000040.1:0-1950 GCA_036265975.1 Candidatus Limnocylindria bacterium
GCGGAGGGGAGCGGCCGTCCGGTTTTTGGTGGGCCAGACCCCGATACCAAACTTGGCCCACGGGCTGCTGCGGACTTGAGAGTGGTGACGCCAAGGCGATCCCGGTTAGGAAATTGATTCTTTCGCGCAGCCCCGCCCCTCCACCCTGGTCCAGAGGAGGTGCCTGCCATGACGCGACGGAAGCACTCCCGCCCGGCGCGGGACATTGCCCCGGTCCATCCCCATGCGGCCGCCGTTGACATCGGCGCCACCCTGCACGTGGCAGCGGTCCGTCCCGGCTGCGATCCCGAGCCGGTGCGGACCTTCGGGACCTTCACCACCGACCTGCATCGCCTGGCCGACTGGTTCGAGCAATGCGGGGTCGAGACGGTGGCGATGGAGTCGACCGGCGTCTACTGGATTCCGCTCTACGAGATCCTCGATCAGCGCGGCTTCGAGGTGGTGATCGTCAACGCCCGTGACGCCAAGAACGTCCCGGGCCGCAAGACGGATGTCAGCGATGCCGCGTGGCTGCAGCGCCTGCACGAATACGGGCTGTTACGAGCCAGCTTCCGGCCCAAGGGCGAGATCGCGACCCTGCGGAGCTATCTGCGCCAGCGCGAGCGGCTGCTCGAAGGGGCGGCCGCCCACATCCAGCACATGCAGAAGGCGCTGACCGAGATGAACCTGCAGCTCCATCACGTCGTCGCGGACGTGACGGGCGTGACGGGCCTGCGCATCCTCCGGGCTCTCGTGGCCGGCGAGCGCGATGCGGACACCTTGGCGGCCTACAGCGACCCGCGCTGCAAGGCCCCGGCCGAGACCCTCCGCGCGGCCCTGGTCGGCAACGACCGGGAGGAGCACATCTTCGCCCTGGGGCAGGCTCTGGAACTGTACGAGATCTATCAAGCCAAGGTGGCCGCGTGCGACCAGCGGATCGAAGCGGTGTTGGAGCGCCTCAAGGCTGCCAACCCGCCTCCGGCGGCGGCGCTGCCGCCGGCCCGCCCCAGGCGGCGGCAGGCCAATGAGCCGGGTTTTGCGGTACGCGAGGCCCTGCATGCGATCCTCGGCGCCGACCCGACCCAGATCGACGGGATCGGCCCGTCCCTGGCGCTCACGCTGGTGGGCGAGTGCGGGACGGACCTCTCGGCCTGGCCGAGCGCCAAGCACTTCACCTCCTGGCTGAGCCTGGCGCCGCACAACAAAATCTCCGGCGGCAAGGTGCTGTCGGCGCGCACCCGCCGCTCCGGCAGCCGGGCCGCGGCGCTGCTGCGGCTGGCGGCGGTGGCGGTTGGGCGCACCGCGACGGCCCTGGGGGCCTTCTACCGCCGTCTGGCGGCGCGGGTGGGCAAGGCCAAGGCGGTCACCGCGACGGCGCGCAAGATCGGCGTTCTCTTCTACAACATGCTCCGCCACGGCATGGACTACGCCGATCCGGGCGCCTCCGCTTACGAGGCACGCTACCGGCAGCGGGTCCTGAGCAATCTCCGACGCCGGGCCAAGTCACTCGGATACGTCTTGCAGAAGGCAGACCCTGCCTCAGCTGCAATAGCTGTTTCTTAGGAACCCGGACATATCGCGTGTCACCGACACCGGCGTTGGTGCAAAATTGCTGCCCTGGGCTTGGGCAGCGCGACGGTGAGGCGTATAGGGCCATCCCCTCGTTTGTCGGATGACCGATGCCCTACAAAGCCAATGAGCCGCGCCGGCACAAGATCCCCAGGGCACGCTACAAGGTCCGCAACTGGCCAGAGTATGACAGAGCGCTGCAGCAGCGGGGCAGCCTCACGGTCTGGGTCACCCCGGAGGCGCTTGCGGCCTGGCACCCGCCCCGCACGGGCCAGCGAGGGCGCCCGCGCAGCTACTCGGACGTGGCGATCGAGACCGGGCACCTGCTGCGTCTGGCCTTTGGTCGGCCGTGGCGGCAGACCGAAGGTCTGCTGCACTCACTCACGACCCTGCTCGGGGTGA
>DATAOD010000041.1:0-13129 GCA_036265975.1 Candidatus Limnocylindria bacterium
GGCGTCGCCCATCTGCAGCTCGGCAAGCTCTTCGCGGGTCACCTCGTCGGGCTTCTTGCCCAGGATGATCATGCCCAGCACCTGGTCGGCGGTGACGTCCTCGCGCTTCACGGTGTCAACCAGACGGCCGTGGTACATGACGCTGATCCGATCGGACAGGTCGAACACGTCGTGGATGTCGTGGCTGATCAGGAAGATGCCGATCCCCTCGTTCTTCAGCTGGCGCACCAGGTCGCGGACCTGCGCCGTCTCCGCCGGGCCGAGGGCCGCGGTGGGCTCGTCCATGATCATGATCCGCGCGTTGAAGTGCACTGCGCGGGCAATGGCCACCGCCTGGCGCTGACCGCCGGACAGCGACCTGACCGCCTGCGTGAAGCGCTTGAAGTTCGGGTTGAGTCGCGCCATTACCTTGCGCGTGGCGTCCTCCATGGCGCCGTCGTCCAGGTCCCCGAACCGGGTCGTGACCTCGCGACCCAGGAACACGTTGGCGGGCGCGTCCACGTTGTCGGCTAGGGCCAGGGTCTGATAGATGCACTCGATGTTCAGCGCCTTCGCGTCGCGCGGATTGGTGATGGATTGGACCTTGCCCTCGACCAGGATCTGGCCCGAGTCGGCTCGCCGCGCACCGGACAGCGTCTTCATCAGCGTTGACTTGCCGGCGCCGTTGCCGCCTACCAGCCCGACCACCTCGCCCTCGTGCAGGTCGATGCTCACGTCGTCCACGGCATGCACGCCGCCGTACGCGACGCGGATGTTCCGCATCTCGAGCAGCGGGGCCGCGCGTTCCGATGCCATCCGTTCCCTCCTAGCTGGCGGCCCGACGGCGGCTGAAGGCGTCGAAGGCCACTGCCAGGATGAGCACCAGGCCAGCGACGACGTTCTGGCCGGGCGAGTTCACGCCGATGAAGCTGAGGCCATACGACAGGGTCGCCATCACGAAGGCGCCAAGTACCGCGCCCGGTATAGTGCCGATGCCTCCGGCGAACGAGGTGCCGCCCACCACCGCCGCGGCGATGACGTACAGCTCGTAGCTGTTGCCCACGTCCAGGGTGGCGCCATTCAATCGGGCGGAGGCGACGGCCGCCGATAGCGCCGCCAGCACGCCCATCAGCACGAACGTCTTGAGGATGGTCAGGCGCGTGTTGATGCCTGCCAGCTCGGCCGCATCGGGATTGCCGCCGTAGGCGTAGACGTAGCGGCCGAAGCGGCGACGCGTCGCCAACCAGGTCATCAGGACCGTGATGACGATGAGCAGGATGATCGGAATCGGGAAGCCGGCAGATACCTTGAGCCCGCCGGCTGGCTCGGTGATGCCGTGGTCCTTGGCGTACTGCGTCGCCAGGCCGGGGGGCAGGAAGTTGCCGTTCGCGAACCACGTCAGCAGCAGGATGATGCCGCAGCCGACCACGCCCAGAAGGACATCCGCCCATATCGGTCGCAGCTGGAAGCCGAACCGCCTCCGCTGCCGTCGCCCGTTGTAGAGCAGGACGATCACGGCAACCACGCCGATCGCACCGACGATCCATGTCAGCGTGCCGCCGATGGAGCCGCGCCCGCCGCCACCCAGCAGCTGGAACGTGGGATCAAGGCCGGTGACCGTGCGGCCGTTGGAGAGGTACCACACCGCGCCGCGAATCGAGAGAAGCCCGCCCAGGGTCACGACGAAGGACGGCACCCCGATGTAGGCGATGATGAAGCCCTGGACCGCCCCGAACAGGGCGCCCACGCCGATGCCGACCGCCAGGGCGATGATCCAGCGGAAGGGGAAGTCCAGGCCCATGTGGAGCACATCGGGCATCCACTGGCTCATCACCAGCGCGTAGATCATCGCGATGAAGCCGACCAGCGACCCCACCGACAGGTCGATGTTGCGCGAGACGATGATCAGGACCATTCCCGTGGCCAGGATGGCGACGCTGGTTGCCTGCACGGCCAGCGTGACCATGTTGATCGGCCGCAGGAACTTGCCGTCCTCGATGACGTTGAAGACGATCAGGATGACGGCCAGCGCCAGCACCATGCCGAACAGGCGAAGGTCGACCTCGGTGGCTGCCCCGAGCCCGCGCAGCCCGGACGACCGCGTCGTTCCGGAGCTTCCAGGTGCGGGCGCGGCGTCTGCCACGTTGGTCACGAGGCTCTCCTGAGGCTGAAGCTGTCTGGCCGGGTCAGGGAAGGAAGGAGCCCTGCGCTCCCGGCGGACCGGGAGCGCAGGGCAGTGCGAGCTATCTGCGCTGAGGAGTCGTCCTCAGACGCCGCAGGCGTCCGCGCCGGGGTCGCCGGCCTTGACGCCCTCGCAGATGTCGTCCTTGGTCACCCACCAGCCGGCGTTGATCACGTCACCGAGGTTCTCCGCGGTGATCGGGGTCGGCTGCAGGATCAGGGACTTGACAGTGTTGCCACCGGGGGTGTCGAAGTCCGTCGGGCTGTTGCCGTCGAGCGGCGCCACAGTCGAATCGACGTCGATCGAGATGTCGGCCATCGCCTTCCCCTGGCACAGCTGGAGGGCGGCCTGCCCGGCAGCCTTGCCGAGCTCGTTGGCGTTCTTCCAGACGTCGACGTACTGCTTGCCAAGCGCCACGTTGTTCAGGTTGGTTGGGTCGCCATCCTGACCACTCAGCGGTGGGAAGCCGTAGTTCTTGCCCTCGAGGGCCTGGGCCACGCCGACAGCGGTGCTGTCGTTCTCGGCCAGGACCGCGTCGATCTTCTTGTTATCGGCGTTGGCCTTGTCGATGATGGCTTCCATGTTCTTCTGCGCGGTCTCGGTCGACCACGCATCGGTGAAGGTGCCGTAGTTATCCGGCCACTTGTCGCCATCCTTGTTCAGGACCGTGATCTTGCCCGAGTCGATGGCGTCCTTCAGGCCAGCGGCCTCCCAGCCCTGCGGCAGGAAGGTCGACGCATTCGGGTCGCCGGGGTCGCCCTTGATCAGGACGTAGTTGCCCTCCGGCACCTTCTTCAGCAGCGCCTCTGCCTCGGCCTGGCCAACACCGGCGTTGTTGAAGGTGATGTACAGGATGTCCGGATCCTCGATCAGCCGGTCGTAGGCGATGACCGGGATGCCGGCGTCCTTTGCCTTCTGCAGAGCCGGCAGGATCGCGTTCTGGTCCTGCGCCAGCATGATGATCACGTTGGCACCCTGCGAGATGAAGGTGTCCACGTCGGTGAGCTGCTGCTCGGCGTCCAGGTTCGCGTCGTGGTCCATGTAGGTCCCGCCGCCGTCCTCGATCACCTTCTTGATGTTGGGCTGATCGGCCGCGGCCCACCGCGGCTGCTGGAAGTTGTTCCAGGAAACTGCCACGGTGCAGGACGCTGCCTGGCTGGCAGATGCCGCCGTGCTGCCGCCGGGCGTCGTGCTGGCGCCCGGGCTGCAGGCCGCCAGCAAGATTGCGGCGACGGCCACCAGGGCCGCCGGCCTGGGAATGCGCATGGTCGATCCTCCTCCGAAATGACGGCCGGTTCCCGGGGCCCGGGTCCGACTGTAGGCTACATGCTTGTCAAGCCCTGAAGTCACTCTCGTCTCCACCTCGCTTTCGGCCGGCTACGCGCCCGCAACCCGAACAAGTGCAGGACGGGGCGCAAGCCATCCCGCGGGGTCGATCAACAGCGGCTCGAACGCCAGCTCGGCGGCCCCCAGCAGGGGGGCGTCCTCACCGAGTGCGGCGGGCACGACCCGGACCATCTCGCCCGGCGCATCCATGGCGCCGCTGGACAGGGCCTGCTCCACCTGAGCCGATACGTAAGGGTGCATTCGCCCGAACAGGCTGCCGAGCACGATCAGGCTGGGGTTGAACACGTTCACGATGCTGGCCAGGCCGGTGCCCAGCCACTCCCCGGTGGCGGTCAGCGCGTCCAGCGCGACCGGCGACCCACCAGCGGCGGCACGGAACACCCCGTCGACGGCGGCACGTCCCCCGGTAGGGCGCTGGCCGGCGCGCCGCAGCAGGGCGCGCTCGCCGACCTCGGTCTCCCAGCAGCCGCGGGCTCCACAGCGGCACTCGCTGCCCGATGGATTGACCCGGATGTGTCCGATCTCGCCCGCATAGCCGCCGGCTCCCTCCAGGCGCCGTCCGGCGACGATCACGCCACCGCCAACGCCGACCTCGCCCGCCACGTAGATGACGTCATCCACGCCAATGGCCGCGCCACGCCGATGCTCCGCCAGCGCGCCGAGGTCGCCATCGTTGGCCACCGTCACCGGCACGTCCAGGCGCAGCTTGCGGGCCACGACATCGGCGAGGGGCACATCCCGCCAGCCTAGGTTGGGGGCCACGCGGATCATGCCGTCCGAGGCGCGCACGACACCGACCATCGAGAGCCCGATGCCCACCACCGCTGCGCGCTGCGCCTGCCGCTCGAGCAGTGGTCGCGCCAGGCGCGCCAGGTCGTCCACCAGCCGATCGGCATCCAGGTGGCCGCGGGCGCGGTCGACCCGCTGCAGCTCCAGCACCTCGCCGCCCAGCCCGACCAGCGCGACCGCCAGCGAATCGATGGCGATCTCCAGCGCCAGCACCACGTGCCGATCGGCCCGCGGCCGCGAAAGGGGCGAGGGTCGACCCGGCGCGCCGATGGAGGCGCTGCGCTCCTCGGTCACCAGCCCCCCGGAGGCCAGCTCGCCGATGAGGCCGCGGATGGCGCTGCGGGTCAGGCCCGTGCGGCTCACGAGCTCGGAGCGGGATAACGGGCCGTGGAGGTGGAGCTCCTGCAGGATCGTGCTGAGGTTGGCACGACGCACCGTTTCGGATCGCTGGCCACTCGCCTCGCGGCTCGTCATCACCGGGTTTGTGTTCCTCTTGACCAAACGCTGGGGTAGACTCGTGCATCCCGGCGGGCCGTGTCAAGCACCGCGTTCAGATCGTGCGACCGGGCCGCCGCGTGACGAAGGAAGGGTGCCGATCCGATGGAGTCACTCGACGGCAGGGTTGCGCTCGTCACGGGCGCCAGCCGAGGCATCGGCGCCGCCATCGCCCAGGGCCTGTCGGAGCGCGGCGTGCGACTTGGCCTCGCCTCGCGGAGCGGCGACGACCTGGGGCTGCCCGATGCCCTCGCTGCCCGTGCGGACGTCCGCGACGCATCGGCCCTGCAATCGCTGGCGGACGCCACCGCCGACCGCTTCGGCAGGCTGGACATCCTTGTTGTCAACGCCGGTGTCGGCGCCTACGGCCCGTTCCTGGACCTGCCCGCCGAGCAGGCGGACGAGATGATCGACGTCAACGTGAAGGGCGCCATCAACTCGGTGCGCGCCGCGCTCCCTCACCTCGTCCGCGCAGGCTCCGCCGACATCGTGACCATCGCCAGCGAGGCTGGCCGCCGCGGCCTGCCGAACGAGGCGGTGTACAGCGCCTCCAAGTTCGCGCAAGTCGGCTTCACCGCCGCCCTGGACCACGAGCTGCGGGAGCAGGGCGTGCGCTGCACCAGCATCTGCCCCGGCGGCGTGGCCACCGACTTCGCCATGGGCCAGGGGCGCACGCCGGACATGCCCGCCCTGGCTGGCATGATGAAGCCGCAGGACGTGGCCGAGGCCGTCATCTTCGTGCTGACCCGGCCGCGGACCCATCGGATCCTGGAGGTCGCGTTCCGGCCGGTCACCGAGACGTCCTGGGGCTGAGCCGCCGTGACCTCGCTGCGCTGGGGGATCCTGTCGACCGCCGATATCGCCCGACGCAAGGTGGTGCCCGGGATGCGCAGGGCGGCCCGCTGCGAGATCAGCGCGATCGCGTCGCGCGACGAGGGCACCGGCCGGCGGGTCGCGGCTGAGCTGGGCATCCCGCGCGCGCACCCGTCGTACGAGGCGCTGCTGGCAGACCCGGAGGTGGACGCGGTCTACATCCCCCTCCCGAACCACCTCCACGCCGAGTGGGCCATTGCCGCGCTGCACGCCGGGAAGCACGTCCTGTGCGAGAAGCCGCTGGCCATGACCGCGGCGGATGCGCAGCGCATGGTCGACGCGGCGCGCGAGGCAGGGGTGCTGCTGATGGAGGCGTTCATGTACCGCCTCCATCCGTCGTGGGTGGCAGTTCACGAGATCGTGCGCTCGGGGCGCATCGGGCCGTTGACCAGCGTCCAGAGCTGGTTCAGCTACTTCAACGACGATGCCACCAACATCCGCAACATGCGCGACGCCGGCGGCGGGGCGCTGTTCGACATCGGCTCCTACTGCGTGAACCTGTCGCGCTGGCTGTTCGGCGCCGAGCCGCAGGAGGTCCAGGCCTCGATACGGCGCGACGCGGTGCTGGGCGTGGATGTCCTGACCACGGGCATCCTGACCTTCGCCGATGGCATCGCCAGCTTCACCTGCTCGACCCGCGCCGAGGATGACCAGCGCGTGCACGTCTACGGCACGCAGGGCCGGATCAGCCTCGGGATCCCGTTCAACATCCCGCCCGACCGGCCCACACAGGTCTACGTCAGCGCCGGCGGCGACCCGCCCGTCGCGCCGGACACGGAGGTGCTGACCTTCCCGACAGCCGATCCGTACGCCGTGGAGTTCGAGAAGTTCGCGGCCGCCGTCCTGGACGGACAGCCGGCGCCACTGCCACCCGAGGACGCGGTGGCCAACCTGCGCGTCATCGAGCGGATCTTCGTCGCGGCCGGGACATGACCGCTCCCCGCCGGCTGTGGCTGGGCGTGGCCGTGGGAGCGGCCGCCCTGCTCGTGGCGGGAGGCGCCCTGTTCGGGCCGTGGCGCGCATCGGCCAGCGGCGCACCGCACTTCGTGGAGGAGGCCGCCGCGGCCGGCCTGGATCACGTCTACGACGGCGACTTCTACTACTACGTGGGCGGCGGCGTGGCCGTCTTCGACTGCGACGGCGACGGCCGCGAGGACCTGTACGTGGCGGGAGGCGCCAGGCCGGCGGCGCTGTTCCGCAACGAAAGCCCCGTGGGCGGTGCGCTGCGCTTCGCGCGGCTGGCCGCGGCATCGACCGACCTGGACCACGTCGTGGGCGCATATCCGCTGGACATCGACGGCGACGGCACGCTTGACCTGGTGGTGCTGCGGCTGGGCGAGAATGTGCTGCTGCGCGGCACCGGGGACTGCCGTTTCGAGCGCGCCAACGAGCGCTGGGGCTATGACGGTGGCAACGCCTGGACCGCCGCGTTCAGCGCGACCTGGGAGTCACAGGACGGCTTTCCGACCCTGGCCTTCGGCAACTACCTGAAGCCGAAGACGGTCGAGAGCAAGACGTACGTCTGCGACGACAACCAGCTCGTGCGGCCTTCCGCGAACCGGGGTGGCTACGGTAGCCCCGTGCCTTTGACGCCGGGCTACTGCACCCTGTCGATCCTGTTCAGCGACTGGAACCGCTCCGGCCATGCCGACCTTCGCATGTCGAACGACCGGCACTACTACCGCTTCGGCGAGGAGCAGCTGTGGCACGTGCTGCCCGGCCAGGCGCCCCGGCTATGGACCAGGTCGCAGGGCTGGCAGCCGGTCGAGATCTGGGGGATGGGCATCGCCAGCTATGACCTCACCGGCGACGGCTACCCGGAGGTGTACCTCACCAGCCAGGCCGACAATCGGCTGCAGACGCTGGCCGCGGGTCCCGGCCAGCCGCGCTACGAGGACATCGCCGTGGCACGTGGCGCCACCGCTCACGAGCCGTACGCCGGCGACCTGGAGATGCGCTCGACCGCGTGGCACGCCGAGTTCGAGGATGCCAACAACGATGGGCTGATGGACCTGTTCGTGTCCAAGGGCAACGTGGAGGCACAGGCCGACTACGCCATGCGCGATCCGAACGACCTGTTGATGGGGCGACCCGACGGCACCTTCGTGGAGGGCGGCATGGACGCCGGCCTGGTGAACTTCGCCCGGGGCCGGGGCGCCGCCCTGGCCGACCTGAACCTGGACGGGCTGCTGGACCTGGTGGTCGTCAACCGTCGGGTCAACGTGAGCGTGTATCGCAACGTCGGCGCGGGCACGGCTGAAGATCCGAAGCCGATGGGAAACTGGGCGGCAATCCGCCTGCAGGAGGACGGCGCCAACCGCGACGCCATCGGCGCCTGGGTGGAGGTTGCGGCAGGCGGCCGCGTGGAGCAGCGCGAGATCACGGTTGGCGGTGGGCACGCTGGCGGCCAGCTGGGCTGGATCCATTTCGGGCTGGGCGACGCCGCCAGCGCTACGGTCACCGTGACCTGGCCGGACGGCACGAAGACCGCGCCGCTGCGCATGGCGGCCAACAGCTTCGGAATAGTGCGGCGCGGGGCGGATGCGATGCAGCCGTGGACCTTCGACGGAGGATGAGCCGATGACGCACGCCGCCGCCCGACTGGCCCCCGTGACCCTTCCCGACTTCGGGATACCGCAGTCCATGCCCGAGCTGCCAGCCGAGCTGTTCGCGCGACGCCTGGCCAGGCTACGGGAAGCGGCGGAGGCAGCCGGGCACGACCGCCTGGTCCTGTACGCCGATCGCGAGCACAGCGCCAACATCGCCTGGCTGACCGGCTTCGACCCACGCTTCGAGGAGGCCATCCTGGTGATCGGCCCCGAAGACGATCCGGCGATCCTGGTCGGCAACGAGTGCTTCGCGATGGCCGGCGCCGCCTCGCTGCCGATGCGGCGGCAGCTGCATCAGGAGCTGAGCCTGCCGAGCCAGCCACGCGACCGGTCCCGGCCGCTGGCAGTGGTCCTCGCCGAGGAGGGCATTGGGCCGGGGACGCGGGTCGGCGTAATCGGGTGGAAGACCTACGGCGACCCGTCGCGGATGGACGCGCCTGCCTACCTCGTCGACGCGTTGCGCGAGCTGGCGGGAGCCACCGGCGCGGTCCGCGACGCGACGGGGCTGCTGATCGACGCGGCGGAGGGCCTGAGGGTCATCAACGAGGTCGAGCAGCTGGCGTTCATGGAGTGGTCCGCCTGCCAGACCTCGTCTGGCGTGCTGCGCCTGCTGCGCGGCCTGCAGCCGGGCATGACCGAGCGCGAAGCCGTCGCGCTGCTGGGCTGGAACGGGTGGCCGCTGTCCTGCCACCTGATGCTCACCGCGGGCCCGCGGGCGCGGTTCGGACTGCTCAGTCCGGGGGACCGGCCCATCGAGCGCGGCGATCCCTTCACCGTGGCCTTCGGCATCTGGGGCGCGCTGAACTGCCGCGCCGGCTTCGTGGTCGCGGAGGCGTCCGAGCTCTCGCAGGACACCGGCGATTACGTGGAGCGGCTGGTGGCGCCGTACTTCGCGGCGATCGCCGAGTGGTACGCCGCGCTGCGCATCGGGCAGACCGGCGGTGCCCTGCACCAGATCATCGCCGAGCGGCTGGGAGACCCGTTCTTCGGCATCTTCCTGAATCCCGGCCACCAGATCTCGCTCGACGAGTGGGTGAACTCCCCCATCTGGCGCGGCTCGCCGGTCGAGCTGCGTTCCGGGATGGCGCTGCAGGTCGACGTCATCCCGGCGACGGGAACGCCCTACTTCACCACCAACATAGAGGACGGCATCGCGCTGGCCGATGCGTCCCTGCGCTCCGAGATGGCGGCGCGCTACCCGCAGGCCTGGTCCCGCATCCGTGCGCGGCGCGACTTCATGGCCGGGGCGCTGGGAATCGAGCTGCACCAGGACGTGCTGCCCTTCTCGAACATTCCCGCCTTCCTCCCGCCGTTCCTGCTGGATGCCGGGCGGGCGATGCTCGTGCAGGCCTAGGCAGCGGTCACCTTGGACGAGCTGCGGCTTGGCGATGGACCCCTCGAAGTCGTGCTGCTGCCGCAGGCCGGCGCGCGGCTGCATCGGCTCCAGGCCTTTGGCCATGACCTGCTGCGGACGCCCACGGATCCCGCCGAGCACCTGAGAGTCCCGTTCTTCTGGGGCGCCTACGTGATGGCGCCGTGGTGCAACCGCTTCCCCGCCGGCCCAACCACGGTTGGCGCGCAGAGGCTGGACCTGCCGGCCAATTTCGCCGATGGCACGGCCATCCACGGACAGGTCTACGCGAGCGAATGGACCGTCGAGCCCGATGGCGTGGCCCTGCACCGCAGCGGCGGCGGAGACAGCTGGCCGTGGCAGTACGAGGTCACGCTGATCCCGGTGGTCAGCGGGCCGCTGCTGCGCCTGGAGCTGGCGGTGCGCAACGACTCCAGCGAGCCGATGCCGGCCGGGGTCGGGCTCCACCCGTGGTGGCGGCGGCCACTCGAGCTGTCGGTGGACGCTCCAGCCGTTTACCCTTCGAACGACGGTTCGCCGGCCGTTCCTTCGGCGGTCGAAGGCCCGCTGGACCTTCGGGACATGGCGGAGCCTGCGCCCGGGCTGGACGCGACCTGGGCGCAGCTGGGGCGGGGAGGCGTGCGCCTGTCCTGGCCGCATCTCGGCGTGCACGCCGTGCTCCGCCTTTCATCCGCGTCCAGCCACGTCGTGGTCGCCACGCCAGCCGAGCTCGACGCCACGGCGGTCGAGGTCCAGAGCCACGCGCCGGACGGCCTGCGACGGCTGCGCAACGGCGAGCCTGGCGCTCCCGCCGTGCTGCAACCGGGAGAGCGGCTGAGGCTGGAGCTCGAGCTGGAGGTCATGCGTGCGTGAGCTGCCGCTGGGCCTCAGGAGCTGCGCGCGGGCCCGGCGGGCGATGCCAATGCAGACGGAGCGCTGTATCCGTTGTCGGCGATCTCGGCGGCTCGCCCCCGGTACGCATCGGGCGTGGGCGCCGTCCTGGCCCGGAAGCCATCCACCAGCCGGTTGTACATCGAAAAGGCCGAGGCGATGAGGACGGCCAGCTGGACGTCGCCCTGGCTGGCACCGGCGGCATGGGCAGCCGCCACGTCCGCCTCGGTCAGCCGCAGGGGACCGCTCTGCACGGTCCGCGCGATGTGGAGCAGCGCCCGCATCTTGTCGTCCACGCCGTCCGACGATCCGGTCTTGATGACGTCGATGACGGGCTCCAGGTGCGTGGCGCCCTCGCGCTCGAGCAGCGCGGTGGCGAACGCCCCATGCGAGTCCATGCAGAAGAAGCAATCGTTGGCAGCCGACACCGCGGTGGCCAGCATCTCGCGCTGGTGGCGCTGGATGGTGGCGCCCGGGAAGTCGTTGACCAGCACCTCATCGGCCAGGCCGCGCAGGTGGACGCCCAGCCCCGGAGTCAGGCGCATGGCGGCGCCGATGCCGGGCACCTCGGGCAGCCCGCCCACGATCGGGTCCTGCTGGGAGCGAACGATGCGCTCGTCGTCGCGTGCCATGGCTCTCTCCGTCTGCGACCTGCGGCTCGGACCGGGATGCTACCCGTCGCGGGCTGCGTATGCTAGGCCGCCTGTGACCGAGCGCCCATGATGGCCTGCCGATGACGGCCCGCACCCTCACGCTGCGCGGCGCCAGCTATCCGCTGGTGCTGCCGAGCCTGCGCGACCCACGGCTGCACGTGGCGGCGGTGATCATCAGCGTCCACGTGCTGGGCCAGCTGGGCCTCCAGTTCCGAGTCAGCGTGCCGCAGATCCTGGCCGCCATGCTGACCTGCGCGGTGCTGGAGGTGGCGCTGACCTTCCGCCAGTCGCGCGCGCTCGTGTGGCCGGCCAGCGCCATGCTCACCGGCAGCGGCGTGGCCCTCATCCTGCGCGTGGTCGGCACGCCACCCAGCCAGCCGTGGGCCTTCGACGCGTGGTACGTGTTCGCAGCGATCGCCGGGCTGTCGCTGCTGAGCAAGTACGTCATCAAGTACCGCGGCACCCACGTCTTCAACCCCTCGAACATCGGCCTGGTGGTGGCGTTCGTGGTGCTGGGCAGCGCGCGCATCGAGCCGCTCGACTTCTGGTGGGCACCGCTCAACGCCTGGATGCTGGCGGCCTACGCGGTCATCCTGGTCGGCGGGCTGCTCATCACCCGGCGGCTGAAGCTGCTGGCGCTGGCTGCGTCCTTCTGGCTGACCCTGGCCGCCGCGATCGGGCTACTGGCGGCCAGCGGGCATTGCATGACCGCCAACTGGGCGTTCGCGCCGGTGTGCGGCTTCGATTTCTGGCGCGTGATCATCATCTCGCCGGAAGTCATGATCTTCCTGTTCTTCATGATCACCGATCCCAAGACGGTGCCCGCGGGACGGGTCGGCCGCATCGTCTTCGGTTTCGTGGTGGCGATGGTCAGCGTGCTGCTGATGGCGCCGCAGACCGATGAGTTCGGCACCAAGGTGGGGCTGCTGGCAGGACTGGTCGTGGTCTGCGCCGCGCGTCCGCTGCTCGATCGGCTGGTCCCGGCGCCGCATTCGGAGGCCGACGACCTGCGCCGGTACGCCACGTCGGCGGGTCCCCTCCGCGGCGTCCCTGCGCGCGGAGCCGCCGCACTGGGCGCGCTCGTCCTGCTGGGCGGGGCCGTCTTGGTGGCCGGCACGCCGGCCCGAGGCACCGTGCTGCCGACCTCCACCGAAGCGCTCAGCCGGCCCCTGCCCATGGTCGATCCGGGCACGCTGCCGCCGATCACGGTCGGCCAGGACGTGATCGACTATGACCACGACCTCGCCGGAGATGGCATGCAGCCCGTGGCCATCTCGCTGGCGCAGAACCTGGAACTCGAGAATCTCGCGCTGCTGCACCGCGACGGGGCCTTGCTGACCGCCATCGACCACGGCGACCGGCTGGTGCAGATGGGGGGCCAGCTGGAGCGCGCCGCGAGCGAGGGAATCACGGTGCGGCATTACGCCTTCGACGCGATCGACGTGTCGCTACTGGTGCCGTTCGGCCGCCAGGACGGGCTGAGCCTGGGCCTGGCCGGCCGGGGAATACTGACCGAGGAGCGCTACGACCCCTCCGGAATGCTCCTCAGCACGCGCAGCTCGCCGTTCGACCTCACATTTGCGACGCGGCAGGCGACCGGGTCGCGATGGATGCTGGTCGCCGTGCTGGCGCCGGGTGACGTGCCGCGCTAGCCGGCAGCCGCCAGGTGGCGGTGGGTCAGGGATAGATGCCGCGCAGTCGGGTGGCGTCCGCCACTCGCTCCACCGCGATGGCATGCGCCGCCAGCCGCGGCGAGATGCCGTCGTGCGCCGCACGCTCCCAGACCGCATCGGCCGCCTGCAGGATCTGGCGCCGCAGGCGCTGGTTCACTTCGGACAGGGTCCAGGCCAGCGCGGCCCGGTTCTGCGCCCACTCGAAGTAGCTGACGATCACGCCGCCGGCATTGCAGAGGATGTCGGGCACGACCACCACCCCGTTGCGGGCAAGGATCGGATCCGCC
>DATAOD010000042.1:0-48395 GCA_036265975.1 Candidatus Limnocylindria bacterium
CGCCGCCAGGGCGGGGGCGATCTTCCAGGAGAGCATCAGCAGAGGGAAGTTCCAGGGGATGATCTGGCCCGCCACACCGAGCGGCCGCGGCCTCCTGTTGGCGAACGCGTACTCGAGCTTGTCGGCCCAGCCCGCGTAGTAGAAGAAGTGGGCGGCGGCGAGCGGCAGGTCGACGTCGCGGGACTCCTTGATCGGCTTGCCGCCGTCGAGCGACTCGGCGACGGCGAGCTCGCGCGAGCGCTCCTGCAGGATCCGCGCGATCCGGAACAGGTACTTCGCGCGTTCGGCCGGCCGCAGGGCCGACCAGCCGTTGTCGAGCGACTCCAGCACGGCCAGTTCCCGGCTGCGCTCCTGGATGGCGCGGGCGATGCGGAACAGGTACTTCCCGCGCTCGGCGCTGGGCAGCCGCGACCAGGTCGTGTCGTAGGCGCGACGGGCTGCCGTGACGGCCCGGTTGACATCGGCCCTGGAGGCCTTCGCGACCTTCGCAAGGCGCTCCTCGGTGGCCGGGTTGATGACCTCGAACGTCGCCTTCGGCTTGCTGGGGCGGAACTCGTTGTCGATGAACAGCCCGTACTCGCGCTGGATGGTGATGTGGTCGGTCGACTCCGGAGCCGATGCGTACTCCCACGGCACCGTGCCCCCTGCCGCCAGGCCCCACGACGCGGCAGCAGGGCGCGTTTCCGCCTTCTTGGTGACTGTCACGCCTCGATTATGGCATCGCCCGTCCGGCGGGACCCTCAGCCCCCCAGCACGCCCTCCAACGTGAGCAGCGTGCGCTTGCGCTCCAGGCCGCCCGCGTAGCCGCCCAGGCCCCCGCCAGAGTGGAGCACGCGATGGCACGGCACCACGATCGGTATCGGGTTGGAGCCGAGGGCGTTGCCCGCGGCCCGCGAGGCCCGGGGCGAGCCCGCCGCCTCCGCCATCTGCCGGTACGTCGTGGTCTGGCCGAACGGCACGCGGGCCGTGGCATGCAGCACGCCGCGGGCGAAGCCGCGCACCAGCGACCAGTCCAGCGGCAAGTCGAAGCCGTGGCGCTTTCCTTCGAAGTACTCGTCCAGCTCCCGGCGCACCGTGTCCGTGCGCTCGGGCAGGCGCAGGAGCCGCGGGCTGACGCGCTGCGCCAGCTCGGCCAGCACCTCGTCGGTCACTTCGCTGGAGAAGGCCACGCGCACCACGCCACGCTCCGTCACCGCCACCAGCAGCTCGCCGACGGGCGAATCCATGGATGCATAAGCGACATCGGCCAGGCCGGCTTCCTGTGCGCGGCGACCCAGCTCGGACATCAGCCGCTCGCCATCCAGCTTCGGTAGCGGCGCTCCCGAGAGCCGTTGCTCCATGTCAGGCATCGGTCAGCTCCTTTCGCAGCCGCTTGAGGCCGGCGCTCACGTTCTGTCGTGCCGCCTCCTCCGTGGTGCCCATCAGCTCGCCGATGGCGCGGTAATCGAGGTCCATGACGAACCGATGCACGACCGCCGCTCGTTGCCTGCCCGGCAGGGCGCGCACGCGGAGCCACAGGCCATCGTCGGCCGGCTCGTGGGCCGGGTGGCTCGGCTCGCGGCCCGGCGGCATCCCATCCAGCTCGACGCTGGCCGGGCGTCGCGCCATGCGGCGAACGGCATCGGTCGCCTTGTTGTGCGCGATGGTGTAGAGCCACGCCCGCAGGTTCTGGCCATGGCGCAGCCTCGGATACGCGCGAAGCGCAGAGATCAGGGTGTCCTGCAGGCAGTCCTCCGCCAGGTCCGGCCCGATGGACGCCGCCAGGAAGCGATGCAGTTCGCCGGCATGGCGATCCACGAGCAGCTGAAACGGCGGCAGTGTCACAGCAGAGGAAACGTGGCGGGGACCGTTGCCGTGAGATCGGCGCATCGGCTCAGCCTGCGGCGTCAGCCGGCGGCGCGGCGCAGGTAGTCCTCGTAGGCCCATGCGGCGTCGCTGACGATGGTGGGCAGCCAGACGCCATCGGCTCCTTCGTTCCAATCGACCTGCAGGCCCGGGTTCTGGGCATTGGTGCCGTCCGCCACGAACAGGTGCGGGGAGCCCTGCACAGCGTCCGTCTTGGCCACCTCCCAGTCGTCGAAGATGACGTGCCTGGCGCGCCCGGAGTCGATCGCCTCGGCCAGGGCTGCGAGGTCGAGGCCGTCCGTCTCGGACGCGACCTCCAGGATCACGTGGCGCATGCTCACGCAGCGAGACTCGCCCCAGAATGCGCGACGCAGACCCCGGTCCAGGGCCTCAGACGCTGCCAGGCCCTGCTCCTTGGCCGCCTGCACCGCCTCCATGGCCGGCAGCATGGTGGCTGGGTACTCCCACTCGGGCGCTGACCAGGCCTGCCAGCCCGCCGGCGGTGCCAGGCTGGCGCACGCCGGCATCTCCGGCTCGAGCTCGTTACGCGGCGTGGCCTGCGAGTTGAACAGCTCCAGCGGGAAGATCCTGTGGTCGAAATGGACCCGCTCTTCCAGCCCAAGCCGCCGCCGCGCATCCCACAGCCGCCAGACGGCCGCGTGCGCCCACGGGCAGCCGATGTCCGACCAGACCTGCACCGTGCCGGGCGCGACGCTGATCACGCTGGTCAATCAGTCGAGGGTGAAGTAGTCGCCGCCCGAGTAGCGTCCGGAGCGCTCCTTGCGGATCTGCATCAGCACGTCGTTGACGAGGCTGCTGGCACCGAAGCGGAAGCGGTCGGGCGTCATCCAATCGGGCCCAAGGGTCTCGTACAGCACGGCCAGGTAACCGATGGCCTCCTTCGCCGTCCGGATGCCCCCGGCAGGCTTCATGCCCACCGCTCGGCCGGTCTGGTGGTAGAAGTCGCGGATGGCTTCCAGCATCACGAGCGTCACCGGCAGCGTGGCCGCGGGCTGCACCTTGCCGGTGCTGGTCTTGATGAAATCGGCTCCAGCCGCCATGGCCAGGACCGATGCTCTCCGCACGTTGTCGTAGGTCTCCAGCTCGCCCGTCTCCAGGATCACCTTCAGGTGCGTCTCGCCGCATGCCTCCTTGACCGCCACGATCTCGTCGTAGACCCTGGCGTACTCGCCAGCCAGGAACGCCCCGCGGTCGATGACCATGTCGATCTCGTCCGCACCCAGCGCCACGGCTTGGCGCACATCGGCCAGCTTGACCTCCAGCGGCACCTGGCCGGACGGGAAGTAGGTCGCCACGGCGGCCACCTTGACGGTCGAGCCCTCCAGCGCGCGCTTGGCGGCCGGGATCATGGCCGGGTACACGCACAGCGCCGCCACCGACGGGATGGAGGGATCGGTCGGATCGGGCCGCCGTGCCTTGCCTGACAGCGCTCGGATCTTGCCGGGCGTGTCCTTGCCCTCGAGCGTGGTCAGATCCGTCATGCGGATGATCATGTCCAGCGCCCAGAGCTTGGAGTCGCGCTTGATGCTGCGCTTGGCGAGCGCCGCGGCACGCTCCTTCGCCCCGACCTCGTCGACCGCCCAGACACGGCCCAGCAGGCTGCCGAGCGCCTGGTGGCGCGGAGCCGTGAGGTCGCGAGCGGCGTCGCGGCGGGCGGGCTTGGTGCTGACCATGGACCGTGGATTCTACCTGTTACGCTGTTCGCCGCCCCTTCGGCGACCCGGGAGCGCAGCCACCCCATGCTCGTGTATTGCCTCACCCGCGACCATGATCTGGCCGCCGCCATCGATGCGCGGCTGGGTCATTGCCTCGCCTTCTTCTATAACGACGCCGCCCGGCTGCACCAGGCCGTCATCCTGCGTCCGCCCGACCTGGTCGTGGTCGACACGGGCGCCATCCGTGTCGAGTACGGAGATGCGGGCCTGGGCCCGGTGGTCGGCTTCCTGCGCGAGCGCTCGCCGCATGCGCGGCTGGCGGTTCGTCCCACGGCCGGCGCCGAATGGCTGATCGCCGCCGAGGCTGGCGGCGGCGTGCAGATGCTGCCGGCCGACCTCGACGGGTGCCTGGCGGCCATCGAGTCGTTCACGGCCGCCGCCTGAGGGTGCTGGTCAGCCGGCTCGGTAGGGGCCGGCCGGCAGCAGTCCGAAGCGCGACAGCGGCCAGTAGCGCAGCATTGCGCGCCAGCGGACCTCGGTGACGGCAATCGTCCCGAATGCACGTGAGTCGGTGCTCGCGGCGGGCGCGTCGCCGCGCAGGTCCACCTCCGGCCCGCTGGCGCGGACGCGCTTGATCAGCTCCCGCCCCGGCGCCCGCGGGTCGATGGCCAGCACCACCTCACCCGCCCGCGGCGCGCGCCAGCGATAAGTCAGCGCCTCGACCAGCAGCCGATCCCCGGGAAGCAGGGACGGGGCCATGGAGCCGCCCTGCACCTCCACGACGTCAAGCACGCGGCGCGTGGCGAACAAGACGATCGCGGCTCCCCCGATGATGCCGGCCGCCAGGGCCAGCCAATGTCTCACGTCAGGACGGGCGGCCGTTGACCCTCGTCTTCTCCGGCCCGCCGGTGGTCTTCCACATCTCGTCGACCGAATCGATCATCAGCAGCAGCTCCTTGGCAGCGGCCACATCCATGGTCTGCTTGACCTTGGAGGCCTGCTTGGCAGCCTTCCAGAAGGTCTCGTGGATGCCCGGGTGCTTCTCCAGGTGCTCCGGCTTGAAGTAGTCGTGCCACAGGACGTCGAGGTGGTGCTTCACGAGCTCCGCGCGCTCTTCCTTGACATGGACGCATCGGGCCCTGAAGAGCTTGTCGTCGCTGGCGTCGTGCTTCTCGATGATCCGCAGGCAGGATTCGGCCTCGATGCGGGCCTGCTCCGGGTCATAGATACCGCAGGGGATGTCGCAGTGGGCGTGGACGCGCCGCGTCGGGCGCAGCAGGGAGCGAAGGGTGATCATGCCGACTCCTTTCGGTGAGCGAGCGCTTGCTTGTGTGCGTTCTCATCCTACGAATGCAGCAAGCAGCCTGCCGAAGTCGGTTCAGGCGCCCATCACGATGCCGCCGTCCACGCCCAGAACCTGGCCGGTGACGTAGCGCGCCTCGTCGGAGGCGAAGTACACCGCGGCGGCGGCAACGTCGTCCACGCTGCCCACGTAGCCCAGCGGCGTCAGCGTGGTGAGCGCCCGGGTGGCGGCCTCCGGCAGGTCGGCGGTGAGATCAGTCTCGATCAGGCCGGGCGCGATGGCGTTGCAGGTGATGCCGCGACTGGCGAGCTCACGGGCCGTCGTCTTGGTGAGGCCGATGAGCCCCGCCTTGGCGGCCGAGTAGTTCGCCTGGCCGGGATTCCCCATCCGGCCTGCGGCGCTGGACATGTTGATGATGCGGCCGTATCGGGCCTTCATCATCGGCCGGCTGATGGCCCGCGTCATCCAGAACGGGCCGTCCAGGTTGGTGGACAGCACCGCGTCCCACTCCTCGGCGTCCATGCGCATCAGCAGGTTGTCGCGGGTGATGCCGGCGTTGTTGACCAGGATGTCCAGCTTGCCGAAGGCGTCGATCGCGGCCTTGACGATGCCCTCGCATGCCTCGCGGCCGGCCGAAGTGTCGCCCTGGATCGCCTCCGCGTTGCGTCCGCTGCCGCGGATATCGGCGACCACCTCGTCCGCCGCCGCCTGGTTGTCGCGGTAGTTCACCGCCACGTCGGCGCCCTGTCGGGCATAGGCCAGCGCGATCGCCCGGCCAAGGCCGCGGCTGCCGCCGGTGACCAGGGCGACCTTGCCGGTGAGATCGAACATCAGTGGGCCGCCGCCAGCTCCGGCTCGCCGACGCGCGGGCGGCCGAGGCGGGTCTGCTCGCCCGGCGCCAGGAAGGCGCGGGCAGGATCGGCCGTCCATTCCACCACCGCGGCACCCGCGGTATAGCCGGCGCCGAAGGCCACCATCAGCAGCTTGTCGCCGGTGTGGATCTTGCCCGCGGCTATGGCCTCCACCAGCGCCATCGGCACCGATGCCGCCGACGTGTTGCCGTACTTCTCGATGTTCACGAAGACCTTTTCCTCGGGGATGCCGAGGGCCTTCTCCACGCTGCGGATGATTCGCAGGTTGGCCTGGTGGAACACGAACTGGTCGATGTCCGCGGCGGTCAGGCCAGCATTGCGGAGCGCCGCGAGGCCCGACTCGGCCAGCTGGCGCGTCGCGTACCTGTAGACGTCGCTGCCGAGCATCTGGATGTAGTGCATCTCGTTGGCAACGGTCTCGGCGGAAGCCGGGTTCTTGCTCCCGCCGCCCGGCACGATGATCGCGTCGCAGCCAGTCCCGTCGCTGAACAGCTCCCAGCCGAGGAGTCCTCCGGGCTGGTCGGATGCGGCCAGCAGCACGGCGCCCGCCCCGTCGCCGAACAGCACGCACGTGCTGCGATCGCGCCAGTTGATGAAGCGGCTCAGGACCTCTACCCCGACGACGAGCACGTTGCGGTACATCCCGCCCCGGATGAAGCCGGTGCCGGCCGCGAGCGCGTAGAGGAACCCGGAGCACGCCGCCTG
Organism: Candidatus Limnocylindria bacterium; assembly: GCA_036265975.1. Lineage (GTDB taxonomy): Bacteria > Chloroflexota > Limnocylindria > QHBO01 > QHBO01 > DASSCW01. Next base: position 6,402 of record DATAOD010000042.1, read on the forward strand.
CAGGTCGAACCCGGCGGCGTGCGTGGCGCCCAGCTCCGTGGCCACCAGCACGGCCGTGGCCGGCAGCGGGTAGTCGGGCGAGCAGGTCGCCACGATCACCAGGTCAAGCTCAGCCGGGTCGAGGCCGGCGACCGCCAGCGCGTCCCGTCCCGCGTTGACGGAGAGGGTGGTGGTCGTTTCGTCGGACGCCGCGATCCGGCGCTCCTTGATGCCAGTGCGCGTCTGGATCCACTCGTCGGACGTGTCGACCATGGTCGCCAGCTCGTCGTTGGTCATGACGCGCTTCGGCGCATACATCCCCCATCCGGTGATGACCGCGTTGGCCGTCATGCCTGTCTCCAGCTCCCTTCGCTCATGCCCGTGGATCGACTTCCAGCAGCGGCTGCTGGCGCTTCACCAGGGTGCCGCTCTCGACGAGGATGCGCGTCACTCGCCCACCGACGTCCGACTTGATCTCGTTGAACAGCTTCATGGCCTCGATCAGGCCCACCACCGAACCCACGCCTATCTCGTCCCCCTCCGCCACGTAGGCGCGCGCGCCGGGTGACGGGGCCGAGTACCAGACCCCGGTCAGCGGTGCGCCAACGAAGCGCATGCCGGGCGACGGATCGCCCCACGGACTCGCCGACGCCGGGGCAGAGGCCGGTGACTGGGTTGTGGGCGTCGCGGTCGGCGCTGCCGGCATGGGTGCCGCGGGCGCCGCCGTCGTGCGCGAGAGGCGGACTGACAGCTCGCCGGCCTCGACCTCCAGCTCCTCCAGGCCGCTTGCCTCGAAGGCAGGCGACAGCAGGTCGACCGCCCTCAGGACGGGATCTGCATCGCCTCGGCCGCTCACGACGCGTCATGCCGACGCAGGATGACGGTGGCGTTGTGGCCGCCGAAGCCGAACGAGTTGCTCATGGCCGTGCGCACCTGCGCCGCCCGCGCCTGGTTCGGCACGTAATCCAGGTCGCAGTCCGGATCCGGGTTCTCGTAGTTGATGGTCGGCGGCAGCATGCCGTCGCGGATGGCGCGGATGCAGGCGATGGCCTCAACCCCGCCGCCCGCGCCGAGCATATGGCCCGTCATGCTCTTGGTGCTCGACACCGGCACGGCATAGGCACGCTCACCGAACACCGTCTTGATGGCGGCGGTCTCCGAGCGGTCATTCGGTCCCGTGCTGGTGCCGTGGGCATTGATGTAATCGATGTCGTCGGTTGTCAGGCCTGCATCGGCCAATGCGCGGGTCATGCTGGCTGCCGCGCCACGTCCGCCGGGAGCAGGCAAGGTGATGTGCGACGCGTCGTCTGTTGCGGCGTAGCCCATCAGCTCGGCGTGGATGGCCGCGCCCCGTGCCCGGGCGTGCTCCAGCTCCTCCAGGATGAGCACGCCTGCGCCATCGGCCATCACGAAGCCGTCCCGGTCCGCGTCGAACGGCCGCGATGCCTTCTCCGGCTCGTCGTTGCGCTTGGTGGAGAGCGCACGCATGGCGCTGAAGGCGCCCACCGGGATCTCGCCGATGCCCGCTTCCGCCCCGCCGGCGATCATCACGTCCGCATCGCCGCGCCGGATGATGTTCAGCGCGTCGCCGATGGCGTGGTTGCTGCTGGAGCAGGCACTGACGATCGCGTAGTTGGGACCGCGGGCGTTGGCGTAGATGGCCACGTAGCCCGCGCCCATGTCCGGGATCATGGCGGTGACCAGGAATGGGCCGATGCGCTCCACTCCCAGGTCATGCGCCTCGATCACGTCGCGGATCATGGTGTTGATCCCGCCGATGCCGGAGCCGATGATCACCCCCGTGCGGTCTGCCTGGTCGTCGTCGGTGATGGGGTTGTCCAGGCCGGCGTCGCGCAGCGCTTCCGCCGTGGCCGCCCAGGCGTAGTGGACGTAGCGGTCGTTGCGGCGGACCTCTTTCCTGGGCATCACCGCATCGGCGTCGAAGCCCTTGATCTCGCCTGCCACCTTGCTGTCGACCCGCGCCGGATCGAACAGGCTGATGCGCCGGATGCCGCTGCGGCCGGCCACCATCGCCTTCCAGGTGGAAGCAACGTCATTGCCCAGCGGGGTCACCGCCCCGAGGCCGGTCACCACCACGCGGCGCTCGCCGTCAGCCACCGAGCCCATCGCTCAGCGACTGGTCGCGCGGGATGATGATGGACAGCTTCCCCTCGACGGCGACCTCGCCGTCCACGCTGGCCTTGGCCTGCACGCGCCCGAACATCCCGCGGAGCTTCTCCACGGTGACCTCCAGCCGCAGCTGGTCTCCGGGCTGCACCAGGCGGCGGAAGCGGACCTCGTCGATGCCGGCGAACAGGCCAAGCTTGCCCCGGTACGCCTCGAGGGTCAGCACGGCGATACCGGCGGTCTGGGCCAGCGCCTCGACCATCAGGACGCCGGGCATGATCGGACGTCCGGGGAAATGCCCAGTGAACTGCGGCTCGTTGGCCGTCACGCTCTTGATGCCAACCGCCCGTTTGCCCGGCTCCAGCTCGACGATCCGGTCGACCAGCAGGAACGGGTATCGGTGCGGCAGGATCCGCATGATGTCGGCGGCCTCCAGCGGCAGGCTGAAGCCGCCGTCGGCAGTCGCGGCAGAGTCGCCGGGCGTGGTCGTCATCGGCTCCAAGATCGGCTCCTAGGCTGAGCTGCCGCCGGCCACGAAGGCTGCCGGACCGACCCGATCGAGCAGGTTGGTGCTGACCTCCGCATCCAGGAACGCGGCGTTGTCGATGATCCCACGATGGAACGGCAGGTTGGTCCGCACACCGTCAAGGGTGAACTCGGACAGCGCCCGTCGTGAGCGCGCCACGGCCTGGTCGCGGGTCTCGCCCCACACGATCAGCTTGGCCAGCAGCGAGTCGTAGAAGGGCGGCACCTCGTAGCCGGGGTAGATGTGGGTATCCACCCGCACGCCCGGTCCACCAGGCAGCTGCAGCCGCTCGATCACGCCGGTCTGCGGCGAGAAATTGTCATTGGGATCCTCGGCGTTGATGCGGAACTCGATCGCGTGGCCGCGCAGCTGGACCTGGTCCTGTGTGATCGTAAGTCGCTCCCCCGCTGCCGCCCGGATCTGCTCGACAATCAGGTCGATACCGGTCAGCAGCTCGGTCACCGGGTGCTCCACCTGGATCCGGCAGTTGATCTCGATGAAGTAGAAGTTTCCCTGCTTGTCCAGCAGGAACTCCAGCGTGCCGGCACTCTCGTAGCCGGCCGCCACCACCGAGCGGATGGCCAGGTCACGCAGCCGATCGCGCGAGGCGTCATCCATCGCTGGCGAGGGCGCCTCCTCGATGATCTTCTGGTGCCGTCGCTGCACGGAACAGTCACGCTCGCCTAGGTGGATGCCGTTGCCGTGCTGGTCGATCAGCACCTGGACCTCCACGTGCCGGGACTCCTCCACCCATTTCTCGAAGTAGATGCTGTCGTCGCCGAAGGCGGCCTGCGCCTCCGATCGTGCCAGCGGAAGGCTCTGCTCCAGCTCCCGCGGCGAGCGGACCAGCCGCATCCCGCGGCCGCCGCCACCGGCCGACGGCTTCAGCAGGACCGGGTAGCCGGCTTCCTGCGCCTGGTCCAGGGCGTCACGAACATCGCCCACGATCCCGCGGCTGCCCGGCACGGTCGGCAGGCCGTTGGCGGCGAGCATGCGGCGGACCGCGTACTTGCTGGCAAAGCGCTCCAGGACCTCGGCGCGCGGGCCGATGAAGTGCAGGTCGTGCGCCGCGCAGACCTCCGCGAACCCTGCATCCTCCGACAGGAAGCCATATCCCGGGTGGACCGCGTCACAGCCGGTGATCAGCGCGGCCGACACCACCGCGGGCTGGTTCAGGTAGCTCTTGCGCGCCTCGGAAGGACCGATGCAAATCGCCTCGTCGGCCATCTGCACCGCCAGCGTGTCGTGGTCAGCCTCGCTGTACGCCACCACCGCCGGAATTCCCAGGTCGCGGCAGGCACGCAGGATGCGCACCGCGATCTCTCCGCGATTCGCGATCAGGATCTTGCTGAACATCTAGGCAGATGCCTCGGCCGGCACGGCGGACAGGTGCGACACCGTGTCGGCGAGGCTCCGGACATCCGCTACGTTGAAGGTTCGCGCCTCCGGCGCGATGCGCTTGACCATCCCGGTCAGGGCGCTGCCCGGGCCGCACTCGATGAACGTGCCCACGCCGTCAGCAACCATGCGCCGCACCGATGCGACCCACTCGACCGGCGAGCGAACCTGCTCGGCCAGCAGGCTACGGATGCGGTCCGCTCCGGTCACCGGCTCGCCGGTGACGTTGCTGACCAGCGGTGGATCTGCATCGGACCATGACGCTCCCTCGAACGCATCCGCCAGCTGGTGGCTGATCTCCGCCATCCACGGGGAGTGGAAGGGGCCGGACACGGAGAGCGGGATCACGCGTCGAGCGCCCGCTTCCTTGAGCGTGGCCTCCGCGGCGAGCAGCGCATCGCGGGTGCCGGAGATCACCACCTGCCCCGGAGCGTTGTCATTGGCCACCACCAGGTCCGCGGGCGACGCGGCCGCGGCAATGGCATCGGCGACCGCCTCGCGACCCAGCCCCATCACCGCCGCCATGCCGCCCTCGACGCCCGCATCGGCCATCAGCGCGCCGCGACGGGCGACCAGGCGAATCGCGTCGGCGGTGGACAGAACGCCCGCCGCTGCCAGCGCGGCGTACTCGCCCACGGAGTGCCCGGCCACGTACGCCGGCGCCAGCGGGATGCCGGACTCGGCGGCCACGGCGCGGAGGGCCGCGAGGCAGGCCAGCGAGGTCGCGACCAGGCATGGCTGTGTCTGTCGCGTGTCGTTGAGGCGCTCGGCCGGACCGTTCCAGGCCGCATCGGACACCGACCAGCCCGCAACAGCATCCGCAACCGTGAACACCTCGCGGGTGGCCGCGTGCTGCTGGGCCAGGTCGCGGCCCATGCCCACCACCTGCGAGCCCTGCGGAGAGAAGAGGAGCGCCAGGCTCACGGTGCCGCCTCCAGCTCGATCAACAGCTGCCCGTACTCCACCGGCTCCCCAGCCTCCGTGACCAGGTTGCGCACCGTTCCGCTGCGAGGCGCTCGCACGTCGTGGCGCACGCCGAGCATCTCGACGTGTCCCAGTGCATCCCCCTTCTCCACAGCGAGGCCCGGCCCCAGGCCATCGGCATACGCGAAGAATCCGACCGCCGGCGAAGTGACGGCATGCGCCCCGGAAAGCTGGGGTGCCGCGCCATCTTCCGCCGCGGTGGCCGCCCCGGCGGCACGGGTCCCAGCGGTGCTCGACACGCTGCTGGCAACGAGGCGCGGCCCGCCCGGCAGTGCCGCCCCGAGGTCGGGAGAAGCGGCAACGCGAACGCGTAGCGACCCGACCCGGACCTCCAATTCACCGAGGCCCTGCTGCTTGAGCCGCTGGGTGAGCTCCGGGATGAGCTGGTTGGCGGCATGGGCGATCTGCTCCAGCGCCTCGTCGTGCTCGCTCATGCCTCGCCCTCGTTGCTGTCATCGTCCCCACTGGGCCAGATCTCGCTCCAGCGTGGTGGCCTCGGCACGCCCGGCAGTCGCAGGATGCGGCCGATGCGCCGGCGAAGGGTGACGGCCTCGACCGGCCGAGCCTCCTCTCCGGGCGCCTCGATCACGAGCCCGATGCCGCGCAGACGAGCATACCGGCTCGTGAGCAGGATCTCCGGCGCGGGGCGGCCGATGTGCTCCAGGGCGGCCAGTAGCGCCACCTTGATGGCGCGCGACGCGGCCGCCGGGTCGGCCTGGGCGCCGTCCTTCGGCTCCTCGATGATCCCGTCGATCACGCCCAGCGCCACCTGATCGGGCGCGGTCATGCGCATCGCGGCGGCGGCCACGGGCGCCTTCTCCGGGTCGCGCCACAGGATGGAGGCACAGCCCTCCGGCGAGATGACCGAGTACACGGCGTTCTCCAGCGCCAGGACCACGTCACCCACGCCGATGGCCAGCGCGCCGCCCGAACCGCCCTCGCCAACGATGACGGCCACGATTGGGACCTGCAGGCCGGTCATGAGCTTGATGCTGGTCGCGATCGCCTCCGCCTGGCCGCGCTCCTCGGCAGCGGGGCCTGGGAAGGCGCCGGCGGTGTCCAGGAACGTGATGACCGGCATGGCCAGCTTGTCGGCCAGCCGCATGAGCCGCTGGGCCTTGCGGAAGCCCTCCGGGTGCGGCGATCCGAAGTTGCGGAAGATGTTCGAGTCGGTATCGGTGCCCTTCTGGTGGCCGATCACCATCACCGGCCGGCCGTCGAGCATCGCCGGGCCGCCGACGATGGCAGGATCCTCGCGGAACGAGCGATCCCCGTGCAGCTCGACGAAGCCGTCGAAGATGCGTGCCACCAGGTCCAGGGTGCGCGGCCGCTGCGGATCGCGCGCCAGCTGCACGCGGCGCCAGGCGGCGTCGATCGCCTCCTGGCTGGGAGCAGCGTCGCGCAGCGTCTCGAGGTCGGCCGGCATCACGTCCTTCATGGCGTTTCGGCCTCACCGTCGCGCTCGCGCGTTCGCTCATGCACTGTCGTGCCGTTGCCGCCGGCCGCATCGGTCTGCACGTCGATGCCGATCGTCTCGCTGACGGCACCGCCAAGGCGCTCGGCCAGGCCGGAGAGCACGCCGATCGGCCCCCAGGCACGCTGGTCGTCCTCGGCCGAGCTCTCGTCCATGGGCGCCGGCTGGAGCACACGCAGCAGCCGCGCGAGGGTGGAGCGCAGGTCCGTGCGCGCGACGACCATGTCGACGAAGCCGTGCTCCAGCAGGAACTCGGCACTCTGGAAGCCCTCCGGCAGATCCTCTCCCACCGTGCCGCTCGCCACGCGCGCGCCGGCAAAGCCGATGAGGGCCTTCGGCTCGGCCATGATCACGTCGCCCAGGCTGGCGAAGCTGGCGAGCACGCCGCCGGTCGTCGGATCGGTGAGCAGGCTGATGAACGGCACGCCGGCCATGTCCATCCGCACCAGCGGTGCGGTGGTCTTTGCCAGCTGCAGCAGCGAGAGCGTGCCCTCCTGCATGCGCGCTCCACCGGACGCAGCCACGACGATGGCCGGGATCCGCTCGGACAGCGCGCCCTCGAAGCAGCGGGCGACCTTCTCGCCGACCACGCTGCCCATGCTGCCGCCCATGAACCGGAAGTCGAAGAGCCCCATCGCGACGCGCTGTCCCTCGATGCGTCCCATCCCCCACACCGCCGCCTCGCGCAGCCCGGTCTTGATGGTGGCCGCCTCCAGGCGATCCGGATATGGCTTCTGGTCGTGGAACCGCAGCGGGTCCCCGGAGCGCAGCCCGGCGTCGCGCTCGACGAAGGAGCCGGGGTCCAGCAGCAGGTCGATCCGCTCGCCGATGCTCATCCGGAAGTGATGCCCGCAGGTCGGGCAGACGCGCAGGTTGCGCTCCAGCTGCTTGTTGAAGATCTGCGACTCGCAGGCCGGGCACTTGGTCCAGGCGTCGGTGGGCGCCTCGCGGCGACGGAGCGGGAACTTGATGCGCATGGCTACTTGCGCCCCGCCACTAGCAGCCCGGCCGCGGAGTGGCGGCGCGAGCGCCAGACGACCATGGCCGTGACCGTGACGCCAACGGCAGCCGACGAAACGGCGCCGGCGGCCAGCAGCCGGCCAGGGTTGCGGAGCTCGCGCCGGGCCAGCTTCTCGAGCGCCTCGACCGCGGACGGCAGGCGGCCGGGCTCGGCGATGCGGCCGAGCAGGCGTGACTCGAACTCGTCGGCGGCAGGGATGGGCGGCATGGCGGCGCGCACCAGCGCCGCGGCATCGAGCAGCGGCGCGATGCTGCGGTCGGTGGTCGGCCTGCTGCCGGCCAGCAGCTCGTCAACGGCGTGGTCGAGGCGGTCGGCCTGGCTGCCCGTGCTCATGGATGCTCCTCTCGGGCCCCGAGCCCCGGTCAGGGACGTGGACCGACCGATGTGCAGATCGGTCCGCAGGGGCTCACATCCTACCCAACACCGGCGAAGCCGATGCGTTACATGCCCGGGGGCAGAGTCTCCCCAGTGCCACCCAGGCGAGTGGCCAGATCGCGCAGGGCGCGGTGCAGGAGCACACGGACGGCGCCCGGCGAGCGCTCGAGGACCGTGGCAACTTCCGCGGTCGACAGCCCATCCACGAAGCGCAGCAGGATCACCTGCCGGCGGTCCTCCGGCATGTGGCCGATGGCGCGGCGAACCTCGTGCAGCTCATCGGCCAGGGCCACCAAGCGTGCCGGATCCGCGTTCGGCGCCGGGCGCTCGAATGAATCTGGCAGGGGCTCGGTGCGGCGCCGGCGCCGGGTGCGATGCGCGTTGGCCACCGTGTTGCGCGCGATCCGGAACAGCCACGCCCGGAACGTGGAACCGAGATCCTCGAATCCGTCGAGGCCGCGCAGGGCGGCCATGAACGTGCGCTCCGTGGCGTCCTCCGCGTCGTGGTGGTCGCCCAGCTGGTAAAAGCAGTAACCGTATACGCGCTCCAGGTAGCGCCGATACAGCGTGGCGAAGGCAGCCCGATCCGCCCGTGCCGCGGCCACGTCGACGAGGTCCGGATCACCGCCGGCCTCCGGCCACGGCGCCGGCGCCGCCCTCACGATGCCACCGCCGCGGGCGCCACGTCGCGCACGGATATCACCTCGCCGACTGCCAGTACGCGGCGGCCCGCGTCGGTGTCGAGCAGCAGCTGCCCGTCGGCCGAGAGGCCGATGGCCGTGCCCTGCACCCGCTCGCCGCCGGTGTCGATCATCACCAGCCGGCCATCCAGGGCGGAGACGGCCGCCAGGCGCTCGAGAGGTGAGACGCCGCGCTCCAGAGCGGCGAGCTCCGCGTCCAGCCTATCGAGCAGCGTCCGCAGCAGCGCCACCCGGTCTAGCTCCACCCCGGCCAGCTCGCACAGGGAAACCGCACGCGCGCGCAGCTCGGCGGGCATGGCATCCGCGGCCCAGTTGACGTTGATACCGGCCCCGATGACGGCATCGGCCAGCAGCTCTCCGAGCGTGGTGGTCTCGACCAGGAGGCCCGCCACTTTCCGGCCATCGCCGGCGACGACATCGTTCGGCCACTTGACGCGCAGGTTGAGGCCTGGGCCCAGGGACGCGCAGGCGTCGCGCACGGCCAGGGCGGAGGCGATGCCCAGCAGCCCGACCGCGTCCGCTGCCAGCCGCGGGCGCGCAGCAACGCTGACCATGAGGTTGGCGCCCGCCGGCGACTCCCAGGTCCGGCCGCGGCGTCCACGGCCGGCGATTTGCAGGTCGGCGACGACGGCAAGCCCCTCTCCATCGCCGTCGGCCAGGGCGGCACGGGCACGGTCGTTGGTCGAGCCGATGCGCGTGTGGAACTCCACGGCCCGCCCGACACGGCGTCGCGGATCGGCCGCAGAGGCCCAGTCCTGATCCTTCATCAGGCGCAATTATCGCCGGGCGAGTCCACGCGACCGGATGTGGGGGCTCCATCGGGCTGGGAAAGGGCGTGCGCTACACTCGAAATCCAATGAGCCAGGCAGCGCCAGCCGTGGACGCCACTCCACCGGCGACCCGCGAACGGGTCTTCTCCGGGATCCAGCCCTCAGGCGCCTCGCACCTGGGCAATTACCTCGGTGCCCAGGCGAACTACGTCAAGCTGCAGGACGAGTACGACACGATCTACGCGATCGTGGACATGCACGCGCTGACCACGGTCCACGACGGGTCGCTGCTGCGGTCGCTCACGCACGAGATGGTGCTGGACCTGCTGGCCGTGGGCCTGGATCCCGAGCGCTGCGCGATCATCCGGCAGTCGGACTTCCCCGAGCACACTGAGCTGGCCTGGATCTTCGACACGGTCGTGCCGGTGAGCTGGGTCGAGCGTACGCCAACCTACAAGGAGAAGCGCGACGAGGGGATCGAGAACAGCATGGGGCTGCTCAACTACCCGGTGCTGCAGGCCGCCGACATCGTGATCTACAAGGCCAGCCGCGTCCCCGTGGGCAAGGACCAGGCCGCCCACCTCGAGCTCAGCCGCGAGATCGCGCGGGCCTTCAATCGACGCTACGGGCCAATCTTCCCCGAGCCGCAGGCCGTCTTCACCGATGCGCCGGTGGTGCTGGGCACCGATGGCAGGCGCAAGATGAGCAAGTCCGCGGGCAACACGATCCCGATCTTCGCCGAGCCCGATGAGATCCGGAAGCTCGTGATGAGCATGGTCACCGACCCGCAGCGCATCAAGCGCACCGATCCCGGCCGTCCGGAGGTCTGCAACGTGTGCGGCAACCTCCATCGCTTCTTCAGCGCGGACTACCTGCAGATCCAGGAGGGCGAGCGCACCGCGCGGACCGGCTGCGTGGAAACCAAGCAGCTGCTGGCCGAACGCATCATCGAGTTCTTCCGGCCGATGCGTGAGAAGCGCATGCAGCTCGCCGCCGATCCCGCCGTGGTCGAGGACGTGCTCGCCGCGGGCGCCGCCAAAGTTCGTCCCCTCCTGGCTGCCACGCTGGAAGAAGTCAGAGCTGCGGTGGGCATCGGCCCGGCAAGAAGGCCTGTCTGATGGTCACCGGCGGCGGCCCGGCGCTTGGCCTCCGCCCGCGCGAGCGCCGCTGGCTGCTCATCTTTCTGATCCTGGGAGCTGCCTACTTCGCGGTCCTGCTGCTGCAGCTTGCCCTCTCGTTCCTGGCCGGCTTCAGCCAGCTGATCCTGATCCTCTTCCTGGCCTGGCTGCTGGCGTTCGTCATGTCGCCGGTGGTTCGGGCGCTGGAGGATGGGCTGCACCTGCATCGGGCCATCGCCGTCGTCATCGCCTACACGCTGGCCCTCATCGGCCTCGGCTTCGCCATTTTCTGGGTGGGGGGCGCCATCACCGTCGAGGTGACCAGAATTGGCCAGGAGTTCCCGCAGACGGCCGTGCGCATCGAGGACACGCTGGGCGGCTACCAGAACGCGCTGGGCCTGGAGCGCTTCGGCGGCCCAAACCTGGTGGAGCTGTTCCGCACCGCCCAGACGCAGGTGGGTGACCTGGCGGGCGCGATCTTCGACCAGGCGGAGGTGATTGCTGGCGCCACCCTGGCCACGCTTGGATCACTGGTGCTGATCCTGATCCTGTCGCTGTACATGCTCATGGACAGCGAGCGCATCTGGGCCAAGGTCAACCGCGCGGTACCGAAGCAGTACTCCGATGAGCTGAACATCCTGGAGCGCAGCGTGGCCCGCGCGTTCGGCGGCTTCCTGCGCGCCCAGATCATCCTGGCTGCCATCCAGGCCGTGCTGGTGACGGTCGTCGGCGTGATCTTCGGGATCCCCTACCTCTTCCTGGTCGGCACGCTCTCGACGCTGGCCATGCTGATCCCGTTCTTCGGTCCGCCGCTGGCCCTGGTGCCGCCCATCGTGGCCGCATGGATCTACACCCCGGCGGGCTTCCTCCCGGTGGTCATCATCCTGGTGGCGCTGCAGACCGTCATCGTGAATTGGCTGCAGCCGCGGCTCATGCAGGGCGCGCTGGGCATGCACCCCATCCTGGTGCTGGTGGGCCTGCTCGTCGGGGCGCAGGTCGCAGGCGTATGGGGCGCGCTGTTCGGCATCCCGGTGATCGCGGTGCTCAACGTCTTCTTGAACCTGGTGGTCTGGTCCGAGCTGCCGAACGCGGCACTGCCCAAGGACGAGCGCCTGGAGGACGTGCCGGAGGCCACCATGGTCCGCGTTGAGCGGGAGCAGATCTCCGATGAGACGCACCCGCACATCCACGTCCACAAGTCGCTCCGCCCCGACGGGACGGAGGAGGTGGGCATGGTCGTTGACGACGGGCCGGAGACCGCCTGACGCCTCCGGTCAGTCCAAATCCAGCGCCAGGTAGCGATGCGCCCCGCTGGTGACCACCGGTTCCATCCGCACGCCGAACACCCCTGCGATCGTCTCCGGCGTCAGCACATCTTCGGAGGCGCCGTCGGCGGCCACACGTCCCTGGTGGAGCAGGACCACCCGCGGCGCGAAGGCGGCGGCCAGGTTCAGGTCATGCAGCACGGCCAGGACGGTGAGCCTCCGCTGCGCATGCAGCCGGCGCAGCTGGCGCAGCAGCGCGACCTGGTGGGCAAGGTCCAGGTGCAGGGTCGGCTCGTCGAGCAGCAGCAGCTCCGGCTCCTGGGCCAGCGCCATGGCCACCAGCACGCGCTGGCGCTCGCCACCGGAGAGCTCTTGCGGATAGCGCTCGGCCAGGTCGCGCGCGTCGGCGTCCAGCAGCGCCCGCTCCACGGCCCGCTCGTCATCGGCGGTGGAGCCGAACAGGCGGCGGGCGTGCGGCGCGCGGCCCATGGCCACCAGCTCCGCCACCCGAAAGCCCTCCGGCAGCTCAAGGTGCTGGGGCAGGACGGCGACGCGCTGGGCGAGCGCCATGCGCCGCCACTCCCCAAGGGGTCGCCCCGCGACCTCCACCACGCCGGAATCCGCGCGCAGCGCGCCGCTCAGCAGGCGCAGCAACGTGGTCTTGCCGCTGCCGTTCGCGCCGAGCAGCGCCACCAGCTCACCGGGTTGCAGCTGCAGGTCGACGTCCTGCACCACCTCCAGCGGCTCCCGGCCATGGCGCGGATAGGAGAAGCTGACGCCGGCCAGCGTGGCGATGGGGGCAGCGATGGCGGTGGTCATGCGCCCAGCTCCACGCGGGAGATGCGGCTGCGCCGCAGCAGCCACAGGAAGAAGGGCGCGCCGATCAGCGCGGTGACCACGCCCACCGGAATCCCGCCGCCCGGCACCAGGCGCGCGCCGGTATCGGCCAGCACCAGCAGCCCCGCCCCTGCCAGCAGCGAGGCCGGCAGCAGGAGCCGATGGTCCGGCCCGATCACCAGCCGCAGCAGGTGCGGCACGACCAGCCCAACGAAGCCGATAGTCCCCGACACGGCCACCGCGGCCGACGTCGCCAGCGTGGCCAGGAGCGTCAGCACCAGCTTCTCCCGCTCCACGTCCACGCCCAGGCTGGCGGCCTGGGCATCGCCGAGGAGGAGCAGGTTCATGCGCCTCCATCGGGCCAGCAGGAGGACGAAGCCCAGGAGCAGCAGGGGTGCCGAGAACGCGAGTGAAGGCCAGGTCGAGTTCGCCAGGGAGCCCATCAGCCAGCCGAAGATCGCGCCCAGGGCCCGGCCGGAGAGGAACATGAGGAGCGCCACCATGGCCGCGAGCACGGCCGACACCGCGTAGCCGGTCAGCAGCAGGGTGATGACCTGCACCCGCCCGGCGGAGCGCGCCACCGCATAGACCAGCAGCACCGTGCCCAGGCCGCCGGCGAAGGCGAGCACCTGCACCACTCCAAGGCCCAGCAGCGACGTCCCGGCGCCGATGGCCAGCGCCGGCAGCAGCAGCGGCGCCGCGATGCCCAGCGCGGCCCCGAAGCTGGCGCCCGCCGCCGTGCCGATCACGTATGGATCGGCCAGCGGATTGCGCAGCAGCGCCTGGAACACGGTGCCGGCCATGGCCAGGCCGCCACCAACCAGCATGGCGGTCAGTACGCGTGGCAGCCGGATGTCCAGGATGATGGTCTCCGCCGTGGCCGGCCACGTCTGCGCGACTGGCAGGCCCAGCAGCCGATGCCCAAGGATGGCGGCGGTGTCGCCCAGGCTGACCGAGGTGCTGCCCACGGCCACCGCCACCACCATCAAGGCCAGCAGCGCCAACCCGCCACCGCCAAGCACCAGCAGGGTGCGGGTGATGGACAGGCCGATGGACAGCTGGCGCTGCTCCCCGGCCGCGACCGCAGCGCGCATCAGCTTTTCCGCCTCGCGGGAACGGTCACTGGAAGGCCTCCGGATGGATGGCGCGCGCCAGCGCCTCCAGGCCGTCCACGATGCGCGGGCCGGGGCGGGTAATGAGGATGTCCTCCGGCAGCGGCAGGACACGCCCGTCCTTCACCGCGGTCATGCCGTCCCAGCCCTGGCGCCGGGCAACTGCCCTGGCGGTGATGGTCTCGTCGTATGCCGCGTCCCCCAGCAGGATAACCTGCGGATCGGCCGTGACCAGGTCCTCCAATGCGATAGCCGTGGTCTTGGCGTCGCCGGTGATCGGGTCGCCGCCGGCCGTCTCGATCAGCGACGCCAGGAACGAGTCCTTGCCGGCGGTGTAGATGGTGCCCTCGAAGATGCTGACCTCGTAGAACGTGCGCGGCCTGTCCATGCCGGCCACCGCGTCCTGGACCGCCACCACGCGATCGGCCATGTCGGCGGTGACGTCCGCCGCCTCCTGCTGCGCATTCAGCGCGGTGCCGACCAGCCGGATGTCGGCGCTCACCTCGTCCAGGCTCTGCGGATAGAGCACCAGCACGGGGTAGCCAAGGTCGGTCAGCGCCTTGATGTCGGCCGATGGCGTCAGCTCGTTGCCGGCGGCCAGGATCAGGTCGGGATCGGCCGCCACGATCGCCTCGCGGTCGACCGGGCCGAAGCTGACCACCACGGGCAGGTCCTTGATGGCTGCCTTGACGTCATCTGGATAGCCGACCTTGTAGTCGGGCACGCCGGCCAGCCGATCGCAGGCACCCAGGGCGCAGGCGATCTCCGTGTTGGACGGAGCCAGGCTGATGACCTGCCGGGGCTCCTGCTCGATGGTCACCGAGCGCCCTGCATCGTCGGTCAGGGTCACGGGGTAGGTGGTCTGGGGCGCCGCGCTGGGCGAGGCCACGCTGCTCTGCGATAGCGGCTCTGCGCTTGCTGTCGAGCTGCCCGGCGGGGAGGCACAGGCAGCCGCTAGCAGGGCAAGGGCCGAGGAGAGGAAGAGGGCGCGAAGACGGGTCGGGGTGCTCACGGTGATGCCTTCCCTTTCACACGAGGGTTCGGACATCGCGACCTGGCTGGGCGACCTGGCTCCCGGGCACCCGCGTCGCGGATCGGCCCGGTTACAGTTGCGGGACAGCGCCGGCATTGCACCGGCTTCGCCATTCACCCGCCGGCCTTTCGGCGGCGGCACCCGTCGCGGTCTTCAGTTGGTGGGGCCGATGCTAGCAGAAGGCCCGCCGGCCACTCGCCAGGCGGGCCCCGAATTCGGGTTTGCGACTGGACCTAGACCGGAGCGCCGACCTCAACGTGCCCGTACAGGGGGGTGTCCTTGGCCGCGTCGGTCAGCATCGGGTCGAGCATCTTCTGGATGGCCAGCGTGTGCGAGCAGCCGCCTGCGGACTCGAAGAGATGGCAGCTGCAGTGCCAGGTATCGGCGTCGAGGGTGATGGTATGCATGCCGTTGTCGCCTGCGAAGCTGGCGGTGAGGGCCTGGAACTTCACCCGATCGGGCTCGTGCGCGTAGCGCATTGCCTTCTCGACCTTGCCGATCATGCTCGAGTGCACGTCGCGTCTCCTCCCGGCGCCGGCACCCGGCGCCGTTCTACGGCGCCCGTCAGTCCGTCGACCTGGCGAGCCGCTCCTTCAACATTGCGAGCAGTGTAACTGGGGTCGGGTCGGTCTGGTAGAGGATCGCGAGGTAGACACTGACGAGGTCGCCCATGGCCACCGCGTCGAGGGTTCTGGCCAGCAGCGAGGGTCCCTGCGCCTGGTACACGCTGCGGTTCGTGGCCCGCTCGCCGAGCAGCTCCTCCACCACCCGGTAGCGCGCCGCGATGTGCTCCGGCTCGTCGGGATCGCGGATCTCCACCACGTACAGGGCGTCGGAGAGCTCCCGGGGGTTGAGCGTGCCCTCGATGGCGTTGTGGTTCGCCTCCGGCATCGGCTCGAACACGCCCCAGGCCTTGGCGTTCTCGTTCATCTGCGTCTTCCAGCGATGCGCGACCGCGGCGAGCGCACCGGCGCCGAAGATGATGGGGATGCGGCCGAACATCGCCCAGGCCAGCTGCTTGGCCGGGTTCGCGTCGGTCTCCACCGATGGCGCGTTGCGCTCCAGCATCTCTTCGAGCGCCGCGACCGCCGGCCCGATCGGGTCGGGATCTGACAGCAGATCCGCCCGAACCAGCAGCTCATGGAGGAGGCCCAGCCCGAAGCCGATGGCGGCGCGCGGCTGCCCCGCCTGCTCGTAGTGTAGGTACGGCGTCCCCTGGCTCTCCGCCTGGCGCCCCAGTGCCCCGCCCGTCGACACCACGACCAGCGGCAGGCTCCGGCGACGCGCCTCGGCTGCGCCGGACAGCGTCTCGACCGTATCGCCCGAGTGGCTGGCGGCCACGACCAGCGTCCGCTCACCGGCCCAGGCCGGCAGCCCGTAGTCTCGGTGCACGATGAGGGGCACCCGCAGGCGATCACCGGCCAGCCCGGCCACCAGGTCGGCGCCGATGGCGGACCCGCCCATGGCCAGCACCAGCACCTGGTCCACGTCTCGGTACCGCTGGTCGAGGTCCACCGAGCCTGCCACGCGGCGCGCCTGTGCCAGCTGGCGCGGCAGCTCGCGGACGCGCCCCAGCATGTCGGACACGTCGATCCGCTTGATCACCGCCGGGTCGTCGAGAGTGATGGCCTCCGCGAACTGCGGCGGCGAGTCGCGATCGTCATCGGGCCCGTCGTCCGGCCTGCCCGGCTCCTCGTCAGGGTTCTTGTACCCGAAGAAGTCGCGGGCATCCATCAGCGGCGCCTCATGCGGCCACGCCCGCGGTGGCGATCCCGCGTCCGGCTTCCAGCAGCGCCTCCACGTCCTCCGGCGAGCGTGCCTCGACGTAGATGCGCAGCAGCGCCTCCGTGCCGGAGAAGCGGATCAGCAGCCACGACCCGTCGTCGCGGTAGAACTTGTAGCCATCGTTCGTCTCCAGCGCCTGCCGTCGGGAAACCGGCCGGCCCGCGAGGGCCTCGGGCGCCTCGTGCTCCAGTCGCGCCAGCGTATCGGCCTTGAGCTGGTCATAGCCCTCGCGTGCGAACCGAATGTCGATCCGGTTGTAGTAGCTCGGGCCCGCCAGGGCCTGCAGCTCGGCCAGCACCTCGCTGGCGGCCTTGCCCTTCGAAAGCCATAGGTCCATCAGGAACAAACCTGACGCCAGGCCGTCGCGCTCGGGGATGTGCATGCCGAAGCCGAATCCGCCGGACTCCTCGCCGCCGATGACCGCGTTCGTCTCCGTCATCTTGGGGCCAACGAACTTGAAGCCGACGCCCGTCTCGTATGCCTGGGTGCCGTACAGCTCGGCCAGCTTCGGGGCCATGGAGGTTGTGGTGACGGTGTAGACCGCCGGGCCGATCTTGCCGCGCACGTCGAGCAGGTACCAGTACAGCAGGCCGTAGACCTGCAGCTGGTTGACGAAGACGCCCTGCTCCGTGGCCATGCCCACGCGATCGGCATCTCCATCGAAGGCGATCCCGATGTCAGCGCCCCAGCGGGGGATCTCCTCCAGCCAGGCGTCGACGTTGGGGCGGATTGGCTCCGGGTTGACGCCGCCGAAGAAGGGATTTCGTTCGGTGTGCAGCTCGCGAACCGTCAGTCGGCCGTCACCAAGCAGTCGACTGAACCAGCCTGAGCCCGATCCGTACAGCGGCTCCACCAGCACGCGCCGCTCGGCAGCCTTGATGCGCTCGAGGTCGACGATGCTGGCCAGCTGGTCACGGAACTTCGGGTAGGGGTCGAAGTTCTCGACCAGCCCGGCCTCCAGGGCGTCCTCGTAGTGCCGGCGCGGCGGCAGCTCGTCCTCGCCGTGCGCGTCCATGGTCGCCTCGATGGCCGCCAGCATCTCCGGCGCGGCGGCGCCGCCGGTATCGGCCTTGACCTTGAAGCCGTTGTCGGTCCACGGGTTATGGCTGGCGGTGATGACGATGCCCGCCCCTGCGCCAAGCTCTCG
The DNA here is from genome assembly GCA_036265975.1 of Candidatus Limnocylindria bacterium. Taxonomy (GTDB): domain Bacteria; phylum Chloroflexota; class Limnocylindria; order QHBO01; family QHBO01; genus DASSCW01. The sequence continues at coordinate 24,054 of DATAOD010000042.1, forward strand.
GGTGAAGAAGCTGCCGACCTGGGTTGGCACCGCCTCCGGCGTGGTGAACGAGTGGATGTCGTGCGCCGCCAGCACCTCGATGCAGGCCCGCGCGAAGTACTCCGACGCGAAGCGGCGGTCGTAGCACACGACCACTCCCTTATCCGCCGTACCGGCCTGCTGCAGGTACTCCGCCACGCCGCGCGCGCAGCGCCGGACGTTGTGGAAGGTGTAGTCCTCGGCGATGGCCGCGCGCCAGCCGTCAGTGCCGAACTTGATCTTGGTCACGTGCCGTAGATGGTAGCGGCAGCAACGCGCGAGGCGCGCTCAGCCACCCATGCGTGCATCGGCCAAGGACTGAATGCGCTCGAGCTCTGCCTGCAGCTCTGCCAGCCGCGGCTTGACGCGCTCCCGCTCCCCCACCCGAATCGCCTGGCCCTCGTAGACCCGCAGCCGGCCGAAGGGGAGGGCAAGGATCATCCGGTCCCAGCGCCGCTCCAGGCGGAACGGCGGGCGAGACGCGATTGCCCACGGCTGGATCGGCAGCCCTGACTCGCGCGCCACGATCAGGACGCCCGGCTTGACCACCCGGAACGGCCCGAACGGCCCGTCGCAGCTCACCACCAGCGAGCGACCCTCACGGCCAAGACGTGCCATCTCGCGCGACAGCGACGTAGCCTCGCCGCGGGTGGAACTCCCCTCCTCCGGCAGCGTCACGACGTCCGCTCTCAATGAACGCAACATGGTGTTCATCACGATCCCTCGGAATCCGCGCGTGCTGAACACCACCGGGTGCTTGTCCCGCCGCAGCTTCCACGCCACGATGGCTGACACGAGATTGGACTCATGCCAGATGGCGAAGATCGTCTGCTCCTGGGTGATGGGCGGTCCGGAGACGCGGCAGGTGCGCGCGACCAGCCACACGTAGGCGGCCATGCACCGGCCGAAGACGCGCGCCAGCCAGGCGTGCGGCGTGGGGTCTTCCGTGCGAGCCGATCGAGGCATCGGCCTAGAGGTACTGGTCTCCGACCTTCCGGGCGATCTCGTCGAGCACAGGCTTGATCTCCTCGGCACGGTCGCGGGCACAGACCAGGAGCGCATCGGGGGTGTCGACGATGATCACGTCCTCCAGGCCCACGGTGACCACCAGCCGATCCCCCCCGTGCACCAGGACGCGCTGCGAGCCACGGTCAAGGTGATGGCCCGATGCCACCAGGCTGCCGCCGGTCTTCGACGAGAGGGCCTCCAGCAGGGCCGACCAGGAGCCGATGTCGCTCCAGCCGGCGTCGAGTGGCACCACCGCCACGCGTCCCTCTGCGGCGGCCTGCTCGGCGATGCCGGCGTCGATCTGCACCGTCGGGATCGGCTCCAGGATGTCGCGCACCTCGCTCATCCACCCGGGCGTGCGATGCAGCTGGCTGATGCGCTCCAGGGCGGCGGCAAGCTCGGGCTGGAACCGTTCGAGCGCCTGGCGGAAAGCGTAGACGCGCCAGATGAAGATGCCCGCATTCCACAGGTAGCCGCCTTCCTCCAGAAAGCCTTCCGCCTGCGCCGCGTCCGGCTTCTCCACGAAGCGCTCCACCAGGGCAGTGGGAGTGGACTCGTGCAGCCGCTCCCCGACCTTGATGTAGCCGTACCCGGTGGCGGCATGCTTTGGCACCACGCCCAGCGTGACCAGGTAGCCGCGCTCCGCGGCACGCATCCCCTCGCGCAGCGCCTCGGCGAACGCGTCCTCGTCCGCCAGGAAGTGGTCCGCTGGCAGCACCAGCGCCAGCTCGTCCGACTCTCGCCGCGCCAGCACCGTCGCCAGGCCGGCGGCCACGGCGGTGGACCTGGCCAGCGGCTCGCCCAGCACGTTGTCGGCGGGAAGCTGCGGCAGCTGCTCCTGCGTGGCGCGCACGTGCGCCTGGGAGGTGATGACGTAGATGTCCTGCGGCTTCAGCAGCGCGCCCACCCGCGCCACCGTCTGCTGCAGGAGGCTGGTGTCGCCGGTGAGCGCCAGGAGCTGCTTCGGAGAGCGGCGGCGTGACAGCGGCCATAGCCGCGTGCCGACGCCCCCGGCCATGACGATGGCGAACATCCAAATGACCGTACACCATCGGAATACGCTCGACGCGGGCCTCCTGCGAGCCTGGGCCACGAGCGCCGCTAGCCGACCGGCTTCTCCTGGCCGCGCAGCTCGCGCGCCGCCGCCAATTCGTCGGCCGGCGCATCGGCTCGCTCCAGAAGGTCGAGCGCTATGGCGCCCAGGCGTCGAGCGGTGGTCACGTCTGACAGGTCGAGCGCCGCGCGTCCCATGCCCAGGGCGGCAAGGCCCTCTTCCTGCTCCGCTCCGAGGTCCCGCGCTTCGCTGATGGCCTCCGCGTAGTAGCGACGGGAGCTGGCGGGGTCTCCGGCCGCCCAGCGCAGGTCGCCGATGAGCCGCGCCGCCCGGGTAGCCTCCAGCTCCATGCCGGCGCGCTCGTAGTGCCATAACGCGCGGTGACCCCAGACGTCGGCCGGCCACCAGTTCCCGTCCTGCACGGCCTGTCGCATCGCGGTCAGGGCGGCGGCGGCGGCCTGCGGGTTGTCGCCCTTCGCATCGGCGGCCAGATAGGGCACGGCAAGCTCGGAGCGCCGCAGCGCAACAGGGAGCGGCCGAAGGGCGGTGCGTGAGTCACGCGGCGTCGAGCCGACGAGGGCGCGCAGGCGACCCAGCAGCCGCGTCAGGAAACTCGGCGGCGGCTCTCCCCACCGCGCCGGCGGCGGGGCACGATGGCCCGGCGGCTGCATCGATCGTCAGGCGGGGAGGCTGGCCTCGCCGCGGACGCCCGAGGCATCGCGCAGCGCCGGGGCGCGATCGGTCCGCTCCCACGGCAGGTCGAGGTCGCTGCGCCCGAAGTGGCCATACGCGGCCGTCTGGCGGTAGATCGGCGCACGCAGGCCCAGCGTCTCGATGATCGGCCCGGGACGCAGGTCGAAATGCTCCTCGACCAGCCGCGCGATGCGCTCGTCCGGGATGCGGCCGGTACCGAAGGTCTCGACGTTCACCGCCAGGGGACGCGCCACGCCGATGGCGTAGGCCAGCTGCACCTCGCACCGCGCGGCGAGGCCGGCGGCGACCACGTTCTTGGCGACGTAGCGCGTCATGTAGGCCCCGGAGCGATCCACCTTGGTCGGATCCTTGCCACTGAAGCTGCCGCCGCCGTGTCGCGCCATGCCGCCATACGTATCCACGATGATCTTGCGGCCGGACAGCCCGCTGTCCCCCATCGGCCCGCCCACCACGAAGCGACCGGTGGGGTTCACCAGGAAGCGCGTCCGCGCATCGAGCAGCTCTCCAGGGATGGCGCCACGGATGACGACGTCGCGCACCGCCTCGGTGAGAGCGTCCGAGCTCACGTCCGGGTCATGCTGCGTGCTGACCACCACCGTGGCGACGCGTTCCGGACGTCCATCGGCTCCGTATTCGACCGTGACCTGCGTCTTGCCGTCGGGTCGCAGGAACGGCAGCGTGCCGTCCTTGCGCACGTCTGCCAGGCGCCGCGCAACCTGGTGGGCGAGCTGGATCGGCATGGGCATGAGCTCCGGTGTCTCGTCGGAGGCGTAGCCGAACATCATGCCCTGGTCGCCGGCACCGATCTCGTCGGGCTCGCGGCCCTCCTTCGACTCCAGCGCGTGGTCGACGCCGAGGGCGATATCCGGCGACTGCTCCTTGATGGCCACCAGCGTGCCGCAGGTCTCCCAGTCGAAGCCCAGGCTGCTGTCGGTGTAGCCAACTTCGCGCACCGTTCGGCGCACCACACTCTGCACGTCGCAGTAGGCCTCCGTGCTGAGCTCGCCGATGACCAGCACCAGGCCGGTGGTGGCGGCGACCTCTATGGCCGCGCGAGCCGATGCGTCGCGCGACAGGACGTCGTCCAGCACCGCGTCCGCCACGGCGTCGCAGAGCTTGTCGGGATGGCCCTCGGTGACCGATTCGGAGGTGAACGGGACGCGTCGCGGGTCGGCCATCAGGTGCCGGACTCCCACGAGTTGGCATACGCCTCCTGCTCCGGCGTGAGGGCATCGATGTGGATGCCCATGCTCAGCAGCTTGAGGCGGGCGACTTCGCGGTCGATGTCGTCAGGAATGTCATAGACGCGCGGCTCAAGCTCGCCGGCATGCGATCGGAGCCATTCCAGACCGAGCGCCTGGTTCGCGAAGCTCATGTCCATCACCAGGCTTGGATGACCCTCGGCCGCGCCAAGGTTGACCAGCCGCCCATCGGCCAGAACATAGATGCGGCGGCCGTCGGCCATCAGGTACTCACGGGTGAATGGCCGCACCTCGCGCGACGAGGCGGCCTGTTCCTCGAGCGCGCCGAGCTCGAACTCGTCGTTGAAATGCCCGGCGTTCGCGAGCAGCACCCCATCGCGCATCTTCGGGAAGTGGCTTGCGCCCCACACGTTCAGGTTGCCGGTGGCCGTGATGAAGATGTCACCCATTTCGGCCGCCTGCCCGGCGGTCAGCACCCTGAAGCCGTCCATCGCCGCTTCCAGCGCGCGAATGGGTTCGACCTCGACCACGCTCACGTTGGCTCCCATGCCATGCGCCCGCGATGCGATTCCGCGCCCTACCCAGCCGTATCCGCCGACCACCACGTTCTTGCCCGCCAACAGCACGTTGGTAGCGCGCAGGATGCCGTCGATGGCGCTCTGGCCGGTGCCATAACGGTTGTCGAAGAGGTGCTTGGTCAGCGCTTCGTTCACCCCCAGCACGGGGTAGCGCAGCTTGCCGGCCGCCGCCATGGCCCGCATCCGGATCACGCCGGTGGTCGTCTCCTCCGTGCCACCGATCACCCCGTCCAGCAGTTCGGTGCGCCGCGTGTGAAGCTCCGAGACGAGATCGGCCCCGTCGTCCATCGTGACCTGCGGCTGATGGTCCAGTGCAGCGGCGATGTGTGAGTAATACGAGTCACGGTCCTCGCCCTTGATCGCGTAAATCGGGATGCCATGGTGGGCGACCAGCGAGGCGGCCACGTCATCCTGGGTGGAGAGCGGATTCGACGAGCAGAGCACCGCGTCGGCTCCGCCTGCGGCCAGCGTGCGCATCAGGTTCGCCGTCTCGGCGGTGACATGCAGGCAGGCGCTGATCCGCCAGCCCTCGAGCGGCCGTTCCTCCGCGAACCGCTCGCGGATTCCGGCCAGGACCGGCATCTGCCGATCCGCCCATTCGATCTTGAGGGCGCCCGCATCGGCAAGGCCGATGTCGGCGATGTCGCCCCTTACCTCGTTTCGCGTGGCCACGTCAGTCGCAATGCCTCTCGAATCGGTCGCATGAGATCCCAGCCGTTGGCGCGACGGCGCACCAGGCGCTCGCTCAGCTGGCAATGCTGCGCGAACCCCAGTCGCTCGTAGGCCGCGATGGCCGGGAAGTTGTCGGTGTGAACGTTGAGCGCGACGTCGCTGACGCGCTCCAGCAGCTCGGCGGTGACCGCGCTGGTCACCATCTTCGCGAAGTCATGCCCACGATAGTCGAGATGGGTCATGACGTTGCCGACCACCCCGATTCCCTCGCGTGTGTTGATGACGTGGGTGCCCGCCGCGCTTACCAGCTGCCCGCGGACACGGACGCCGTAGTAGACGCCGTCGTCCAGGACGCTGGCCGGGAAGCCGGCCCGGAAGCCGAGCTGGTAGAGCCGGTTCAGCGCGTCGATATCCGATGGCACCAGGCGCTCCGCCGGACCGGCGAACGGCTGGAACGTGACGCGATCGACCACCATCCGGAAGAGGCTGACCCGGCGTTCCATCTCATAGAGGGAGGCCAGCGCCTCGTCCAGGCGCTCGGTTCCCAGCAGGTAGGCCTCGCGCGGACGGATCACGCTGGCCACGATCGCGCGGCAACCGGCCGGATCGCCCATCACGAAGAGGGGCTGCGGGATGATGCCCTCCTGGTGCATGGCCACTGCGACCGGACGGCCAAGGTCGTCGTGCGCGATACCCCATCGGCAACGGTCGCGGTTCGGGCCGTCGAGGTCGCCGAAGGCGTAGGCCGCGAAGCGGCGGTCCGTGCGCAGGAAGGCGGCGATCTCGTCGCGGTCGGAGGCGGCCCTGGCAAAGAGGTCGGACCGCTCGGCTACCGCCATGGGCTACCCGATCTTCCGGCTCAGTACGTCAGGAGCGTGTGGATCGCGTACTCGGAGAGCTGGTCGCGCCCGTGCAGCGCGGTGAGCTCCACCATGAAAGACAGCCCCGCGATCTCCCCACCCAGCCGCTTCACCAGCTCGATGGTGCCCAGCACCGTGCCGCCGGTGGCCAGCAGGTCGTCGACGATCAGGACGCGCTGGCCCTGGCTGATCGCGTCCCGGTGGACCTCCAGGGTCGCCGTCCCGTACTCGAGGTCGTACTCGACCTCGATCGTCTCCGCTGGCAGCTTTCCGAGCTTGCGCACGGGGACGAAGCCGGCGCCGAGCTCGTAGGCGAGCGGCGCGGCAAAGATGAAGCCGCGCGACTCCATGCCGACCACAAGGTCGATATGGGCATCCTTGACCGGATCCGCCATGCGGTCGATCACGTCGGCGAAGGCCTGCGGCTCCTTCAGCAGCGTCGTGATGTCGTAGAACAGGATCCCCGGCTTGGGGAAGTCGGGGACCTCGCGGATCTTGGCGCGCAGGTCGTCGGGCGAGCTGACGGTCACGGAATGCTCCAGCGCAGGATGGGCTCGCTGAGTCTAGCCCGATCCCTCCCGCGCCGGCAATCAGCCGCCAGGCGTTCTCGCTCGCCTCAGCTGCCGCTCGTCTTGCGCCGGGTCGAGCCGGTCGACTTGGAAGCGCCCACGTTCTTGGCGGACGGCGTTGATGTCGATGCCTTTGCCGGTGTCCTGGCCGCCGCCTTCCGGGTGCGGGCTCGTGGCTTGGCGCCGGACGCGCTCGATGTCGTGGAACGACGGCGACGGCGGGCCGGCTTCATGCCGGGCACCATCTGCTTGCCCTTGTCCACGACGGCCCCGGCAACGTTCGCGACGCCGCCCGCCGCGCTTCCCGCGACGTCAACCGCGCCCGAGGCCACGGCCGATGCGACATCCGCCGCGCCGCCGGCGACCTTGCCGGCCCGCGTTGTGACCTTCTTCAGGATTCCGTCGGACTTCGCCATGGCACGTCCTCCCGTCCTTGCTACCTGGCCGCCGTCGATTGCAAGAACCTGACCACGCTTCGTCAGATGGCGGACAACCGGCGCAGCACTGCCTGCAGCACGCCGCCGTTGCGCAGGTACGTCACGTCCACGTCACCGTCCAGCCGCGCGGTAACCCGGAAGGTTCGCTCGCGCCCATCCTCGCCGGCCGCGCTCACCGCGAGCTCCTGCCGGGGCCGGATCTCGTCGTTGATACCGCTGATCGAGAACCTTTCGCGGCCGGTCAGGCCGAGGGTGGTGGCGTTCTCGCCTTGCATGTACTGCAGCGGCAGGATGCCCATCCCGACGAGGTTGGACCGATGGATCCGCTCGTACGACTCGGCGATCACGGCGCGGACGCCCTGCAGGAACGGCCCCTTCGCCGCCCAGTCCCGGCTGCTGCCGGACCCGTATTCCTTGCCGGCCAGCACGATCAGGGGCGTGCCGTCCTCCTGGTAGCGTGTCGACGCGTCGAAGATGCTCATCCTCTCTCCCGAAGGCAGGTGCTCGGTGACATTGCCCTCCTCATCGGGGGTCAGGAGGTTGTGCAGCCGGATGTTCGCGAAGGTGCCCCGCATCATCACCTCGTGATGACCGCGGCGGCTGCCGTAGCTGTTGAATTGGCGCGGCTCGACGCCGTGCTCCGTCAGCCACTCCCCAGCGGGGGAGGTGCGGGCGATGGAGCCCGCCGGGGAGATGTGGTCGGTGGTCACGCTGTCGCCAAGCATCACCAGGACGCGGGCGTCCTCGATGTCGCTGAGCGACGGCAGGTCCGCGGACAGTCCGCTGAAGAAGGGCGGCAGCGCCACGTACGTGCTGTCCGGATCCCACGCGTAGCGATCGCCCTCCGGAACGGGCAGGTCCCGCCAGCGCTCGTCGCCGTCGAAGACCGACGCGTAGTTGCGGGTGAAGATCTCGGACCTCACCTGCTCGGCCACGACCGCGGCCACCTCGGTGGGCGAGGGCCAGATGTCGGACAGCATGACCGGCTGCCCGTCGGCGTCCGTGCCGATCGACTCCTTGGTGAGATCGATATCGGCTCGACCAGCGAGCCCGAAGGCCACAACCAGCGGGGGCGAGGCAAGGTAGCTGGCGCGGGCGTGCGGGTGGATGCGGCCCTCGAAGTTGCGATTGCCCGACAGCACCGCCACGCCGACCAGGTCGTTGTCCTCGATGGCCTGCGCGATCGGTTCCGCCAGCGGTCCGGAGTTACCGATGCAGGTGGTGCAGCCGTAGCCCACCAGGTCGAAGCCCAATGTCCGGAGCGGCTCCATCAGCCCGGCGCCCTCGAGGTAGTCGGTGACCGCACGGGAACCCGGCGCCAGCGAGGTCTTGACCCATGGCGGCGTGCGCAGGCCACGCTGGACCGCGTTCCGGGCCAGCAGGCCGGCCGCCACCATCACGCTCGGGTTGCTGGTGTTGGTGCAGGACGTGATGGCGGCGATGACCACCGACCCCGAGCGCAGCCTGATCGGCGCGCCGTCCAGGTCCACCTCCACCGCGCGGTAATGGGCCGAGGTGTGATTCGTGTGGACGGGGACTGCCGGCGCCGGCTGACCCGGATCCGGGCCCTCGTCAGCGTCGGTCCGCTGCGTGTACGACGGCGGGTCGCTGGCGGGGAAGGACTCCTCCGAGGCCTCGTCCACCACGCCCTCGGCCACCTCGGGTGCCGCGTGCTCGTGCGTCGAGCCATCGCGATGGGTGTGCAGGCCGTCGGCGAACGTCCCGCGGAAGTTCTCCACCAGGTCGGTCAGCGGCACGCGATCCTGTGGCCGCCGCGGGCCCGCGACGGAAGGCACGATGCTGCCCAGATCGAGGCTGAGGGACTCGCTGAAGCGTGGCTCAGCGGTGTCATCGGTCCTGAACAGGCCCTGCTCCTTGGCGTACGCCTCGACGCGCGCCACCGTCTCGGCAGAGCGTCCGGTCATGCGCAGGTAGCGCAGCGTCTCGTCATCCACCGGGAAGAGCGTGGCAGTGGCGCCGAACTCCGGCGACATGTTGCTGATGGTCGCCCGGTCGGCCAGGCCAAGCCGCGACAGCCCCGGGCCGTAGAACTCCACGAACTTACCCACCACGCCGTGCGCGCGGAGCAGCTCGGTCACGGTCAGGACCAGGTCAGTGGCGGTGGAGCCGGATGGCATCTCGCCATCCAGCCGGAAGCCGATGACCACGGGAAGCGGCTGGTACAGCGGCTGCCCCAGCAGGGCAGCCTCGGCCTCGATGCCACCCACGCCCCAGCCCACCACGCCCAGGCCGTTGACCATGGTCGTGTGCGAGTCGGTGCCGACCAGAGTGTCGGGGAAGGCGACCAGCCGCCCATCGGCGTCGGGCCGAGCGCTGACCACGTCGGCCAGGAACTCAAGGTTGACCTGGTGCACGATCCCGGTCCCGGGCGGCACCACGCGGAAGTTGTCGAACGCCTGCTGCGCCCAGCGCAGGAGCGCGTAGCGTTCACCGTTGCGCTCGTACTCGCGCTCGACGTTGATGAGGAACGCTGCCTCCGTGCCGTACTGGTCGACCTGGACGCTGTGGTCGATGACCAGGTCGGCCGGCACCAGCGGGTTGATGCGGCTCGGATCGCCGCCCATCTCGGCCACCGCGTCGCGCATGGCGGCCAGGTCCACCACGCATGGAACGCCGGTGAAGTCCTGCAGGATGACCCGACCCGGCATGAAGGGCAGCTCGTATTCGCCGGAGGCCGATGGGTCCCAGGCCGCCAGGGCACGGACGTCGTCGGCGCTCACCGGGCCGTCCGCGGTCGCGGCGTTGCGCAGGGCGTTCTCCAGCAGCACCTTGACCGTGTAGGGCATTCGTGCAAGGTCCGCGACGCCTGCCGCGTCGAGGCGGTGATAGAGGTACTCGCGTTCGCCGACGCGCAGCACGGCACGTGACGATTCCGGGTCAATCAAGGGGGGATGGGTCGCCACTGGTGCGCCTCCTTCACATCGTCCGCGCCACAACGCGGTGTCCAATGAGTCGGCGCCGGACGGGTGCGCCCGTCCCGGGTCGAGTAGCCGGTCCATTATACGCTCGGTCGCTTGGCCGCTCACGAAAGGAGCCCGAGCCATGAACGCACTGCTTGGCCTGATCCTGCCGCTCATCATCCTGCAGGTCGTGCTGCTCATCGCCGCGCTGGTCGACCTGACGCGCAACGACCGCCGTGTCCGCGGCGACAACAAGCTGATCTGGGCCCTGATCATCATCTTCATCAGCCTGTTCGGCCCACTCCTCTACTTCCTCATCGGCCGCGAGGAATCGTGAGCGCAGGAGGCGATGCAGCGGCCATCGCCTGCCGCGGGCTCACCAAGCGCTACGGGACGGTAACGGCGCTCGACGGGTTGGACCTGGACGTCCCCGCCGGCAGCGTGTTCGGCTTCCTGGGCCCGAACGGCGCGGGCAAGACGACCACCCTTCGAATCCTGACGTCGCTGGCCCGCGCGACGGCCGGAGGGGCGACCGTCGGCGGCCTGACCGTCGGCGATGGGGCGCCGAACCGTGCCGGGCTGATCGGGTACCTGGACCAGGACCCGCGCTTCTACGGCTGGATGCACGGCCGCGAGCTGCTGACCATGATGGGCCGGCTGTACGGCATGGCCGGCGACGCGCTCGAGCGGCGCGTCGACGAGGTGTTGGACGCCGTCGGACTGGCCGAGGCAGCCGACCGGCGTATCGGCGGCTATTCCGGGGGCATGCGCCAGCGGCTTGGTCTGGGCCAGGCAATCCTCAACCGGCCGCCCATCCTGCTGCTGGACGAGCCCGTGAGCGCCCTCGACCCCGAGGGTCGACGCGACATGCTGGGCACCATCCGCGCTCTGGGCGGCAGTTCAACGGTCCTCTTCTCGACGCACATCCTCAACGACGTGGAGCGTGTCTGCGATCGCGTGGCGATCCTGGACCGCGGGCGCCTCGTCACCGAATCCGCTGTCGACGCGCTCTTGGCGCGCTACGCCGCCGACGTGTACCTGGTCGAGCCGGAGGGGGCCACGCCCGAGCGGCTGCAGCGGGTAGCGACCGCCCTTGGGGAGGTAGACGGAGTCGCGCGGGCAGACCCCACCAATGGCAGGGTGCGCGTAATGGTGCGCGACGCGAACTTCGTGAACCATCGCCTGCTTGGGGCCATGGCGACCCTTGACATCCCGATCGCCAGCTTCGAGCGGCAACGCCCGACGCTCGAGGACGTGTTCCTGCAGCTCGTCGGTCGCAACCGCGGGGAGGCGGCGTGAGCGGGCTGCGCGTTCTGCTCGGCAAGGAGCTGCGCGAGCAGTGGCGCACGAGGCGGCTGCTGATCGTCGCCATCGTGTTCCTGATGTTCGGAATCGCCTCGCCCTTGCTGGCGCGCTATCTGCCGCAGATCGTCGAGGCGCTCGGAAGCAGCCAGCTCCAGATCCGCGTGCCGGAGCCGACGGGGCGCGACGCGGTGGACCAGTTCCTGAAGAACATGGGGCAGGTTGGCGTGCTGACGGCCATCCTGCTGGCCATGGGCAGCGTCGCCAACGAGAAGGAACGCGGCACGGCGGCCAGCGTGCTTGCCAGTCCCGCCAGCCGAGCGGCCTTCCTGGTCGCCAAGCTGGCAGCCATCTTCGGGACGCTGCTCGTCAGCGTCGCGTGCGCTTCGGCCGCTGCATATACCTACACGACGTTGCTCTTCGCGCCCCCAAACGTGCCTGGCTGGATCGGAATGACGTTGCTGCTACTGCTCTCGCTCCTGGCATACGCGGGTCTGACCTTCCTGGGCAGCACCCTGTTCCGATCGGCGCCGGCCGCCGCCGGAATCGGCGTGGCCGGACTGGTCGTGCTGGCAGCGGTTTCCGCGTTGCCCAGCGTCGCGCGCTACACGCCCGGCGGGCTGTCCGGTGTCGCGGCGGCCCTGGCAAACGGCACTGACGCCGGGGACGTGATCGGCTCGGTAGTGGCTAACGTGGCGCTGGTCATCGCACTGGGCGCGGTCGCCTGGGTCGCCTTCCGGCGGCAGGAGCTGTGAACCTTCTCTGAGCCCGATTTGCGTGGGACGGACGAGCCGTTAACCTTGCTAAGCAATGGCCGCCCTCTGCGCCGGCACCATGCGCCTGGTTGACCCATCCGCGCCCGCCTACCGCTGGTGGCTGCTTGCCGTCACCAGCATCGGCGCGCTGCTCGCCTCGATCACCTCGGGCTCGCTGATCATCGCCCTGCCGCAGATCCTGGTGGACCTGCGCACCGACCTCTTCGCGGTGATGTGGATCATCGTCGGGTACACGCTGGTGGTCACCGTCCTTGTGCTCAACGCCGGGCGTCTGGCCGACCGCTTCGGCCGCGCGCGGACCTACACCCTTGGCTCGGCGGCGTTCACCGCGGCCTCGGTGTGCTGCGCCATGGCGCCGAGTGCGGGACTGCTCGTCGCAGCGCGCGTGGGCCAGGGCATTGGCGCGGCGTTCATGTTCGCCAACTCGGCCGCGCTGGTGACGGACGCGTTCGACCGCTCGGAGCTGGGGCGCGCGCTCGGCATCAATGCCATGGTCATCGGCGCCGGACTGATCCTGGGTCCGATCCTGGGCGGCTGGCTGACCGGCTTCGGCTGGCGCTGGGTCTTCTGGTTCAACGTGCCGATCGGCATCGCCGCGACACTCGCGGCCTGGCTGGTCCTGGTGGAGCGCCACGAAGCACAGCGCGAGCTACGGATCGACTGGTGGGGCTCGGCGATCTACCTGGCCGCGCTTCTCTCGCTGATGACATCGCTCGCCTTCGGCGGCCTCTACGGCTGGGGCACCTGGTGGGTGATCGGCGGGATCGTGCTGGCGGTCGCGCTGACACCGCTCCTGCTCTGGGTGGAGCTGCACGTCGCCGGTCCGCTGCTCGACCTTTCGCTGTTCCGTGACCGGCTCTTCACGCTGGGGAACATCACGGGGCTCCTGAACGGCATCGCGCGCTATTCGGTCCTGTTCCTGCTGGTGTTCTACCTGCAGGGCGTGAAGGGTGCGGATCCGGTCACCGCCGGCATCGAGCTGGCACCGCTGGCCATTGGCATGGTCGTGTTCTCGCCGATCTCCGGAGCACTCTCCGACCGATGGGGCTCCCGTCTGTTGGCGACGGCCGGCATGGTGGTGACTGGCATCGGCCTGGCCGGGCTGGCCTTCATCGAGGCCGATACGCCCCTCTGGCAGCTCTTCGGCTGGCAGGCACTGGTCGGGGCAGGCTCGGGCATCTTCAACTCGCCGAACACCAGCGCCGTGATGGGCGTGGTGCCACCGGCCAAGCGCGGCATCGGCGCGGGCATGCGCGCCATGCTGACCAACACCGGATTCGTGATCAGCATCGCCCTGGCGGTGGGGCTGCTGACCAGCTCGATGGATCCCGCGGTGCTGCTTTCGATCGTTGCCGGCGTGCAGACCGGGTCGGCCGGAATCGACATGGCGCCGTTCATCGGGGCACTGCACGTTGCCTTCCTGGCGGGCGTCGGGGCGAGCGCGATGGGCGCCGTGATCTCCATGATGCGCGGCCGGCATCGCTCCTGGGGAGACGAACCCGCGGTCAGCGAGCTCGACGCCTAGGGGTGCCTATCGATCCCCGCGCAGACGGGCGTACGTCACGAGGTCGTGGTACGCGCCGGCGCGGAACTGCGAGCCACGCTGGACGCCCTCGCGTTGGTAGCCGGCCTTTTCCAGAGAGCGCTGCTCGGCCAGGTTCTGCACGTCGGTCTGCGCCTCGACCCGGTTGAGGTCGTACGCGTCAAAGAGGAAGCGAGCCAGCAGCCGCTGGGCCTCCGATCCGTGGCCGTGCCCACGCGCCTCCGGCCGCAGCTCTATGCCGATGTTCCACGCGTCGGACTCGGGGTTTGGCCCGTAGTTGACCCGATGCCAGCCGACCGTGCCGATCATCCTCCCCTCCTCGATCAGCTCCACCACAAGCATCCCGTTGCGGTCGTTCCGCAGCGGCCCGGCTGCAATGGCCTCGCGCGGGAGCGGCGTGGCGGGGGCGCCGAAGTCGTTGAAGTCGGATGGCTCCAGGTTCCACGCATCCAGCAGCTCGACATCCTCTGGCATCAGGTCCCGCAGCCGCACCCGCTCACCCTCCATCATTCGCCGGCGCCTCCGAGCGCAGTGAGTGCACGCACCGCGACGTCCACGGGGTCGCGCCCACCGGCCACCGCGATTCGGACCTGGTTGGATGCCAGGGTCGGCCGGAATCCGGCCAGGGACAGGGCGGTGGACACCGCGTGGCGGTCGTAGCGCGGCCACTTGAAGGTGACCGAACGGCTCTCGGCGCGGACCTCCGGCACCCCGGCGGTCTCGGCCGCCATGCGGACAGCCACTGCCCGGAAGAGGCCCTCGACCGGCTCGGGAAGCGGCCCGAAGCGATCGCGCAGCTCCCCGCGCAGCTGCTCCGCGTCACCATCGGATCGGATGGCAGCGAAGCGCCGATACATCTCGAGCTTGGCCCCGGAATCGCCGACGTACGCATCGGGCAGGTAGGCAGAGCCTGGCAGGTCCAGGCGCACCGGCGCCGCCTCCACGCCGATGACTCGTCCGCGACGCACGTCGACCGCCTCGGCCAGCATGCGCGTGTAGAGCTCGAAGCCCACGGCTGCCATGAAGCCATGCTGCTCGGCGCCCAGGATGTTGCCGGCTCCGCGGATCTCCAGGTCGGACAACGCGATCTGGTAGCCGGCGCCCAGGTCGGAGGCGCTGAATATGGCGTGCAGCCGCTTGCGCGCGACCGGTGAGAGCGGCATGCCCCGACGATGCAGCAGATAGGCGTATGCACGGCGGTCGGATCGGCCCACCCGCCCGCGGAGCTGGTAGAGCTGCGCCAGCCCGAAGGTGTCGGCGCGGCTGATGATGATGGTGTTCGCGTTCGGGATGTCCAGGCCCGATTCGATGATCGTGGTGCACACCAGCACGTCGAACCTGCCGGCGTCGAAGTCGAGCATCACCCGCTCGAGCATGCCCTCCGCCATCTGACCGTGGCCGATGGCGATCTTCGCCCGCGGCACTAGGCGCCGCACCCGCTCGGCAGCCGTTTCAATCGTGTCGACCCGGTTGTGGACGAAGAACACCTGCCCGCCACGATCGAGCTCGCGGTTGATCGCGTCGCGCACCAGGCCGTCGTCATCCTCGGCGATGCGAGTCTGGATCGGCAGGCGCGCCTCCGGCGGCGTCTCGATCACGCTGAGGTCTCGAATCCCGACCAGGGAGAGGTGCAGCGTGCGCGGGATGGGCGTGGCCGACAGCGTCAGCACGTCCACCTCGCGCCGCATGGCCTTGATGCGCTCCTTGTGGCTCACCCCGAAGCGCTGCTCCTCGTCGACCACCAGCAGCCCCAGGTCGGCGAAGGCGATGTCCCTGCTGAGGATCCGATGGGTCCCGATCAGCACGTCCACGCTGCCGTCCGCGACCCCGGCCACGATGCGCTCCTGCTCTCGCTTTGGCACGAAGCGGCTTAGCATCTCAACCTTCACGGGGAACGGCGCCAGGCGACGCTGGAAGGTGCCCAGGTGCTGCTGCGCCAACACGGTGGTCGGCACCAGCACAGCCACCTGCTTGCCGTCCTGCACCGCCTTGAAGGCGGCGCGCAGGGCGACCTCGGTCTTGCCATAGCCGACGTCGCCGCATACCAGCCGATCCATCGGCCGCCGGCGCAGCATGTCGCCCTTGACCTCCTCGATGGTGCGCAGCTGGTCCGGCGTCTCGGTGTACGGGAACGCCTCCTCCAGCTCCCGCTGCCAGACGCTGTCCGCGGAGAAGCTGAACCCCGGCGCCGCCTCGCGGGCGGCGTAGATCTCCAGCAGGTCCTCGGCCAACTCGGCCACCGCTTGGCGCACGCGCCGCTTGGTCCGCGCCCACTCGGTGCCGCCCAGCTTGCTGAGGGAGGGCCCGGCGCCGCCCGAGTAGCGGCTGATGCGGCGGATCTGGTCGGCCGGCAGGAAGATCTTGTCAGCGCCGGCGAAGTCCAGCTGCAGGTACTCCTTGACGTCCCCGCCGTACTCGCGCTGCGTCATGCCGGCGTACCGGGCGATGCCGTGGTCCACGTGGACCACCAGGTCGCCCGCTTCCAGCTTGCCGATGAGGTCGCGCGTCACCACGCGCTTGCTCGGCGTCAGGCGACGGATGCGAGTTGCGCCGAACAGCTCCCGGTCCGTCAGGACCAGTAGGCCACTGGGCCGATGCGACAGCCCCATGCTCAACGAACCGTGGACGAGCCCAACGGCGCCCGCCGGCGGCACGGCGCTCAGCTCGGCCACCGCCGCGGCGGCAATGCCCGCCTCTTCCAGCAGCTCACCTACGCGGCTCGCCTGGTCGGTGCTGATGACGACGCGCGACTCCGCCGCGAGCCTGCTGATCCACTCCCCAAGGCGCTCGACACGACCGGGGAGCATGGGCGCCGAGCCGTACCCCGCCTCGCGCCCGCTCTGCTCGTCCAGCGACTCCGTCGCTCGCTGGCGCAGCGAGCCCAGCGTGGCGTTGGCGTCGAACGGCATCGGCCAGTCGCCCGGCAGCTCGCCCGAGGCGGCCAGGCCCTGGCGTCGCTCCGCTGCCTGCCCCTCCAGCTCGGCGGCGATCGCCGCCAGCTCGTCTGGGTCCGTCAGGACGAGGTGCGCGTCCGCCGGCAGGTGCTCGGCGGCGGCTCCGGCGGTTAGCAATGCTGCCCAGGTCTCCGCAGCCTCGGTCAGGTCGCCCTGCTCCAGCCGGGCCAGGTCGGCCTGCAGCGCGTCCGAAAGCTCGAGTGGCGCGGCAGCCGGCAATGATCCCCAGCCGCCGGCTGGCAGGAATTCGCTGGCGGGAAGCAGGGTGACCTCGTCCATGCGGCGCCTGGAGCCCTGCGTCACTGGGTCGAAGGCCCGGATCGACTCGACCTCGTCGCCGAACAGGTCGATGCGCACCGGGTCGGCGATGCCCGGCGGCCAGATGTCGATGATGCCGCCGCGGGCCGCGAACTCGCCCATTCCCGAGACCTCGACCGCGGCCTCGTAGCCGCCGGCGACCAGTGCCGTCAGCAGGCTGCGCTGCGCGGCCCGCTCGCCGAGCCGCACGCTCAGCGTGGCGGCGGCGAGCTGTTGCGGCGCCAGGGTGCGCTGGACGAGAGCCAGGAGCGAGGTGACCAGCACCGCGTGTCGCGCACCATGCGCCAGCCACGACAGCACGCGCAGCCGCTCCGCCGACTCGTCGTGCTCTGGCAGCGCCCGCTCAAGCGGCATGGCACCACGCTCCGGAAGCACCTCGGCGCGACCGTGCTCCAGCCACGCTGCCAGGTCATCGGCCAGGCGGTGGGCCTCGTCGTCGGTGCGCACCACGGCCACCAGCACCTGCCGCGGAGAAAGCTGCGCCCGCCGCGCGGCGAGGTGGGCCGCGCGGGCAGCGGCCGGCACGCGCAGATCTCCGGCAGGGGGAAGCTGGCCCGCGAGGTCGGCGGTGAGCGCGGCCACGCGGCGGTCGGCGCCGCCCCTGGTCGTCGGCGGCACCCGCGCTGGCGCCTGCGTGGGCGCGCTCACGCGATCGGCTCCCCCAGATCCATCCCGTTGTAGGCGTTCATGGCGGCGTCGATTCCCTCGCGCAGCCAGACCTCCACCGCATCGGCGGCCGTGGCGATGGCTTCGTCGGCGAGCTCGCGCTCATCGGACCGGAAGGTGGAGAGGACGTGATCCACCGTCTCGCGCGTGGATCCGGAGCGCCCGATGCCGACGCGCAGGCGCTGGAACTGATTGCCGCCGAAGGCCGCGATGATGTCGCGCAGCCCGTTGTGGCCGCCGGCCGAGCCCTCGCGTCGCAGCCTGATGCGGCCCAGCGGCAGGTCCACGTCGTCGGCCACCACCAGCAGGTCGTCCTCGAACGTGGCATCGCTCTGGCGCATCGCAGCCTTGACCGCGCCGCCCGACAGGTTCATGAAGCGCATCGGCTTGATCAGAAGGACGCGCTCCTCCGGATCCTGCAGGTGGACCTCGAGCTGGGCAGCGCCATCCCGGACCCGACCCTTTCCGGTCAGGCCCCATCGGTCGGCGAGCAGGTCGACCACGCGGAATCCCACGTTGTGGCGCGTCAGGCGGTAGCGCTCGCCGGGGTTGCCGAGCCCGGTGACGACTTTCACCGGCCCGATGGTAGCGGCACGGCTAGAGTGGCGAGCGCCCATGGCCAGACCGGACGTCCTCATCATCGGCGGCGGCATCGTCGGCTGCGCGGCGGCGGCGTTCGCCGCGGAACGCGGCGCATCAGTGATCCTGCTGGAAGCTGACGGCATCGGCGCGGGTGCCTCAGGCCGCAACTCCGGTGCCGTCCAGCATCCGTTCGACGCGGTCCTGGCTCCCCTGCAGCGAGCCACGCGCCAGATCTACGACGAGCTCAGCGCCGCCGACCCTGGCTTCGGCTTTCCGGCCGAGCCGGCCGGCCTTCTGCTCCTGACCGATGACCTTGCCGCTGCCCATGACCGGGTGGGCGAGCTCCGCCGCACGGAACCGGCGCTGGAGGCGGAGCTGCTGGACGAGGATGCGCTGCATCGCCTGGAGCCGATGCTCACCTCCGGCCTGTCCGCCATCCGCCTGGCCACCGGCTTCCCCATTCCGCCCGAGGCCGCCACCAACGCCTTCGCGGCGCGCGCACGGCGCGGCGGCGCGGAGATTCGACTGGGTGCCAGGGCGCGCACCGTCGGCCCGGGTCCGACGGTGACACTGGCCGACGGCACGCACCTGGATGCCGGTGCCGTCCTCGTTGCAACGGGGCCATGGACGCCGGAGCTTCTGCCTGACGCCGGCCCGCTGGCGGAGATCCGGCCGACCTATGGCGTCACGCTGCAGATCCAGCTGGCCGATGCGCCCCACAGCGTTCTCGAGGAAGGCGCCGTGCACACCATCAACCGGCCGGTCGAGGGAGCGGAGGGCGGCGTCGTCACCTTCTCCATGGTCAGCGTGCGAGGAACCAGCACGATCGGCTCGACGTTCCTCTCGACGCCACCTGACCCCGTGGAGATGGCGCCACGCCTGCTCGATCAGGCGACCCGATTCGTTCCCGCCGTCTCCGGCGCACGCATCCTGCAGCAGCGTGTCTGCGCACGACCGCAATCGCCTGATGGACGGCCGTTCATCGGACCCGTCCCCGGGGAGGATGGCGTGTTCGTGGCCGCCGGCCACGGACCGTGGGGCATGAGCACCGGGCCGGCCACCGCCGCGCTCGTCGTCGATTCCATCCTTCACGGAGCGGCCGCGCCGCCAGGCCTGGAGGCTGATCGCCCGATCTGAGTGGGACAAACGGTATTGTGCACTGTGCACAAGACTTGGCGGCCTGCCCCGCGCGGGCTGCATGCCGGCTGACCCCCATCGGCCCATAGGCTGGTCCCACCAACCCAAGCCGCGTGGGAGCCGCACCGATGGGGCCGATCGACTCCGGGGACACTGCCTGGCTGCTGGTCTCCACAGGCCTGGTCATGCTCATGACGCCGGGTCTTGCCCTGTTCTACGGCGGACTCGTCCGCCGCAAGAACGTGCTCAGCACGATGATGCACAGCTTCTTCCTCTTGGCTCTGGTCAGCGTCACGTGGGTGCTATGGGGCTACTCGCTGGCCTTCGGGCCGGATGCCGGACTCGGCCTCATCGGGCGGCTGGACTGGCTGGGGCTGGAGGGAGTCGGGCCACAGCCGTCTGCGACGTATGCGCCAACTGTGCCGCACCTGGCGTTCATGGCCTTTCAGATGATGTTCGCCATCATCACTCCCGCGCTGATCACCGGCGCGTTCGCCGAGCGGAAGCGCTTCAAGGCGTTCGTCCTCTTCAGCGTTGCGTGGTCCACGCTCGTCTACGCGCCGATCGCTCACTGGGTCTGGTCGCCTGACGGCTGGCTGAGCCACCTGGGCATCCTGGACTTCGCGGGTGGGACCGTCGTGCACCTGGCCAGCGGCGTCGCGGCGCTGGTCGCCGCGCTGATGGTGGGCCGGCGCACCGGGCTGCTGGAGCCCGCGACCGAACCGCACGACGTGCCCATGACCGTGCTCGGCGCCGGCCTGCTGTGGTTCGGCTGGTTCGGCTTTAACGCCGGCTCCGCCCTGGGCGCCAACGGGGTGGCCGCCGTCGCGCTGGTAACCACCAACACCGCCGCTGCCATGGCCGCGCTCACCTGGGTCACCCTGAGCTGGCTGCACCGCGGGTCGCCATCGGTCCTGGGCGCAGCGGTGGGGGCGGTTGCAGGTCTCGTCGCCATCACGCCGGCGGCAGGCTTCGTGACGCCGTCGGGTGCCATCCTCATCGGCTTTGGGGTCGGAATCGTCTGCTATGGAGCGTCCCTGCTGCGGCTCCGTTCGCGCATCGACGATGCGCTCGACGTGTTCGCCGTGCATGGGGTGGGCGGCGCGTTCGGGGCCCTCGCCACGGGCGTATTCGCCACCGTGGCCGTCAATCCGGCCGGACGCGATGGGCTGCTGAACGGCAACGCCGCACAGCTCGGCGTGCAGCTGCTGGGCATCACTGCGGTTGCCGCCTACTCCGCAGCCGCGACGGCGGTGATCCTGTTGCTCGTGAACCTTGTCGTCCGCATCCGGGTCGGGCGCGACGCGGAGGAAGCCGGGCTGGACGTGGCCCAGCACGGCGAGATCGCATACCAGGCCTAGCCGGTCACGAAAGGAGGTGAACCCATGACCATTGCCGCACTCGTGCTCTTCGGAGGGCTGCTGCTTGCCTGGTTGCTGGTGCCGGCCGAGCGCCGCCAGCGGCAGTCCGAGGTCCCGCAGCGCATCACCGAGCTTCCCGCGGAGGCCGCCGCCTAGGCTTTCAGGAGCCCGTCGTCACCGCGTGCCCGGCACGGTCGAACAGCGAGCCTGGCTTCCACCCCACCTCGTGGTGGCGCCGATGGAGTGACGCCAACACGTCGTGCTCCACCCCGCGCATGCGCTGCTCCTCCTCCATCTCGGCGTGGTCGTGGCCGACCAGGTGCAGGCTGCCGTGGATGGCCAGCAGCACGATCTCTTCGGCAACGCTCCAGTCGCCGGCGCTGGCCTGCCGCACGGCCTGGTCGACATCGATGACCACGTCGCCCAGCAGCGTGGCACCCGGCGGCGACACGCCGTCGTCATCGGCCAAATGGGAATGCGTACCGTCCAGCGACCACTCGTGCAGCGGAAAGGCCAGCACGTCGGTGGGGCTGCGCTCGCCCATGTGGTCGAAGTTGAGCCGCTCCATCTCCGCGTCGTTGCAGAGGGACAGCTCCACCTCGCAGTCGTGCCGTCCGATCGCCAGGTCGATGGTCTCGCTGACGGCTGATTCGAGCAGCTCCTCGAGCTCCTCGATGCGCATCGGCTCGATGGCCGCGGCCAGCTGCTCCCGCCCTACGTGGTCGTGGAAGGTGACCTCGCAGCCCATGCGCGCATCGTAGGCGACCGCGCGGTGCGGCTCAAGGTCTGCGCCGATCAGGCGCGCTCGCGGCGCTGCGGCTCCATGGGCACCACGTTGTCGGGGTACTTGATCCGGCTGTGGTACATGCCCAGCAGCTGCTGGACAAAGGCGTCCTTGATCTGGCTGATGTTCTTCAGCGTCAGTTCGGCGTCGTCCAGCTGCCCGTCCTCGACCCGCGCGTCGACGATGCGGTCGACCATGGCGCGGATGGACGCCTCGTCCTTGTCGTCCAGCGAGCGGACGGATGCCTCCACGCCATCGGACAGCATCAGGATGGCGGCCTCCCTACTCTGCGGCTTTGGTCCCGGATAGCGGTACAGGTCCTTCGGCACCAGCTCGTCGTTGCCGCCGACCTCCTGCATCGCCTTGCCGTAGAAGTAGCTCATCACGCTGGTGCCGTGGTGCTGCGGAATGAAGCCGATGATCTGCACCGGCAGCCCATGCTCGTACCCCAGGTCGATGCCATCGCGGATGTGGCTGCCGATGATCCGGGCGCTCACTTCCGCCGACAGCTCGTCGTGGATGTTGCGCTCCCCGGCCTGGTTCTCGATGAAGGCCAGCGGGTTCTTCATCTTGCCGATGTCGTGGTAGTACGCCGCCACGCGGGCCAGCAATGGGTCTGCGCCGATGGTTTCCGCGGCGCGCTCGGCCAGGTTGCCGACCATCACGCTGTGGTGATATGTGCCCGGCGTCTCCAGCAGCAGGCGCCGCAGCAGCCGCGAGCTCGGGTTGGCCAGCTCCAGCAGCTGGAACACGGTCATGATCCCGAACAGGTTGCCAATGACCGCGAAGGAACCCACCGCCAGGATCACCGACAGTGCCGCGTTCACGCTGCCGGCGGCAGCGCCCTGCACGATGCTCGTCACGTCCCGTTGGTCGAGGAGGCTGAAGGCGAGCACCACCGCGATGTTGGTGATGGCCAGCACCAGGCCGGCCCGCACGAACGTGTTGAGCCGTTCGGCGCGGACGATGGTCGTGAGCGCGGCCACGCCGCCGGCCAGGGTGTAGACGGCGGGCTCCAGCGAGCTCGAGTTCATGACGCCGGCCAGCACGGCCAGTGCGGCGGCCATTGCGGCACCGGCCGGGCCCTCCAGCAGGATGCCGGTCAGCAGCACGGTCG
Organism: Candidatus Limnocylindria bacterium; assembly: GCA_036265975.1. Taxonomy (GTDB): domain Bacteria; phylum Chloroflexota; class Limnocylindria; order QHBO01; family QHBO01; genus DASSCW01. The sequence goes on from DATAOD010000042.1 coordinate 46,627, forward strand.
CCGCGGTCGGCACCACGTAGGCCCACAGCGTGCGATCGGCGGCGACGCGCAGTGCGATGGCGCTGGCCAGCAATGCCAGCGTGAACAGCAGGAGCGAGCGGTTACGGAACCAGATGGCGGGCTCGAAGCGCCACAGGAATCCGACCAGCAGGGCGGACAGCAGCAGTGCCACCAGTGCCGTGCCACCGACCGTTGAAGCCTGCAGGCGCGGAGCAGTCAGGCCGACCGCCTCGAGCTCCTCCAGCAGCGGCACCGTGATCTTGTCGCCGCGATGCAGGATGGCCTGGTCCTTGACGACGCTGACGATGACGTCGGGGACTGCGGCACGCGCCGCCTGCCGGGCGGCGTCCGTCTGGGTCTGCGACGGCTGGCTGTTCGGCGCGACGTAGTCCTCGGCCAGATCGCCGGCCAGCTGGCGATCGGGCTCCGCGAGCTCGTTGGTGATGTTGCTGCGCAGCTGCCCGCGAGCCTCGGTGAGGTGATCCGAGCGAACCTCGGACGACTGCAGCGTCTCCAGAACGGTGGCCCCCGCTTGGGCGATCCGCTGCCACGCGTTCAACGACATGTCGCTCAGCCGCTGGACCTGGGCATCGGTCAGCTGTGCGGCGACCCGATTCAGCTCGTCCACGAGCTCCGATCGGGTGAGGTCGTTGGAGTCCCGGCGCTGCAGGGCCCGGCCAATGCCATCGGTGAAAGCCTGGTAGGCCGTGATCTGCTGCTGCTTGATGTCGGCAAGCGGGGCGATCGGCTCGTAGATGGTCGCCACAGCGTCGGCCGCCTGCTGACGCCGCTGCTCAGTCTGGAATTGCGAGACGTAGTTCTGCGAGATCGGGGCAGTGATGTCCGACTGCGCGACATCGCCGACCTGGTAGCTGACCTCGCCGCCGCCGATGCGGAACGTCATGATCGCCCACAGCAGCGCGGCCAGCAGCCCGCCCACGATCAGTGCCCTCGCCCAGGGCCCGCGACCGCCGCCGCCCTCGGTTTCTGCCAGGGTGCGAGGGATGAACATCGGCTCAGCCGCCCAGCTGTGCTCGCACCAGGTCGGCCACCGCCCTGCCGTCGGCGCGTCCCTTGGTCTGGGGCGAAACCTTGCCCATCACGCGCCCCAGGTCCGCGGGCGAGCTGGCACCAGTCTCTGTGATCGCCGCGCTCACAATCGAGCGCAGCTCTTCATCGGAGAGCTGCTGCGGCAGGAATTCGGAGATGATCGCCGACTCCTCTTCCTCGACCTGGACCATGGAGTCGCGACCCGCCGCCTTGAAGTGCTCGATCGACTCGCGGCGCTGCTTCATCTGCTTCGACAGGACGTCCACCACGTCGTCGTCGGTCAGGTCGCGGCCGAGCTCGATGCGGCGATTCTGGAATGCGGCCATGGCCATCCGCAGCGTGCCGACCCGCCGCGGGTCGCGCGCGAGCATGGCCTCACGCATGGCGGACTCGATCCGCTGCTGGAGGGTCATCGGGTTGCGGTTGCGGGCGTCATCGGCATCATCATCGGCTCCTTCAAGAACCGTCCGACTGATGGCCCGCCGAGGGAGTGCGTCTGGCGACTATGCGCGGGTAGCCTTGCGCTTCTTGGCTTCCTTGCGCTTCCGCTTCACGCTGGGCTTCTCGTAGTGCTCGCGGCGCCGTGCCTCAGCCAGGATCCCGGATTGCTGGATCTTCTTGTTGAAGCGACGCAGCGCGCTCTCGAACGTTTCGTTCTCGCCCACGCGGACCTCTGCCAAACGTCTCGCCTCCTCTCTGCCGCTGAATTGCGCCGTGGG
>DATAOD010000043.1:0-16964 GCA_036265975.1 Candidatus Limnocylindria bacterium
AGGCGGGCCCGCTGAAGGAGGTTGCCGAGTGGGTCGGGCAGTATCGGCCGCATTGGGACCAGAGCTTCGAACGACTGGACGCCTACCTCCGGGACGAGAAGCAGCGCCAGGCCCCGCGCCGGGCGACGAAAGGACGACGCACGTGAACGCCACCCCGGCCCGCATCGATCGCGGCAGCACCGACACCACCGCCATCTACTCGATCGAGGGCGACCTCTACTACGAGCGCAGCTTCGCGGCCTCTCCGGAGCGCCTGTGGCAGGCGTTCACCGACCCAACCCAGGTTCCGATGTGGTGGGGTCCGCGCAATACGACCACCGAGGTCGTCGAGATGGATGTCCGTCCCGGTGGCAAATGGCGGTATGTCAGCCACGCCCCGGATCGGGATGACGTCGAGTTCTACGGCGAGTACCTGCAGCTTGACCCACCGAAGACACTGCGCTGGACGTTCATGTTCGACCTCCAGGACGTCGGCCCGCAGGGTGGGCCAGAGACGATGCGCTTCGAGCCAGTCGAAGGCGGCACGAGGGTGACGTCCATCGGGCACATGGGCTCGCCCGAGGTCATCGAGATGGCGCTGGCGACCGGCATGACCAAGGGCGCGATCGAGACGTGGGACCGCCTGGAAGCGCTGCTTGCCGGGGGCCAGCCCTCGTAGCGAAGGTCCAGGGCCGGTAGTGCTGCCGTGATGTGAATTTGGCGAACGGGTCGTTGCGGCCGACCGCGGCGGCTCAGATCTGGCCGATGCCCAGCATGTGCACGACGATCGTGGCCGCGGCCAGCAGGGCGCCCAGGATCAGCACCAGTACCGCGATGTTGCGCAGGTCGCGCTGGACGTAGTGGTACTCAGCTGCGGCACGCTCCCCAAGGCGCGAGACTCCCGTCACGGTCACTCGTGGGTCGGCGGCGCGGCCCTTGGGCCTGCGCGGCGCGGCCGCTGACGAGAGCGGTGGTGCCGCGGCGGCGCGAACCTCGGCATCGGCTCGGTCGAACGCGTCCATGCCGCTGCCGTCCGCAGTGATTGCCGGCGTGACGTCCTCGAGGCCACCCGCTGGAGCGGCCGGCCGTGCCGCTGCGCCGCCCGGACGCTGGCCGGAGCGCTGCGCGTTGCGCCGCTGCTGCCGGTTGTGCGCCTTGCCGCGTCGCTTGGCCATTGGGATCCTCGTAGAGCCGTAACCGGGGCGCGCCGCAGGAGCAGGAGCGCCATCTGGGGGCGGTATGATACCAGCCGGTCCCGAGCCTCAGCGCGGACCCTCAGCCCCGGAGCGCCCGCCGATGGACGAGCTGAATCGCTTCCTGGTCGACAACCTGGTGATCGCGGTGGGCGTCCTGCTGGCGCTCATCCTGGTGCTCCTGCTGTTCACCCTGGTCCAGTCCGTGCGGCTGCGGCGCGCCGTGCGCGCCTATCGGACCCTGGTGGGAGACGGCAGCGGTGGCGGCGGGTCACTGACCGACGTCCTGGAGCGCCACGTGGGGCGTGTCGCTGAAGTGCAGGGCAGGCTGGGGGAGCTGGAAGGCATGAATGCGAAGCTGACCGAACGGTCGGCGACGAGCATCCAGCACATCGGCCTCGTGCGCTTCAACCCCTTCGAGGACACCGGCTCGGACCAGAGCTTCGCCATTGCGCTGCTCGACGACCGGCGCGATGGCGTGGTCATCTCCAGCCTGCATGGGCGGAGCAACACGCGCGTCTTCGCCAAGCCGGTGGAGGGTGGCTCGTCCAGCCACACGCTCTCCGACGAGGAGACGCAGGCGATTCGAATTGCCGTCTCCGGAACCGGCAACGGCGGCTGAGCCCGGCCCGATGGATCTCGGCCAGCGACGGCTGGCCGAGCGCCGCCTGGTGCATGCCCTGCAGCGGCTCCATCGTCGTGAGCCCCTGGCGGCCGACTTCCGGGTGGATGCCCTGGTCGACGCCGCGCGCGCCGTCCCGCGAGCTGCCAGCGGCCATCGCGGCTCCGCCGCCCTAGTCCTGACCGACGCCGAGCTGCGCTCCGTCGTGGAGGAGCTGGTTGCCTCCGGCCGCATGGAGCGCCACGGCCACCGCGTGCGGCTTCGCAACCACCAGCCGGCGTTCGACGCCGAGACGCGGCAACGCGTGGACCGCCTGATGGACGGCCTGCGGGAGACCGGCAACGCCCCGCCGCGAGTCGACGGCATCGCGGCCAGGCTGGGCATCACGCCTCCACTCCTCGCCCAGCTGCGCCGATCGGGACAGCTGGTCAGCATCGGGCCGGGGATCGACTACCCGGCGGACGTCTGGCAGCAGATCCAGGAGCGCGTCGACCGGCTGGGCGGCGCGCTGAACGTGGCGCGCGTCCGCGATGAGCTGCGGACCACCCGACGCCACGCGGAGGCGATCCTTGCGCATCGGCGAGCCGCCCGGCAGCGCGTCCATCGTGACAGGAGAGCTGTCCGGTAAGCGCGCGATAACGGTCCGGTGAATGGCCCCTCGGCTACCATCGACGAAATGCCAGCGGTGGTGCCGTCACCCGACCAGCTCCCAATCTTCGAGGAGCTGGTCACCGCTCCGCCGACACGCCCGCGTCCGCACCTGCGCATTCAGCCCCCGCTGCTGGCCGATCTCACGGCCCGCCAGCGCAAGGCGGTGACGCACGGGGATGGCCCGCTGCTGATCGTGGCCGGTGCCGGAACCGGCAAGACCACGGTGATCACCCGTCGCATCGCCTGGCTCATCGCCGAGAAGCGCGCCAAGCCCTCGGAGATCCTGGCGCTGACGTTCACGGATCGGGCGGCGCTGGAGATGACGGAGCGCGTCGACCGCCTGGTGCCGTACGGCTACACCGACACGGTCATCAACACCTTCCACGCATTCGGGGATCGCCTGCTCCGCGAGCACGCCCTGGAAGCCGGCCTGTCGGACCGCGCCACGGTGCTCTCGCGCGCGGAGCAGATCATTTTTCTGCGCGAGCACCTCTTCGACCTGCCACTGGACCGCTATCGGCCACTGGGCGATCCCACCCGATTCCTGCACGCGCTGGTCACGCTCATCAGCCGCGCGCGGGACGAGGACGTGACGCCAGGCGGCTACCAGGCCGCGGCGGACGCGCTCGCGGCCCGGGCCGCGGCCGATCCCGACGACACGGCGCTCGCCGAAGAGGCCGCGCAGCAGGCAGAGCTGGCCGCCCTGTATATCGCCTATGAACGCCTCATGCGCGAGAACGAGCGACTCGACTTCGGCGACCAGGTCAGCCTCGCCCTGCGCGTGCTGCGAGAGCACCCCGCTGTGCTGGCCGCAGAGCGCGACCGGTATCGCTACATCCTGGTCGACGAGTTCCAGGACACCAACTACGCCCAGTTCGAGCTGGTGAAGCTCCTGGCCGCATCGCCCCGCGCCAACGTGACGGTGGTTGGCGATGACGACCAGAGCATCTACCGCTTCCGGGGAGCCGCCCTATCGAACATCCTGGGCTTCCGGGCCGCGTACCCGAAGGCCGCCAGCGTGGTGCTCAACGACAACTTCCGCAGCCGGCAGCCGATCCTGGACGCGGCGCATCGGCTCATCCGCCACAACGATCCGGACCGGCTGGAGTCGCGCGAGGGCCTGGACAAGCGGCTGGTCGCACGCGCGAAGTTCAGCCGTCCGCATACGACGGATGGCCCGATGGAGCTGCTTGCCTTCGACACCGGCTCTGACGAAGCGGATGCCGTGGCGGACCGGATTGCGGCCTCCCTGCGCGGTGGCCGCAGCGCTGGCGACCACGCCATCCTGGTGCGGACGAACCGCGACGCCGAGCCGATCCTGCGCGCCCTCAACATGGTCCGCGTTCCGTGGCGCTTTTCCGGGACGGCCGGTCTATACCACCAGCCCGAGGTGCGGCTGCTGGTCAGCTTCCTGCGCGCGACGAACGACCCCTCGGACTCGGTGAGCTGCTACGACCTGGCGACCTCCGAGATCTTCGGGCTCGATGCCCGCGAGGTGACCGTGGCGCTGAATTCGGCCGGTCGGCGCCGCGTCCCGCTGGAGCAGGCCCTGCGCGAAACCGTCGAGCGGGGAGAGCGCCCGTTCGCCGGGCGCGCGGCGGAGACGGTGGGCCGCCTGCTGAGCTCGCTGGACCAGCACCGCGCGATGAGCACGGAACGTGGCAGCGGGGAGCTGCTGTACCACTTCATCACGGCCAGTGGCTGGCTGGGGCGCCTGGCTCGGGAAGCGCGAGAAGGCGGCGAGGAGCGCATCGCGAACGTGGCGCGCTTCTTCGAGATCGTGCGCCGCCAGGCCGGCCTGCTGCGCGACGACCGGCTGCCGTTCATGGTCTCGCAGCTCGACACGCTGATCGAGGCGGGGGACGATCCCTCCACCGCGGACGTGGAGCCGGATACCGGCGAGGCCGTGCACGTGCTGACCTACCACAAGGCCAAGGGTCTCGAGTTCCCCGTGGTGCACATGGTCGGGCTGGTCGACGACCGCTTCCCGACCCGGTCGCGCGGCGACCTGCTGCCGCTGCCCGGGGAGCTGGTGCGCGAGCCGCTGCCGGATGGCGACCATCACCTGGCGGAGGAGCGACGGCTGTTCTACGTGGGCATGACCCGCGCCCGCGAGGAGCTCTACCTATCCTGGGCGCGCGACTACGGCAATCGCACAGCGCGGCGCATGAGCCAGTACGTGATGGAGGCGCTCGACCTGCCGCCCGCCACCCCGACCGAGGTGCTGCGCCCCAGCACCGTCGAGCGGCTGGCGAGGCACCAGCGTGCCGCCACGCCGGTGAAAGGCGTGACGGCCGCCCCGTCCCTGGGCGATCGGCAGCTCAGCCTGAGCTACGGTCAGATCAGCGACTATCTGGACTGCCCCACGCGCTACCGCTACGCGCATGTGATCCGCATCCCCACGCCGGCATCGCACCAGATGGCCTACGGCCGCGCCTTGCATGCCGCCGTGCAGGCGTATCACCGGCGGCAGCTCGCCGGCGCCGCCATGACGGCTGAGGAGCTGTTGGCCGAGCTCGATGCCAGCTGGGAGTCGGTGGGCTTCCTGACCCGGCAGCACGAGGAGGCGCGCAAGGCAGCCGCTCGGGAGGCGCTGCAGCGGTTCTGGGAGGAGCAGCAGCGCGAGCCGGCTCGGCCGGTGGCGGTCGAGCAGGAGTTCTCCGTGCTGCTCGGCCGCGATCGCGTTCGCGGCCGCTATGACCGCGTCGATCGCGAGGCTGACGGGCGAGTGGTGATCACTGACTACAAGTCGTCGGACGTGCGCGATCCCGCCACCGCCGCGCGACGCTCGCGCGACTCGCTGCAGCTGTCGCTCTACGCGCTCGCCTACGAATCCCAGCACGGCCGCCTGCCCGACGACCTCGCCCTTCACTTCCTGGAGTCGGGCATCGTGGGTCACAGCTCGCCCAGCCCGAAGCGCCTGGCCCGGGCCGCGGAGCAGGTCACCACGGTCAGCGATGGGATCCGCGCCGGCAACTTCGCCCCGAATCCGTCGCCCATGCGCTGCGGCTTCTGCCCCTTCCGCGAGATTTGCCCAGATGCAGCGCGCTGACGCGGGGTGAGCCGCCGCAATCGGCTGCTGGTGGGTGGCCTGGTGATTCTCGCCCTGCTGTGCGGCGCAGTGCTCATCCTGTTCGCGGGCACCGCCTGTCCGGCGCCACTGCCACACCAGCCCTGCTCGGGAGCCGATACAAACCGCGTGGTAGTGATCGGCCTGGCAGCCGCCGCGGTTGCACTGCTGGTCGCTCCGTTCGCGTTCCTTGCCGAGTTCGCGCTGCGCCGGCGGATCGTCTATCGCGGGGCGTGGGGTCGTGCGGCGCGGCGCGCGATCCTGGCCGCGCTGGTGGTCGTGGTACTGGCCGGTCTGCGGCTCGGCGGCGCGCTGTCGGTGCCGGGCGGCGTGTTCGTGCTGCTGCTGGCAGCCGCGGCGGAATGGTTCGCCGTTCGCCGTTTCGACGCACCGTGAGCGGCGATATCTTCGCCGGGCAGCTGACCGACTCAGACCTGCTGGCCCAGCTCTACGACCTGGAGCACGACGAGGTCACGGAGGACCTCATCTTCTACCGCGAGCAGACGCGGCGCAGCGGCCCGGTGGTGCTCGACCTGGGATGTGGATCGGGACGGCTGCTGCGCAGCTATGCCGCCGGCAAGGGACGGACGCTGGTGGGCGTGGACGCTTCCGCCGCGCTGCTGCGAAGGGCGAAAGCGCGGATCGCGGCGGAGCCGCTGCTGGCTGCGGCCAGGGAGCAGGGGCGCCTGCACCTGCTGCTGGGAGATGTGCGTCGCCTGGACCAGCTGCCGCTGCGGGAGCTGCTGCGACCACGCGGAGCTGATCTGGTGGTCGCCGCGGGCGTGATGCCGCATTTGGACGGGCCAGACGACGCCGTGAGCATGCTGAGCGGCGTGAAGCAGCTCATGGCCGCCGATGGGCGGCTCATCCTGGACGATCTGGGGCCGGACCTGCTGCCCGACCGGGACCTTCCGCTCTCCGTCGATTGGCGCCGCCAACTGGACGGCCAACCGGTGGTTCGGCGTAGCCAATTGCAGCGTCGCGAGAGCCCGGAAGGGCTACGCGTGGGCTTCTCCACGATCGTGGACCTAGGACGACCCGATGGTACGATAGCGCGGCTTCCAGCCAGCTTTCGGCTCTGGTACTCATGGGATGACGCGCTCGCCGCCGTGGTCCGGGAGGCCGGTCTGGCGATCGAGCTCGCCTATGGCTCGCACGATCTGGACCCATACACGGAGTCCAGCGAGCGCCGGATCACGGTGGTCCGGCACGCGGGCCGCTAAGGGACAGCGGCAGCAGCATGTGCCGCTAGGACGAGGGTAGAGGAACGCGTGGCTGAGCAGATCCGACTCCTGGTGATCGAGGACGTCCCGCAGGTGGCGTCGCACATGCGCTCGCTGCTGCAGGCGCAGTCGCAGATCAAGATGCTCGACGTGGTGACCGCCGGCGATCGGGCCGTGGCAGCCGTCACCGAGTTCAAGCCAGACGTCGTCATCGTTGACGCGCTGCTGCAGGGCAGGGTGCAGGGCACTGACGTGGCACAGGGCATTCGCCAGGCGGAGCCACAGGTGGGGATCGTGATGCTGACCGTGCCGCAGAACCCCGTCACCGAGAGCGCCGAGCGCGGAATCGACTCCGTGCTGAAGATGCCGTTCTCCGGCTTCGACCTGACCACCATCGTGCGCAAGACGTACGAGCAGCGCACCGTGGAGGCGACCCGCGCAGGCTCCATGGTCATCTCGCTGTTCTCGCCCAAGGGTGGTGTGGGCCGCACCACGATCGCCTACAACCTGGCCGTGACGCTGGGCAAGGACCATCACGTGTGCCTGGTCGACGGGTCCCTCCAGTTCAGCGACCTGCGTGGCCTGCTGCGGGTACCCGGCACCGCTCCCTCCATCGTGAACCTGCCGACCGACCGGATCCGCGAATCGGATGTTGGCGAGGTGGTCTGGAAGGACCCATCCGGCGTTGACATCCTGCTGGCGCCACCGCGCGTCGAGATGGCCGAGATGGTCACGGTGCGCGACCTGGAGAAGGTTCTGAGCATGCTCCGCCAGCTCTACGACTTCGTCGTGATCGACACGCGAGCCGGCCTGGGTGACGACGTCCTCGTCTTCCTGGATGCGTCCGATGTCATCCTCCAGGTGCTGACCTACGACTCCATGGCCATCCGCAACCTGGCCATGGCGCGCGAGGCCTTCGATGCCATCGGCTATGCGCCAAGCAAGCTGGCGGTGGTTCTGAACCGATCCGATTCGACCGGCGGCATCAGCAAAGCCGATCTCGAAAGCTCGCTGGGCGCCAGCGTCGACTACGAGATCGTGTCGGATGGCCGGCTGGTGGTCGCGGCGAACAATGAGGGCGTGCCGTTCGTGTCCGGCAGCCCGGACGCGCCGATCTCGCAGGGCCTGCGCACGCTGGCCGCCTCGTTGTCCGCTCATCTGCGCGAGCGATTGCCCGCCCTCGCCCGCCGCTGAGCCACGCCGCCCATAATCGCGGCGTGCAACCTCCCAACCGACCGGCTGGCGATCCGCGGCCCATCGGCGTCTTCGATTCGGGCGTCGGCGGGCTGACCGTCCTGTCGGAGATTCGCCGCCGCCTGCCGGCCGAGGCGACGGTCTATCTGGGCGATAACGCCCGCACGCCGTACGGCCCGCGACCCGCCGACGAGGTGCGCGCGTACACGATGGAATGCGCCCGCTGGCTGCTCGACCAGGACGTCAAGGTCCTGGTCCTGGCCTGCAACACGGCAACGTCGCGGGCGCTCGCCGACGTGCGCTCCGCATCGCCGGTTCCCGTGCTTGGCGTCGTCCGTCCGGGGGCATTGGCCGCTGCCGCCGCCACTCGGTCGCGCCACGTGGGCGTGATCGCCACGGCTGGCACGGTCGAATCGGGCGCCTATCCGGACGCCATTCGCGAGGCCGATCCGGGCCTGACCGTCTGCCAGCAGGCGTGCCCCGACCTGGTGCCGCTGGTCGAGGCTGGCAAGCTCGAGGGAGAGGACGTCGAGCAGGCGATCGCTGGCTACCTGGGCACGCTGCTTGGCCGCGACGCCGCCATCGACACGCTGTTGCTGGGCTGCACGCACTACCCGCTGCTGCGGCCGCTGATCGAGCGCCGGGTTGGAGCACCCGTGGCGGTGGTCGACTCCGCCTTCACCACCGCCCTTGCGGCAGAGGACCTGCTCGACGCCCTGGGCGCGCGGTCCGCGGCAGATCCCGCTGAGCCGATGACCGCCGGCGTCAATCGCATTGCCACCACCGGCGACGTCGCCGCCTTCTCGGCCGTGGCCGAGCGCGTATTCGGGGCGCGGCTTCCCGCGGTCGAGGCGGCGGAGGTGGCGCCCAACTAGACTCTCGGACATGACACGCAGCGCGAGCCGCCTGGGGATGGGCATCGTCGTCGGTGGGCTCCTGGCGATGGGGGCCACGGTCGCCCAGCGCGAGCTCATGCGACGCGCCGGCACGCGGCTCATCGATTGGGAGGCGGTGCGCGGCATCGCGCGACGACGCCTGGGCAGCGAGGATGGCCGGCTCACCGCCGCGCAGCGCGAGGCCGCCGAGGCGTTCTACCGTGATGCCCTGCTGCGGATCGAGCCGGTGGTCGCCTCCGAGATCGGTGCCGAGCTGCCGCGGGCGCTGGAGCTGCCCGCCGTCATCGATCGTCGCGAGTGGATCGACCTCAATCTCGCCACTTTCGAGCGGCTGTTCGAGCGCGTCGAGCACCTGATGAACACGGCGGCCAGCGAGGACACGCCCGGCCGCGCCCTGGCGCGCATCGTGAACCGCTCGATCGGCAACCAGCAGATCGGCCTGCTCATGTCATTCCTGGCGCGCAAGGTGCTGGGCCAGTACGACGTCAGCCTCCTCGCGGCCGGGCCTGCGTCGCGTGGCCGCCTGCACTTCGTGGAGCCGAACATCGTGGCCACCGCCAATGCCATGCGGCTGCCACTGGACGAGTTCCGCACGTTCATCGCGCTGCACGAGGCCACCCATGCCTTCGAGTTCGAGGCGTACCCCTGGTTGCGTGATCACTTCGCTGGCCTGGTGGCAGAGTCCATCGATCGGCTGGCCGCGGACTCCGGAGGCCTCGCCACCCGGCTGCGCGCCGCACTTGCCAACCGCGGGCCGGGCCACTGGCTGGAGCGGATGATGTCTCCGGCGCAGCTGGAGACGTTCCAACGCACGCAGGCGCTGATGTCGCTGCTGGAGGGCTACTCCAACCACGTGATGAATGCCGCGGGAGAGCAGCTGCTTCCCGGCTTCGACCAGATTCACGATCGCTTCGAGCGGCGCAACCAGGGCCGCGGCGCCCTGGAGCGCGCGATCATGCGGCTCACCGGGCTGGACCTGAAGATGGAGCAGTACCAGGCCGGCGAGCGTTTCGTGGACACGATCATCGCCAGCCGTGACCGTGGTTTCCTGAACCGCGTCTGGGAGCGCCCAGAGCATCTGCCGACCCTGGACGAGATCCGCGCGCCGGCGCGCTGGATGGCGCGCATGGATGGCAACGCTGCGGCGGAGGGCGCCAGCTGAGCACCGACGAGCTGGTGGTTCTCGCCACCCCGATCTTCGGGGCGCCGCTCGCCGCCGAGCACGTGGCGCGCATCGAAGCCGTTCCCGGGGCCCGGGTGGTGCAGATCTCGCGGGAGGGCGTGGTGCATGACGACGCCGAGGCGGCGCTGTCCTCCGCCCGCGTCATGCTGCGCGGCGGCCTGCCCGCATCCGTGCTGGATCACGTCATCGGCCGTGCGCAGAACGTGGAGTGGATCCACTCCTTCTCAGCCGGTGTGGAGCGCGTGGCCACGGAGACCGTGCGTACGCGCGGCATCACGGTCACGAATGCGCGCGGCGTGTTCAGCCGCCCGATTGCCGAATACGTGGTGATGATGTGCCTGGTCATCGCCCGCCGGCTGCCGCAGCTGATGGAGCTGCAGCGCGAGCGCACCTGGCAGCCGCTGCGCGGCCACGAGCTGGGCAGCCTCACCGTGGGCATCGTGGGCTACGGCAGCATCGGCTCCGAAATCGCGCACCTGCTGGCACCATTCGAGACGAAGGTGCTCGCCACCCGACGCCATCCGGATCGCGGAGCCGATGCGCCGAACGTCGAGCTGCTGGGGACCGACCAGCTCGACGAGTTGCTGCGCCGCAGCGACGTGGTGGTCGTGGCGGCGCCGCTGACGGAGGAGACCGCCGGCATGATCGGTGCCCCACAGCTGCGCGAGATGCGTGAGCACGCGTGGCTCATCAACATCGCGCGCGGTCGACTGATAGACGAGCTCGCCATGCGACGCGCGCTCGAGTCCGGCTGGATCGGAGGCGCGGTGCTGGACGTCTTCACCGATGAGCCGCTGTCCGGCGACTCGCCGCTGTATGGCACCCCCAACCTGATCCTTACGCCGCACACCAGCTGGTCCAGCGACCAGGTGGTGGAGCGTTCGGTGCGGCTCTTCGTGGAGAACCTGCAACGCTTCGCGGCCGGCCAGCCGCTGGAGAACGTGGTGGACCTGGAGGCCGGGTACTAGCCGGTGCAGGTCACCATCGTCGGCCTGCCCGGATCGGGCAAGACGACCGTGTTCAACGCCCTGACCGGTGGCCACGCAGAGACCGGGTCGTTTTCCGGGGGACGTGCCGCACCGAACATCGGGGTCGTGAAGGTCCCGGACGAGCGCCTGGATCGTCTGTCGGAGCTGTTCCGTCCGAAGAAGACGACGCCGGCCGACGTTACCTACGTGGACGTCGCCATCCCGGCCGGTGCCGCGCGCGAGGGCACCATCCAGCCGGACGTGCTTGCCCAGATCCGCAATGCCGATGCGCTGCTCCACGTCATCGCCGGCTTCCCGGAGGCCGCCCGCGACCCATGGCAGGACCTGGACGAGCTGGAGCTGGAATTCACCGTCGCCGACCTCGACGTGGTCGATAAGCGGCTGGAGAAGCTGCGCACATCCGGGCGCCACGGATCGCCGGCCGAGCGGGAGCAGAACGCCCTGGAGGAGGAGCTGCTGGCGCGCGTCCAGCCACACCTGGGTGGCGGCGCACCGCTCCGCGCGTTTCCGCTGGATGACGACGAAGAGCGCCGGCTGCGAGGGTTCCGCTTCCTGACCCAGAAGCCCGTGCTGGTGATCCTGAACATCGGAGAGGAGGACCTGCCGCAAGCCGCCGCCATGGAAGCGGAAGGCAAGTCGCGGATCTCCCAGCCGCGGAGCGACATGGCGGTCATGGCCGCCCAGATCGAGGCGGAGATGGCCCAGCTGTCGGCCGAGGACGCCGCGCCCTTCATGGAGGACCTGGGCATCGCCGAAGCATCCCGCGGCCGGATCATCCGGCTCACGTATGCGCTGCTGGGGCTGTTCAGCTTCTTCACCGCCGGGGAGGATGAGTGCCGCGCATGGACCCTGCTCACCGGCGATACGGCGGTGGATGCAGCCGGCGCCATCCACTCGGACCTGGCGCGTGGCTTCATCCGCGCCGAGGTGGTGACCTACGAGGATCTGATGTCGGCGGGCAGCATGGCGGAGGCGCGGAAGCGCGGCGTGCTGCGATCGGAAGGGAAGATGTATGCCGTGAAGGACGGGGATGTGATCCAGGTCCTGTTCAACGTGGCTCGCTGATCTCTCAACCGTTGGCTTCCTGACGGCGGATCAGCTGGAGCGGTCCATCTCCACGATCATGCTGCGGAACTCGTCCGACTGCTCGACCAGGTACGTGTCATCGGCTTCCATGCCCACGCTCATGCTGGCCGTCAGCTTCTCGTCGCCGATGTAGGTGAAGCCGTGCCTGCGCTCCAGCTCGCGGGCGATGGCCTCGACCAGCGTGTCGTCCTCGAACGTGTCCTTGACCGCCGTGCGGGCCTGGTCCACCAGGGCGGCGAACGCCTCGGGCGAGTGCCGGCTGTCGCTGACCAGCAGCGCGTCGCTCATCAGGTCGGTGGCCCCCTCGTGGAGCTCATAGAAATACAGCGGGCTCATGGGCCGATGATAGCCCGATGACCACGGAACCGCCCTCCAGCGCGCTCGATCTCCTGGTCATCGGCGCGCTGACGATCGACCGCTTCGCCGATGGCTCCTCCGCACCCGGCGGTTCGGTCCTGCACATCGCCAGGGCGGCCGCCCGGCATGGCGTGACGCTGGGCGTGCGCAGCGTGGCAGGGCCCGAACCTGAAGCGCGCGCGGGGATCGCCGAGCTGCGCCGCCTGTGCGCGCTTGTCGAGGTCACCAACCATGACGCCACGTGGACGTTCCGGCATCGCGAATCCGGTCAAGGCCGACGACTGTGGATCGAGCGCGCCGGCGGCAGGATTCCATCTCTTGCTGAGAACGTAGAGGGCATCCCGGCCCACGCCACGCTCTACGCACCGGTGGCGGATGAGCTCCTTCCCGATAGATTGCCTGCCGGCGCGGAGGGCTGGCACACCGGGGCGATCCTGCAGGGCTGGCTCCGCGCGCCCACCGAAGGTGCCGAGGTTGCGCCGCTCGCCCTCGCCTCGCTGCCAGGTCAGCTGCGCGACGCGCTGGCTAGCCTCGCCATCCTCTTTGCCAGCCGCGAGGATCTCGCCGCCATCGGCGAGACGGCCCACGAGCAGCTGACGGCGCTGCGCGCCTGGGTGGGGCGAGGCCCGACGCTCGTGGTGACCGATGGCGCCGACGGGCTGTGGCTTGACCGCTCTGGAGTCATGCGCGGCACCGATATCAGGCAGCATGTGCCGGCGCCCCGGGTCGTCGCCAACGCAGATACCGTTGGCGCCGGCGACATCCTCGCCGCGTTTCTGACCATGGCGTATCCCGACCCGTTCGGCCCATCGGTTCGCGACGCAGAACTGGGCATGCGCGTCGTGGCCGAGGAGCTGGAGGCGCGCAAGGCCGAGCGGCGCTAGGCGACCCGCTCGGCACGTGCCGCTCTGCGCTCCGCGGCTGCGGTCCAGCTGCGCAGACGACGAACGCGGCGTTCCACGACCAGCCTCGTCCGTCCGATGGCGTCCAGGCTGCCGCCGCGCCCCAGGGCCATGGCCAGGTCCAGCACCCGGGACGCCGAGGCCGCCGCGTCCAGCGCTCCGGGCAGGTCATGCAGGTGTCGCTCCCGGATGCGAGCCACCTCGATCCAGGCACCGGCCGCATCCACCGAGGCGCGGCGCGTGCCCTGCCGCCACAGCGCTTCCGCCCGCGAGACCTCACCGCCCGCGATGAGCAGGCGAGCCGCCACCCGCCGCAGCGCGTTGGCCTCCGCAGGATCGGCACGGGCAGCCTGTGCCGTCTCGACAAGCTCCAGCGCATCGTCGACCGCGCCGAGCCGCAGGAGGTCCAGGGCCATGCCACGCGGATCGAGGACCGGCGCGTCACGCCAGCCGCCATCCCGCAGCGCAAGTACCGTCGCCTCCAGCAGTGCCAGGCTGACCACGTCCTGGAAGTTGTGGTCGAGCACCACCGCCAGGATGTCCGGGGACGCGCCGGAGAGGTAACCGAAGTAGCGGGCCGGCACCTCGCTGCCTGGGCAGTCGACCGGTCGCACGACGCCCAGCACGCCCAGTTCGACGTCCGCGAGCCGGGCCCCGCCTAGCGGACGGCGGAAGAGGCGGCGGGCGGTCGGCAGCAGGTCGTCATGCTGTTCCGGGATGCGGCTCTGCTCGCGGAACAGGCCGTGGAACGTGAGGCGGGCGGCGAGCATGGGCAGGTCGAAGGCCCGCCCGTTGTAGGTGACCAGCCGATCGCAGGACGCGAGGTCGGCGAGCAGCGCGCGCAGCAGGGGACGCTCGAATGGGTAGTCGGGCAACAGGTATTGGCGCACGGTCACCTCGCTCCCGTCGACGCGCGCCACGCCTGCCAGGAAGATGACCGTCCCCGCTCCGGTGGAGAGGCCGGTCGTCTCCGTGTCGAAATAGGCTGTCACGGGACTGTCGACCAGCCTGGCGGCGACGTCCCGCGGCAGCGCCGTGCGCCGCTCGATCACCAGTGCGCGGCCGTCCTCGACCACCGCGGTCCGCGCGCCGAACCAGCCCGCCAGCGTGTCCAGGCGATCCTCGCGCGGGGGAGCGACTCGAGCCGGCGCGGAGGTGCGAAACGCGGCAAGTCGGTCGGTCAGCGAGCGGGTAGGCGCCGCCATCGGCTCAGGCATCGAGCACCCGCAGGATCTCGGCGACGACCTGCTTGCCTCGCGCGCCGACCTCGATGGCCGGTCCGACGCAGGCGGGACAGCCGTCTGCGCAGGCGCAGGACTCCACCGCCTCGCGGCTGGCACGGACCATGTCCGGGGTCAGCGCGTAGAGGCGCTCGGTGAGGCCCACTCCCCCGGGTGTCGCGTCGTACAGGTACAGCGTCGGCTGGCCGGTGAACGGCGCCTGCACCTGGGCCAGCACGCCCAGGTCGCGCGGATCGCACATCAGCAGCAGCGATGCGGTGGTGCGCGCGACGCGCGAAAGGCCGATGAGCGCGCCATCCAGCGTGTCGCGGTCGTATCGGTTCATGAGCTCCGCGGGCGGCACCAGCCAGGTGGCGGTGGTGTGCATCTCCTGCTCGGGGATGGAGATGGAACCCCAGCCCACGTTCTCGTGGGTGTGGTACTTGAGCTTCTTGAACATGGTCACCTTCCACGCGACCATGACCTCGCCGCGCTGCCGTTTGCCGGTGCGGGGCGCGTCGGCCTCGTCGAAGACCTCCAGCACCTTGAGCGTGATGCCAAGGTCGGCATCGGTGTAGTAGTCGACGTCGGTCCGCGTGACGTAGGCCTTGCGCTCGTCCCAGTCCAGGCGATCGACGTGGAACTGCACGCCCTGGTGGATGTAGATCGCCTTCTCGTGGACCAGCAGCGGTGCGGCGAACAGGTCGACCTCGCCCAGCACCCGGTGGCGGTCGCCGGTGGTGTCGATGATCACGACGTTCTCCGGCGCCCCGGAGCGCAGGCTGAAGTCGCTGGCGGGGAAGTTGTCGTGGCTCCAGTAGTACCGATCGTCATCGGCATGGCGGAGGTAGCCGTCCTCCTCCAGCACGTCCAGCAGGGTCGGCGTCTCCTCGATTCCGAAGCGCTCGGTGACGGGCACCGGCAGCTCGAAGGACGCGGCGCGCAGGTGGTTGATGAGCACGTGCAGGTTGTCCGGGTTCACCAGCCCGTGCTCAGGCGAGCTGTCGAACAGGTACTCGGGGTGGGCCGCCAGGAACTGGTCGATCGGAGCCGATGAGCAGACCAGGGCAGACAGGCTCGTCCCGGCCCGCCGACCGGCACGGCCCATCTGCTGCCAGGTCGAGGCGATTGTGCCGGGGTAGCCGATGCTGAGCGAGGCATCCAGGCCGCCGATGTCGATGCCCAGCTCCAGCGCGTTGGTGGCCACCACGCCGCGCACACGCCCGTCGCGCAGGCCAGCCTCGATCTCGTGGCGCTCGTTGGGCAGGTAGCCGCCCCGATAGCCACGGATCGTGTGCGGATGGCCGGGATGCGGCTCGAACGTCTCGCGCAGGTAGCTGGTGAGCACCTCCACCGACGTGCGTGAGCGCGCGAAGGCAATGGTCTGCACACCGCCGCCGATCAGCCGCTCGGCGAGCAGCTGCCCGGTCAGCAGCGAGGAGCCACGGATGCCGAGCTGCGGGTTCGAGACCGGCGGGTTGACGACGAGGATGTGCTTGCGACCGCGCGGCGCCCCGTTTTCCGTGATCAGGTCCACGGGCGCCTCGAGCAGCCTCTCGGCGAGCTCGCCCGGATTGGCGATGGTGGCGCTGGCGCAGATGAACACCGGATCGGCGCCGTAGTGGCGGCAGATGCGCCGCAGCCGGCGGATGACGTTGGCGACGTGGCTGCCGAACAGTCCTCGGTAGCTGTGCAGCTCGTCGATGATCACGAACTGCAGGTTCTCGAACAGCTTGAACCACTTGGTGTGGTGGGGGAGGATCGCCGAGTGCAGCATGTCCGGGTTGGTGATGGCCACCTGTCCGGCGGCGCGCACCACGCTGCGGATGTTCGCGGGCGTGTCGCCGTCGTAGGTGTGCGTCTTCAGCGGGATGCCGGCGAGCTCGGCAAGGGCGCGCAGCTCGACCAGCTGGTCCGCAGCCAGCGCCTTGGTGGGGAACAGGTAGAGAGCCCGGGTCGCCTCGTCGCGCGCGACCGCGTCGATGACCGGCAAGTTGTAGCAGAGCGTCTTGCCCGACGCGGTTGGCGTCACCACGCACGCGTTGCGGCCCGCGCGCACCGACTCGATGGCCGCTGCCTGATGCGTGTACAGGGCCTCCACCCCTCGACCTCGCAGCGCCTCGACCAAGCGGGGATCCAGGCCATCCGGCCAGGGCGCGTATCGCGGCGGCTCGGCCTCGAGAATCCGATGCGCCGCCACCAGCCGCTGGATGGCAGGGTCGCCGAGCAGCGCGTCGATCGTGTCGTCGACGCCCGATAGTCGATCCAGGATCACCGAAGCCTCCGAAATAGCACGCGCGTTCTATTCCAACCTATCATGCGGTGGATAACTCGGGTCCGAATTCGTTGCGCGGTGGAAAACCCGGCCGGTAGACTCATGGCGGATGACCGGTATCGAC
>DATAOD010000044.1:0-10648 GCA_036265975.1 Candidatus Limnocylindria bacterium
CTGACTAAGCAGCGAGAGCGAACTGACGATTGCCAGTTGCTGGCTTGCCCGCGGATTTACGAGGCCATGCGGGCGACCTCGACCTGCAGTTCCCGGTTCCTGAGCCCTGTCGAAACCTGACATCCCCACGAACCGATTGACCACTGGATCCTAGCACACATCGGCTTCGACTGAGAACACCCGTTCTATTCCAGTCGACCGGCCAGGTAGCGCTGCAGGGTGGGGCCGATGGCTCGCACGACCTGGTCGTTCGTCGCCGATGCGAGCGGCTCGACGCCGATCACGTATCGGGCCATGGCCAGCCCCACGATCTGCGACCCGGCCAGCGTCGCGCGCAGAGCCGCATCCGGGCTGCCGCTGGCGCGCGTCAGCGCCAGCACGGGGCCGCGGCTGAGCAGCTCGCGCAGCATCTCGGCAGCCACCGCGTCCGTCGTCGCCGAGCGCACGATGCCCATCAGCAGGGAGCGGGTGCCCGGGTCCTCCCACAGCTCCAGGGTCTGGCGCACCAGCCGCGCGCCCATCTCGCGCCGCGGGCCAGCCATTACCCGATCGACCAGCGCATTGAAGTCAATGGGCAGCTCCATGGCCGCCAGGAAGAGGGCCTGCTTGGTGCCGAAATAGTGGTGCACCAGGGCCGGGTCGACGCCGGCGCGCCCTGCCACCTTCCGAA
This sequence comes from Candidatus Limnocylindria bacterium, assembly GCA_036265975.1. Taxonomy (GTDB): domain Bacteria; phylum Chloroflexota; class Limnocylindria; order QHBO01; family QHBO01; genus DASSCW01. The sequence goes on from DATAOD010000044.1 coordinate 671, forward strand.
CCGAGGCGTTCTCGAATCCCTGCTCGCCGAAGACCTGCCGTGCGGCGTCCAGGATCTGGCCGCGCGTGTCCGCCCCGCCGGCGCGCCGTCCGGACCGCCTCATGCCACCTCGCGGCGAATCGTCAGCGAGGCAATGACCGCGAAGAACACCGCCACGCCGGCCAGCACCAGCAGGTCGACCTGCAGGTCCGGCACGGACAGGTCCGCGCCGCGCACGAACACCTGGCGCAGCCCGTCGACGGCGTAGTTGAGCGGCATGATCTTGACGAAGGGCTGGATCACGTCCGGCAGGCTGCTCACCGGGAAGAGGACCCCGGACAGCAGGAACTGGGGAACCAGCACCAGCGGGATGAACTGGATGATCTGCAGCTCGGTCCGCGCGAAGGTCGACAGGAAGATGCCCAGGCTCACCGCACCCAGCGCCAGCATCACGACCACCGCGAAGGCGAGCAGCGGGCTGCCACTGCTGGTAACGCCCAGGCCCAGGCTGAACTCCGGCAGCGGCCCGACGGCCGGCACGTGGACCTGTCCCAGCACCCAGGTCAGCAGGATCGCCACCTGCAGCGTCGCAAAGAGGAGGAATCCGAGCGCGTAGCCGCCAACGATCTCGCCGCGCGTTACCGGCGTGGCCATCAGCCGCTCCAGCGTCCCGCCGGTGCGCTCGCGCAGGAAGCTCACCCCGGTGAGGAGGTAGACGAAGAAGTAGGTGAAGAAGCCCACCATGGCCGGCGCGAAGCTGGCCATCGGGTCGTCGCTCGGCGTGCCGTAGATTGTGTCGTGCTCCACGCTGGGCAGTGGCTGCCCGCCCGATCCCGCCATGGCGCCCAGCAGCGCCCTTTGGAGCGCGGCCAGCTGGCCGGCGTCGCCCGATTGGTCCAGGCCGAAGGTGATCACCCGGATCTTCAGCGTGCCGCTGGTCGGTGGCGGCAGGATGACGGCGATCGAGGCGTCGTCATCGCGCACGGCCTGGGTCGCGGCAGCCTCGTTCGCGACCACGCGCAGCGACCCGCCATCGGCCTCCAGGCGTTCGCGGAGAACATCGCCGATGGCCGAGCCGGCCGCGCCCATGCCGTTGACCAGCACCGCGTCGACTGTGGCTGCCTGGCCCTCGCGCAGGATGAAGGTGAGCAGCCCGGTCACCAGGATCGGCGCCAGGAACAGCAGCGCCAGCGAGGGGCGATCTCGGCGGATCTCCTGCACCACCCGGCGGAAGAGGGCACCCAGCCGGCGTGGGCTCATCGGTTCACCTCCGTCTCGCCGCCCAGCCGCAGGAACGCCTGCTCCAGGTCGTCGGTGCCGGCCCGCTGGCGGACCTCGGCGCCGGAGCCGCGCGCGATGACGTGCCCAGAGCGGACGAACATCAGCTCGTCGCAGCGGTCCGCCTCGTCCATGACGTGGCTGGACACCACGATCGTGGTCCCGTTCCTGGCCAGGTCGCGGAAATAGCCCCAGAACTGGACCCGCAGCAGCGGGTCGATGCCCACGGTTGGCTCATCCAGGAAGAGCACCGGAGGCCGATGCACCAGCGCGCAGGCGAGGGAGAGGCGCCTCCGCTGCCCTCCGGACAGCGTGCCGCTGATCGTGTCCGTACGATCGGCCAGGTCCACCACCTCGAGGGCGTGCATGACCGCGTCCTTGTCCCTGGCGCCGTAGGCGGCGGCGAAGAATCGAGCGTTCTCCATCACGGTGAGCGCCGGATAGATCCCATCGCTCTGTGTCATGTAGCCGATGCGAGCCAGGTTGGCGCGCGATGGCATCCGCACCCCCAGCACCTCTGCGTGGCCGCTGGTCGGTGACGCGAGGCCCGTCAGCAGGCGGATCAACGTGGTCTTGCCAGAACCGTTGGGACCCAGCAGGCCGTAGATCCGCGAGGGGGACAGCTCGAAGCTGATGCCGTCCACCGCCTGCAGCGCGCCGAAGCGCTTGCGCAGGTCGACTGCGCGGATGGCCGCATCCCGGGGACTCATCGTCGGGTGAATTCTACAGCTGATGAATTACCCGTCAAGCAGTTGGCGGTCAGAGCCGGATGCGGGCCTTGGTCTGGCGCTCCAGCTCGCGGCGCGCATCGCGTTCGGCGATGGAGCGTCGCTTGTCGTGCGTCTTCTTGCCGCGCCCGATCCCGATCTCCAGCTTGGCGCGCCCGTCCTTGATGTACAGCCGCAGCGGCACCAGGGTGTAGCCCTTGGTCTGCACCCGGCCCACCAGCTCGGCGATCTGGTCGCGATGGAGCAGCAGCTTGCGGGTCCGCAGCGGCTCGTGATTGTTGCGGTTGCCCTGCTCGTACGGGGCGATATGCGCGCCGATCAGCCACGCCTCCCCGCGCTCGATGCGAGCGTATGCCTCGGCCAGGTTCACTCGGCCCGCGCGGATCGACTTGATCTCGGTGCCGGTCAGCACGATGCCCGCCTCGATCGTCTGCTCGACGGCATAGTCGTGGCGCGCGCGGCGATTGAGGGCAATGGTCTGCTCAGGCATCAGGCGGGGTCACCGAGTATATGCGTGAAGCCGATGGCCGCCGGTCTGGCGCCGCCGACTTGCACATGGGATAGCTATCCGACGGGCCGGCGGCCCGAGTTTGCCCCCGACGCAATTCCGGGTGGATTTTCGGGGCTCCGGCGTCGCGATGTTGCTCCATGTGCAAGAAGCGACGCGGGCTCACGTCCCAGGTCGTGAACGTGGTCCGTTAGCTATCGCTCCTGCAAATTCGCCCGGGGTACGTTGTGCCAACGGAGGGAGCCACAGGACGGTGCTCAAGGAAATGGAGAAGCCGGCCGTATCGGCCGGCTTTTCCGTCGCTACCACGCGAGGTTGCTTATCGCACCGCCTCGGTGGTGGCGTGACAGGAACTACTCACTGCACACCACCTCCTTTCGTTGCCGAGAATCCTAGCAGCCATGGGCGCGAGATGGCAATGGCCGCGCGACGGCCAAGCAACCGCTGCTCAGACGGGTGCCACTCGCAGGCCGCTGACGTCGTAGCTGGTGGGCGCCAGGAGCGGCGAGGGAAGCAGCAGGGATGACTGGCCGGATGCGCTGGGCTCGGCAGTGGGCGCCGGCCCCCGCCCGGCGGACCGCGGATTCTCGATGTAGGAAACCGCCCGCTCCAGGAAGAGGTCGCGCTCCGGCGGCGTGCCGTCGGGGATGGTCACCGCCACGTCCGGCTGCAGCCCATCGGGCGCCACGCTGTGGTGGTCTGGTGTGAACCAGCGCGAGATCGTGATGCGCACGCCGCCGCCGTTCTCGAGCGTGCTCCACAGCTGCACGGTGTTCTTGCCGTAGGTGTGCTGCCCGATGATCGTCGCTCGCCCGCGCTCCTTCAGCGCGGCGGACACGATTTCCGAGGCAGAGGCGGAGCCGTTGTTGACCAGCACGACCAACTTGATCGCGGGATCGGTGGCCAGTCCGTTGCCCGTCGCCTGCCATTTGGTCACGCCATCGGCTTCGGACTCCTGGGTGAAGACCAGTCCCTGCTTGATGAACTCGGAGGCGATGTTGTTGGCAGCGTCGATGTAGCCGCCCGGGTTGTCGCGCAGGTCGAACACGATGGAGGTGGCGCCATCGTCCAGCAGCTTGCCCAGCTCGTCGTGGAACTGGCCGGGGCTTGCGCTGGAGAAGCCGTGCAGCGCGATGTACCCGATGTGGTTCTCCAGCATCTTGCTGGTGACTTCCTTCATCGTGATCTTGGCCCGGATGATCGTCATCTCCAGGGGCTTGCCATCGCGCAGCAGGGAGAGGGTCACCTTCGTGCCGGCTTCGCCGCGCACCAGCTTCACCGCGTCCTCCAGGGAGAGGCCGGTCACGCTCTTGCCGTCGATCTGGGTCACCCGGTCGCCGGCCATCAGCCCCGCCGCCTTGGCCGGCGAGTCCTCCAGTGGAGCCACCACCACCAGGGCGCAGGCGTCGCTGAAGCTGGTGCAGGCGTCGAGCTTCTTGGGGTCCTGCAGGTTCTTGACGCCCATCTCCGCGCCGACGCCGGAGAACTCCCCGGAGAGGTCGCCCACGGCGCGCTGGTAGTCATCCGGCGACATGTAGCCGCTGAACGGGTCCTTCACGCCGTACTCGAACATGCCCTGGATGGCGCCGCCGGCCAGGGCCTGGTCGTCGAGCTGGTCGACGTACTGGCTCTTCAGCCGGTTGTAGGCCTGGCACAGCGCCTCGAACGTCTTCGAGGCCACGCACGATGAGCTGCCGCTCGCGCCGGCGGCCAGGTAGCCACCGACGAAGAGGAGCGTGCCGACCATGGCCGCCAGTGCCAATGCCACGACCCAGGCCACCGGTGATCCCGAGAATCGACGTGACGGCCGCGCGGGCGGCGCGCTCGAGGCTGCGGGCAGCGTCGGCTCGGGGGTGGGCGGCTGGGTGTCCGGCTGGATCTCCGGGGTGGTGTCGGTCATCTTGAGGCTGGCGGAGCATAGCATCGGCTCCGGTCGAAGCCGATTAGGCGCGCATTACGTTTCCATTACTGGTTGCCGCCTGTCGGGGGTTACGCCGCCGCGGACAGGTTGGATCGGACGCTGATCCATGAGCCGATGGCGCCCACTCCCAGGCCGACCACCAGCACCACCGCCGAAAGGGTGGCCAGGAACTGGGCGCTGACCGAGGTGGGCATCTGGAAGACCCGCACCATGACGGGCTGGATGGGGTCCCATACGATGGCCACCAGCACGATGGTCACGAGGCCGCCGATGAGCCCGCACAGCACCCCTTCCAGGATGAACGGCCAGCGAATGAAGGAGTCGCTGGCGCCAACCAGCCGCATGATCTCGATCTCGTTGGCGCGCGAATACACGGCGATGCGGATGGTGTTCACGATCATGAACAGCACCACCGCGCCGACCAGGATGAGCGCCACGATCCCCACCGTGCGGATGGTGCCGATGATGCTCAGCAGCTCATCGTAGTCGGCCTGCTTGGTCGTGATGCGATCGATGTCCGGCTTGTGGGGGCCCGTCGTCAGCGCATCGACCACCGACTGCGAGGCATTCGGATCGGTCAGGGCGATCTCGATGCTGGAGTACAGCGTGATATTGGCGCCGCCCAGGTCGAGCTTCTCGCCGCGATCGGCGTAGGTCTGCTGCAGGCGCTGCATTGCCAGCTCCGGGCTGACGTAGGTCACGTCCTTGACGCCGTCGAGGCCGCGGACGTAGTCGATCAGCGTGGCCAGCTGCTCCTCCGTCATCGCGGCGTGCTCCGGTGGCCCCACCAGGCGCGCGGTGACGGCCACCTTGCTCTCGATGAAATGCAGCCCCGAGTCGAGACCGCTGATCACGATCAGCAGGCCGGACAGCAGGATCAGCATCAGGATCACGGTGGCGGTGGCGGCCAGGCTCATCATCGCGTTGCGCCAGAAGCCCTGCCACGCGCGGACGACGGTGAAGCCGATGAAGCGGAAGAAGCGCATCGGCTCAGTACTCCCGCTCGTAGGCCGCGCCGGACTCGTCGCGCACCAGCAGACCATGCTCCAGCGCCAGCACCCGGCGGCGCATGGCGTTGACGATCTCCTGGTTGTGGGTGGCCATCAGCACGGTGGTGCCCAGCTCATTGATCTGGATCAGCAGCTGGATGATCTCCCACGAGGTCACCGGGTCCAGGTTGCCGGTCGGCTCGTCGGCGATGAGCATGGCCGGGTCGTGGACCAGGGCGCGGGCAATGGCCACTCGCTGCTGCTCACCACCGGAGAGCTGGGTAGGCAGGTGCTCGTCGTGCTCGTGCAGGCCCACCAGGTTCAGCAGCTGCGGCACGCGGCGCCGGATGTCGGCGCGCGACGAGCCGGTCACCTCCAGGGCGAAGGCCACGTTCTCGAACACCGTCTTGTTGGGCAGCAGCCGGAAGTCCTGGAACACGATCCCGATCCGCCGTCGCAGCCGCGGGACCTCGCGCCGCCGCATGCGAGCCAGGTCGCGACCGGCCACCACCACGCGGCCGCCGGTTGGCAGCTGCTCGCGGATCAGGAGGCGGATGAACGTGCTCTTGCCCGCGCCCGACGGACCGACCAGGAACACGAAATCGCCGGCCGGGATGAGGACGTTGACATCGGCTAGGGCGACCTTGCCGTTGGGATAGGTCATGCCCACGTCAACCATGCTGATCACCGGCTGCGCCTCTTCGCGCACGCCGATGCCTGCTCGCTCCATGGCGCCGATCATGCCGCGTCTCCGTCGGAGGTACCGATCAGCGAGCGCAGGTAGCCGTCGATGAACGCGTCCAGGTCGCCGTCCAGAACGGCGGTGGGATTGGAGGTCTCGACACCGGTGCGCAGGTCCTTGACCATCGTGTACGGCTGGAGCACGTAGCTGCGAATCTGGTTGCCCCAGCCCGCCTCCACGTGGACGCCGCGCAGGCGTGCAAGCTCCGCCTCGCGCTCCTCCTGCTGGCGCTCCACCAGCTTGCCGCGCAGCACGGTCATGGCCCGCTCCTTGTTCTGCGCCTGGCTGCGCTCGTTCTGGCAGGTGACCACGATCCCTGTCGGCAGGTGCGTGATGCGCACCGCCGAGTCGGTCTTGTTGACGTGCTGCCCGCCGGCTCCACTGGACCGATAGGTGTCGATCCGCAGATCGTCGTCGCGAATCTCGACCGCCGCGTCCTCGGCCACTTCCGGCATGACCTCGACCAGCGCGAAACTGGTGTGTCGGCGCTTGGCCGAGTCGAACGGGCTGATGCGCACCAGCCGGTGCACGCCGCGCTCGCTCTTGAGCCGCCCGTAGGCCCAGCGGCCGTTGACCGCCACGGTCACCGACTTGAGCCCTGCTTCCTCGCCCTCGGTCTGGTCCAGGATCTCGGTCTTGAACCTGTTCCGGTCTGCCCAGCGCATGTACATCCGCAGCAGCATCTCCGCCCAGTCCTGCGATTCCGTCCCGCCGGCTCCCGCATGGACCGATACGATGGCCGGCCGTTCGTCGTACGGCTCGGACAGCAGGAGGCGTGACTGCAGGCCATTCCAATCGCGGCTGAGCGAATCCAGGTCGCGCTGCAGGTCGGCCTGCAGCCCATTGCCGCCGTCGCCATCGGCCTCGGCCAGCTCGGCGATCTCGACCAGCCCGTTGGCGCGCGCCTCGAGATCCCGCCACGTGCCGATCTCCTCGCGCAGCTCCTCAGCACGCCGCAGCATCGACTGCGCGGCATTGGGGTCATCCCAGAGGTTGGGATCCGCCGATCGCTCGGTCAGCTCCGCGAGCTCGGTCTCCTTGGCCGGCAAGTCAAAGGCGCACCGCCGTGTCGGCCACGAGGCGCGCCAGGCGCTGAGCCTCGTCCTTAATTCCGTCCAACGGCCGTCACCATCGGGAGCTCCGCCACCTCCGCCTCACCGATGCGCAGGTTCTTGGCACGAACCTTCGCCGGGTTGACGCAGGGGCAATAGGTCTGGCGCGGGCAGGCGCCGCAGTTGCCGTCGCAGTCGAGCGTCACCGCGTAGCTGCAGCGCATGCAGTCGCGTTCGCACTGGATGAGATCTTCGTAGGGCTCGTCGGGGTCTCTGAAGCGGGTGACCGGGGGGAGCGAGGTGGCCGGAGCCGGGAGGGGGGTGGGGGTCTCTGGACCTCGAATGGGGCTGGTCAGCTGCTTCACGAAGCCCTCCAAGTGCCATCGGCACGAGGTCACCGCGCCTCGTCGCCTATGGGTCCTCATCGTAGCGGGTCGCCTCCGATCCGCCAACCCTCGAAATGGTCCTTATGCCCCGTGGCAGCGCTTGTACTTCTTGCCGGAGCCGCACCAGCACGGATCGTTGCGCCCGATCTTCGGCCCGCTCTTGGCCGGCTCCTTGCGCGCCGACCCGTCGCCGTTGCCGTTGCCGGCCACCGCGCTCGCATCGGCGGCGGCCAGGGCGCCGGTCTCGAGGTCGATCCGCCCCTCGGTCACCCGACGCGGCTGCCGTTGCTGCTGCGGCTCCTGGTCGCGGCTGACGCTGACCCGGAAGACGGTGTGCGTCACGTCATGTCGGATGGTGGCCTTCAGCTCGTCGAACATGCGGTAGGCCTCGACCTTGAACTCGTTCAGCGGGTCCCGCTGCGAGTAGGCGCGCAGGCCGATGCCGCGCCGCATGTCGTCGACCGCGGTGAGGTGCTCGACCCACAGCGAATCGATGACGCGCAGCAGCACCACCCGCTCCAGCACGCCGATCTCCTCGTCGCCCGTCTCGCGGCGCTTCTCCTCGTACGCGTCCGCCACCGCGTTGACCAGCTGCTCGGAAAGATCCGCGGCGTCGCGCGCCTCGTCGATGACCGAGAGCGACTGCGGCGGAAGCGTCGGGGCCATGGCCAGCAGGCTTGCCTTCAACCCGGCACGGTTCCAGTCGTCGGCGTCGCCGGTGGTGTGCTCCTCGGCCTGGTTGCGAACTTCCTCGTCCAGCATGGCCAGGATGGTCGGCGCCAGGTCGTTCGAGCGCAGGATCCGCTCCCGCTCGTGGTAGATCGTCTCGCGCTGGCGGTTGATGACGTCGTCGTACTCGACCACGTGCTTGCGGGCGTCGAAGTTGTAGCCCTCGACCCGCGTCTGCGCGCCCTCGATGGTGCGGCTGACCATCCCCGATTCCAGCGCCGTCTCGTCGTCGAAGCCCAGCCGGCCCATGATGCTGCTGACCCGATCCGAGGCGAAGCGCCGCATCAGGTCGTCCTCCAGCGAGAGGTAGAAGCGGCTGCTGCCGGGGTCGCCCTGGCGGCCCGAGCGGCCGCGCAGCTGATTGTCGATGCGCCGCGCGTCGTGCCGCTCTGTGCCCACGATGTGCAGTCCGCCCGCGGCGAGAACCTTGTCGCGGTCCTCGGCGCACACCTGGTCGGCCTCGGCCAGTGCGGCCTGGTACTGCTGAGGCGTGGCCTCCAGCACGTTCGTGCCCTGCCGATGCAGGATCTCGGCGGCCATCATCTCCGGGTTGCCGCCCAGCAGGATGTCTGTGCCGCGGCCCGCCATGTTGGTGGCGATCGTCACCGCGCCGGAGCGGCCGGCCTGGGCCACGATCTCCGCCTCCTTCTCGTGGAACTTGGCGTTCAGCACGTTGTGCTTGATGCCACGTCGCTTGAGCAGGTCGGCCAGCATCTCGCTGACGGCTACGCTGATCGTGCCGACCAGCACCGGCCGGCCCTTGTCGTGCTCCTCGGCGATCTCTTCGATGACCGCGTTCCACTTGCCCTTCTGGTTGCGGAACACCAGGTCGGCGAAGTCGTCGCGGATCATGTCGCGGTTGGTGGGCACCACCACGACCTCAAGGCCGTAGATCTTGCTGAACTCCTCCGCCTCCGTTTCCGCCGTACCGGTCATCCCGGCCAGCTTGTCGTACATCCGGAAGTAGTTCTGGAAGGTGACGGTGGCCAGCGTCCGCGACTCGTTCTGGATCTTGACGCCTTCCTTGGCCTCCACCGCCTGGTGCAGGCCCTCCGACCAGCGGCGGCCTGGCATGAGCCGGCCGGTGAACTCGTCAACGATGACCACCTCGCCGTCCTTGACGACGTAGTCGCGGTCGCGCTGGTAGAGCACCTCCGCCTTCAGCGCCTGCTCCAGGTGGCGGGCCATGCTGAAGTCGCTGCCGAACAGGTTGTCGACGCCCAGCCAGCGTTCCATCTTGTCTGTGCCGGCCTCGGTGATGGCCACCTGCTTGAACTTCTCGTCGACGATGTAGTCCTCCTCCGCGGTGAGGCGCGGAGTGAGGCGCGCGAACTGGATGTACTGGTCGGCCGATTCTTCCGCCTGTCCGGAGATGATCAGCGGGGTCCGCGCCTCGTCGATGAGGATGTTGTCGACCTCGTCGACGATCGCGAAGAAATGGCCGCGCTGCACGCGCTGGCCGAGGTCGATGACCAGGTTGTCCCGCAGGTAGTCGAAGCCGAATTCGTTGTTGGTGCCGTACGTGACATCGGCCGCATAGGCTTCCCGGCGATCGACCGGGCGCAGGTTCTGCAGCCGCTCATCGGTCTGGGGGAAGTCCGGGTCGAAGATGAAGGCGGCATCGTGCTGGATGCTGCCGGCGCTCATCCCCAGCCGATGGAAGACG
>DATAOD010000045.1:0-11882 GCA_036265975.1 Candidatus Limnocylindria bacterium
TGCCTGGCACCGACCAGGTAGGAGTAGCGCAGCTGCACGCTGAACCAGCCGCTGGGATCGACCATGGGGCCGAGATCGTCGAGCTCGTCGAGCGCGACGTCGGCGTCACCGTTGGCGTGGCCGTTGCGCCCTGCGAGCTCCTCGCTCATGCGGGCGGCGGCTCCTGCCCCATCACCGTCTGTGACTGCTCGCGCAGGAACTGCTGGACGTAGTACGGCCCCAGGCCGCTCTTGCCGGACGAGCCGGATCCCTTCCAGCCGCCGAAGCTCTGGATGCCCGGCCACGCCCCGGTAGTTGCCCCGGCGCGCCGGTTCACGTAGACCACGCCGGCCTGGATCGTGTCCAGGAAGCGGCGGATCTCCGCCTCGTCGTGGCTGAAGATGCCCGCCGTCAGGCCGTAGGGCGTGTCGTTCGCCTCGCCCAGCGCCTGGTCCAGCGAGTCGACCTCGCCCACCACCACCAGGGGCACGAACAGCTCGTCGTGGAAGAGGCGGTGGGAGAGCGGCAGCCCGGTCACCACCGTGGGCGTGGGGAAGTAGCCGCGCTCCGTGCCCTCGTCGCGCAGGACGTCGCCGCCGACCTCGATGCTGCCGCCGTCGCGCCGCGCCTCGTCAACCGCGGAGGTGAACTTGGACAGCGCCCGCTCGTTGATGACTGGGCCCATCCATCGGTCCCTGCGCGTGGGGTCGCCCACCTTGATGGCCTTCGCCTTCTCGACCAGCCGATTCACGAAGTCACGAGCGACGCTGCGCTCGACGTAGACGCGGCTGTTGGCGCTGCACTTCTGGCCGTCGAAGCCGAACGCGGAGCGCATGACGCCCTCCGCGGCCTCGTCCAGGTCAGCGCTGGCGGTCACGATGGCGGGGTTCTTGCCGCCCATCTCGGTGATGATCGGCCGTGGATAGTCGCGGGTGAAGTGGGTGTACAGCTTCATGCCCACCTCGTACGAACCGGTGAAGACCAGCCCGTCGATGTCCCTGCTCTCCTGGAGCTCGGCGCCGACGGTCTCGCCCGGCCCGGTGACGAGGTTGAAGACGCCGGCTGGCACGCCCGCATCGCGCAGCGCCTCGCCGAACTTGTAGCCGAGCAGCGGGGCGTCCGAGGACGGCTTCATGACGACCGTGTTGCCGGCGATCAGGGCGCCGGCGGCAGGCCCGCCGGCCAGCGCCATCGGGAAGTTGAATGGGCTGATCACGGCCCACACGCCATGCGGCTTCAGGACGCTGCGCGTGTGCTCGCTGGGGGAGAGCGAGCCCATCGGCTTCACGAAGCCGTCGGCCTTCTCCATCTCGTCGCTGTAGTAGCGCAGCAGGTCCGCCGTCTCCTCCACGTCGCCCAGCGCCTCGAGCCGGTTCTTGCCGACCTCGAACGCCATCAGCGCCGCGTACTCGAACTGCCGCTCGCTGATGATGTCGGCAGCGCGCCGCATGATCTCCAGCCGGCGTCGCCAGCCAAGGTCGCGCCAGGCGGGGAACGCGGCGCGCGCGGCGGCGATGGCATCGCGCACGTCCTCCCGTGTGCCGACCGGGAAGCGCGACACGACCAGGTCAGCGTCGATGGGCGAGCGGTCCTCGAATTCCTCCGAGCCGCGGCGCTCCTCGCCGCCGATGAGCATCGGGTACGACTGGCCGAGCTGGCCGCGCACGCGCTCGACGGCATCGTCGAAGGCGGACTGCAGCTCCTCGTTGTCGGCCGAAAGGGTGGCGTAGGTGATCTTCATGCGAGGCGTTGTGGTCGCCATCTCGCGTCTGGCCTCCGGGCATCGTGTGTGCCGCGCCGCGGATCCGCGGCGGGTCGCTGATGAGCACGGGCATTATCGCATCGGTCGGCGGAAAGGCCGCCGGGCACGCCGAAGGCCAGGCTCCGGGGGGAGAAGAGCCTGGCCTTCGACCGGGCGATCATAGATGCATGGTTTCGCGGCTGCAATCTGATTTCTGCACGGAATCCGCGAATTTCGTTGCGGACTCGCACTGATCGGAGGCGCCACACGGCGCCGTCGGGGGTGACCTCAGGCGCGGGCGAGGTGGTAGAGGCCAAGCCGGATGCGCAGGCTCAGGGAGTGGCCCGCATCGGCCATGAAGGCGCGCCCGCGGTCGCCGTACAGCTGTGGCAGCAGGTCGGCCGCGGTCTGCTCGTCGCCGAAATCCATGCGAGTGTGCACCACCTTGATCTTGAAGCCATGCCGCAGCCACCAGCCGGTGCGTCGCTGGGTGGCCTCCAGGGCCTGGTCCACCGCCTCCGGCTCCAGCAGCGCGGACACGTCGTCGCGCCCGTAGTAGCCGATGATCACCAGGCGGCCGTTCGGCCGCAGCACCCGCAGCGCCTCGTCGATGGCCGGCTGCCAGGCGTCATCCGGCTCGATCTGTCCGGACAGCACGATGTCGACCGCCCCGTCGCGCAGCGGCAGGTTGGCCCCGCCGCCCTCCACGATGCGGATGTTCGGCTGGTGCGTGGCATCGGCCCGCTCGCGCGCCACGCGCAGCAGCTCCGGCGCCTGCTCGATGCCATAGGTTCGCCCCGTGCGCCGGGCGAGCAGCAGCGGGTAGTGCCCGATACCGGTTCCAACGTCCGCGATCCGCTTGCCGGAGATCGGCGTGATCCGATCCAGGGCGGCCAGGACGCGGCGATCCGGATCGAACACCTCACCCAGCCGGGCGAGCAGCGCCGGATCCGGATCGAGCCAGGAGGGCAGGATGGCGCGCACGCCTTGTCCGCCTCGCTACGGCACGCTGACCCGCAGCTCGGCGGGGTCGCCGTCGGGCTGGGTCAGGATGCGTTCGCCGGCCAGCACCTGCAGGTCGAACGCCACGTCGCCCGGTGCCTCGCGCGTGACCAGGATGGGAACGGTCAGGGTCGCCCCCGGGAAAAGCGGTCCCCACCCCAGCGACGTGGTACCGGCGGGCTCGCCATTCTCGCCGGGACCGTCGACCCACTTGGTCCAGTCCTGGTGGAGTGGCGGTCCGAACTCCCGGATCCGCTGCTCCGAGGGCTTGAAGGGCGCCAGGAACAGGTGGTCACGCAGCGCTGTTGGCCAGCGCAGCACGAGCTCGTGGATCCGCCCGTCGGTGTGGCTCGTCACCGTCACCATGATCTGCCCGTCGCCGTTTCCGGCTACCCGCGGGTCGACCTTCACGCTCACCTCGCGGCTGTCCTGGCGGCGCGGCAGCTCGAGCGACAGCGGTGGAGGGGGCGTCGGCGCCGGACTGCCGCTTGCGGTCGATGGCAGCGGACTGGGGCTGTCGGTGGGCCGTGCCGTCGGTGTCGGGCCCGTGGGCGATGGGCTGCTCGTGCCCACGCACGCAGCCAGCAGGGCAGCCAGCAGCAGCGCATGTACCGCGCGCCGCAGACGCTTCTCAGCCACGGGGTTCATCGCCAAGCTCGGTGAGGCGATTGCGAATGGCGTAGGCGGCGGCCTGCGCGCGGCTGGCCAGCGACAGCTTGGCCAGCACGTTGCTGACGTAGTTGCGGACCGTCTTCTCCGCGAGGTCCATGGCCGCGGCGATCTCGCGGTTCGACTCGCCCTCCGCCAGATGCGCGAGCACACGGCGCTCCTGCTCCGTCAGGTCGGCGAACGCGCCCGACTCCTCCGCGTGGGCGGCGTTGCGCAACCGGTCGAGGACCGTGCGGGTCACCGCCGGGTCCAGCATGGACTGGCCGGCCGCCACGGTACGAATGGCGTCCACCAGCTCCTGCGAGCCGATGCGTTTCAGCACGTAGCCGGACGCCCCCGCTGCGATCGACTCGAACAGCGCCTCCTCATCGGCGTAGCTGGTGAGCATCACCACCGGCGTGCCTGGCGCCTCGGCGGTGATCTGGCGGCAGGCATCCGTTCCGGACCCACCCGGCATGCGGATGTCCAGCACCACCACGTCGGGGTGGAGCGTGCGTGCCATGCGGACCGCCTGTTCCCCCGATGCGGCCTGGCCCACCACCCGGAATCCCGCCTGGCGGTCGAGCAATGACGAGAGGCCGATGCGCACGACCTCGTGGTCGTCGGCGATCAGAATGCGGATCGGGGGCTGCTCCACGGCCACCTCTCGGATGCGGTGCGGTGTCACGTCGGCCGCCGCCTCGTGGCCACCGGCATGGTAAGCGAGAGCTGCGTGCCCTGCCCGTGGGCGCTCCGAAGCTGCAGGGCCGCCCCCAGCAGCTCGGCGCGCTGGCGCATGTTCCGAATCCCCTGGGCGCGACCGGACTGCTCCCGATCGGCTGCGTCGGCGGGGTCGAAGCCGACACCGTCGTCGGTGATCTCCAGCTGCAGCCGCTCACGATCGAAGGTAAGCCGCGCGGCAACGTGGTGCGCGTTGGCGTGGCGCAGGATGTTGCTGAAGGCCTCGTGCACGACCTGACGCAGCTGGTCCGCCTGCTCGGCGCTGAGCACGGGCCGCCACACCCCACGCACGTTGACGTCAAGCCCCACCAGCGTATTGGCGCGCAGCTCGTCCGCCACGGTACGGACGATCTCCTCCGCGTCGGTCGAGTCAAGGCTCGCGCTGCGCAGGTCGAAGATGGTGGTCCGGATCTCGTCGCCGATGCGCTCCAGCTCGTCCAGCACGGTGCGAATCCTGGTACGCGGCACCTCTGCGGCAGGCTCCAGCGCAGCGCTCGCCTCGTCCAGGTGCAGGCCGGCGGCGTAGATGGACTGGATGATGCCGTCGTGCAGGTCGCGGCCGATCCGCTCGCGCTCGCGGGACAGCAGCTCGCGGCGGCGTGCCTCGGCCAATGCTCGGTCCGTCTCCTGCTCGAACAGGTCCAGCGCCAGGATGATCGCCACCGCGATCACCAGCCCAGCGGCGGAGCGCAGCACCTCGATCGGCACGCCAATCGCGTCGCCCACCGCGCTGCCGTTGAGCACCGACGCAGGAGGAATCGGGCCCGCCAGGCCGATGACCCCGCCCAGCAGCGCGTAAAACCCGAATGCGACGGCCGCAGCGCGCAGCCCCAGCACCACCGGCGGCCGGGCCAGCGAGCGGACCGCGCCCGCGCTGGCCAGCAGGCCCCACGCTGCCAGGGCGGAGCCCGGCAGCGCCAGCAACCAGCGAGCGAGCACGTCGCCGACCGCCAGCGGTGCGCCGATGGCCGCCACCGCCTCGCCGATGCGTCCCTCCTGCAGCCACGGTCCGGCGTCCGGCGTGAACCCGGCAAACGCCGCCGACACGGCCAGGGTCGCGCCGCTCCAGGCCAGGAAGGCGGCTGCCGGCAGCAGCCGCAGGCGGGGGAGGATGGGCACCTGGGTCGCTGCCGCCACCAGCTCCACGCCGAACTGCAGCAGCAGCGCGAAGGAGGCGCCCTTCATGAGCAGCTGCAGGACCAGCAGCCCCTCGGTCGCCTGCAGCGGCAGGTAGCCGGACTGGATGGGGATGAACAGGTAGCCCCATTCGGTGAAGCCATGGACGATGCCGAACGCGGCAAGCCAGGGGAGCGGCCTGGCCAATGCCAGTGCGCTGCGCTTCAGCGACTGCAGCGCAACGGCGAGTCCCAGCACGAAGAAGACCTGGCCGTAGACCGACAGGACGATGATGCGGTTCGTCTCGAACAGCTCGCGCAGGACGTCCACGCCGGCATCTTGGCACGCTGCCGGGTAGCATCCTCGGCAGCGATGTGGAATTCCGCCCCCTGGCCGATCCGCCTCTGGTTCGTGTGGGCCTTCATCCTGCTGGCGCTCACCGGGCTGCTGTTGCCCAAGATCGTGGCGTTCACCGATTTCAGCGAGAAGGCCCCGTTCAGCCTGCTGGGCATCTTCATGATGGCCGAGCTCGCCGCGGTCCTCTTCGGCATCACCGTGGTGCTGCAGCGCAAGCGCATCGGCTTCCGCTTCGCGCTCGGCATCGCGATCCTGGCGGTACCGATGCTCGCCGGGCTGCCACCGGCGCTGTTCCACATGCAGCCGGAAGCCGCAAATGGCTGGTACGCCCTCACCGTGCCGGTGGGTCTGCTGATCACAGTCGTCCTGGTGGTGGCGCTGCTGCGGCCCTCGGCGCGATCCTGGTTCATCGAGGACTGAGCACCATGCGGGCACTGGCCAAGACGCGCCCGGGTCCGGGCGCTGAGCTGATCGAGCGGTCGGTCCCCACCCCGGGTCCCGGCGAGGTGCTGCTGCGGATGGAGGCAGCCAGCATCTGCGGCACCGACGCCCACCTCTACAACTGGGACCCCTGGGCGGCCGAGATCCTCAAGCCCCCGATCATTCTGGGCCACGAGCTGGCCGGCCGCGTCGCCGCAACCGGCGCCGGCGTGACGCGCGTCCGCGAAGGCGACCTGGTCGGGGTGGAGAGCCACATCGTCGACTGGACGTGCGCCCAGTGTCGCGCCGGCAACATGCACCTCTGCCGCAACCTGAAGGTCATCGGCGCGCACGTGGACGGTGGCTTCGCCGAGTACGCCGTGATCCCTGAGACGAACGCCATCGAGTCGAACGGCCTGGAGCCAGCGGTGGTGGCCCTGCAGGAGCCGATGGGCAACGCCGTCCACGCGGCCTTCGTGGAGCCGATCGAGGGCCGGACCGTGGCCGTCACTGGATGCGGCCCCATCGGCCTGTGCACGGTCGCCATCGCCAAGGCCGCCGGCGCGTCGCTGGTGATTGCCACCGACGTGGAGCCCTATCGGCTCGAGATCGCCAGCACCATGGGCGCAGACCTGGTGGCCGACGCGCGCGACGGCGAGACGCCGCAGCGCATCCTGGACGCGACCGCCGGTGACGGAGTGGACGTGGTGCTCGAGATGAGCGGCGCCCAGCCGGCGCTGGATGCGGCGCTGGCCATGGTCACTCGCGGCGGTCGTATCAGCCTGCTGGGCATCTTTGCCCGACCGGTGCAGGTCGACCTCTCGGATCTCGTCATCCAGAAGGGCGTGCGGTTGTACGGCATCTACGGACGGCGCATCTACGACACCTGGGAGCGCACCCAGGCGCTGCTGCGCGGCGGCCTTGACGTGTCGCCGGTGATCACCCATCGGCTGGACCTGGCCGACTGGGAGCGCGGCTTCGACCTCATTGCCTCGCGCCACGCCGGCAAGGTCGTGCTGCTGCCCTAGAGGAGCAGCGGGGCGATAATGGCGGACATGGACACGGAAGTTCGCGAAGCCACCACGGCGCGGGCACGCAACCCGCTGGCATTCCTCGAAGCGGAGGTCGAGGAGCTTCAGGCGAAGGGCCTGTTCCGCCGCCTGCGGGTGGTCGAGTCCGAGCAGAAGAGCCGATGCGTCATCGATGGCCGCGAGGTCATCACCCTGTCGAGCAACAACTACCTGGGCCTGAACACGCATCCGAGGCTGCGGGAGGCGTCGATCAGGGCGGTGGAGGAGTACGGCGCCGGCTCCGGTGCCGTCCGCACGATCGCCGGCACCATGACCCTGCACGAGCAGCTCGAGGCCCGGCTGGCCGAGTTCAAGCACACCGAGGCCGTGCTCACCTTCCAGTCCGGCTTCACTTGCAACACCGGCGTGATCCCGATCCTGGCGCCAGAGGGCGCGGTGATCGTGTCCGATGCGCTGAACCACGCCAGCATCATCGACGGCATCCGCCTCACCAAGGCTGAGCGAAAGATCTTTCCGCACGCCGACATGGAGGGCCTGCGGCAGGCGCTGCGCGAGGTCCGTGATCCCGCGGGCGGGGCCGACCGCACCGTGCTGGTCATCACCGATGGCGTGTTCAGCATGGACGGCGATATCTCCCGCCTGCCCGAGATCGTGGAGGCGGCGGAGGAGGCCGATGCGATCGTGTACGTCGACGACGCGCATGCCTCCGGGGTCCTGGGGCGCAACGGACGCGGCAGCGTCGACCACTTCGACTTGCACGGCCGCGTGCACGTGCAGGTCGGCACGCTGTCGAAGGCAATCGGCGTACTGGGCGGCTACGTGGCGGGGCCGGCCGTGCTGCGCAGCGTGCTGGAGCACAAGGCGCGCCCGTTCCTGTTCTCGACCTCGCACCCGCCGGCCGTGGCTGCCGCCTGCCTGGCGGCCATCGACGTGCTGGAGTCCGAGCCCGAGCTGATCGAGCGGCTGTGGGAGAACACCCGCTTCTTCAAGGACGGCCTGGCCAGGCTGGGCTTCGACATCGGCCATTCGGAGACGCCCATCACGCCGGTCATCGCCGGCTCCGGCGCACGGGCCATGAAGCTGTCCGATCGGCTGTTCGAGGAGGGCGTCTTCGCCCAGGGCATCGGCTTCCCGACCGTGCCCGACGATCGCTCGCGCGTGCGCACCATCGTCACGGCCGAGCACACCCACGAGGAGCTGGAGACCTGCCTGGCCACCTTCGAGAAGGTCGGCCGCGAGCTGGCGCTCATCTAGGACCGTCCGGCGTTGCGCAGGGGCACCGTAAGGCTGGTCCACGCCACGTACAGGTGCTACGGTTCGCTCGCCGAACGAGCCCTGCGTGCGGCTGCCCACACCACCGAGGTGCCCGACCGAGCGATGCGCGAGCGACCCATGAGTGCCTTCGTCGCGCAGGCCCTGCGTGAATCTGAACGGCGCCGATCCGCGGAGGAAGCCGCAACTGCCGCCGCACCGCGTGCGCTGCCGCGTTCGCTCTCCATCGACGAGCTCGCCTCAGCGGCCGCGGCCGGAGACGTCGAAGCGGTGGGCCGCCTGTACGACGCCCTGGTCGGACCCATCTACCGCTACGTGATGGTGCGCGTCCACCGCCGCGAGGACGCCGAGGACCTCACCCAGCTCGTGTTCGAGCGCATGGTGTCGAGCCTGCCGCGCTACCGGTCCCGTGGCCGTCCCTTCGAGGCGTGGGCCTTCCGGATCGCGCGCAACGCGGTCATTGACCACGTCCGTCGGGATCGGGCACATGAGCCGCTGACGAATGGGCACGACGCCGCGCATGACGAGACGCCTGACCGGCTCACCGTCCGTGGCGAGGAGATCCGCGAGCTGCGCCATGCGATCGCCAGCCTGACCGCCGACCAGCAGGAAGCGCTCGCGCTTCGCTTCGCGGCGGGGCTGTCGGCGGAGGAGGCGGCGGCGGTCATGGGACGCCGCGCGGGCACGATCCGCGGCCTCACCTTCCGTGCCATTGCCAGCCTGCGCCGCCGCCTGGAGGCGGAGGAGGCGCTTCGCCAGTGACGCTCCTCGATCGCATCCTGGCGCGCGGCGTGGTCTTGCCGTCCGACCCCGTGATCGCCTCGCGCGTGGAGCGGCACATGCGACGAATCCAGCCGGACCCGCTCTTCCGCCGCCGCCTGCGCAGCGTGGTGGTGAACAGATACGTGGCCACCCGTGAGGGCCTCGTTCCTCCCATCGCCCGCCGTCCGGCGCGCCAGCAGATGGGGGCGCTGGGCCGAGGCGTGCTGTACGCCTCGCTGCTGACCGCCGTGAGCGTCAGCGCGGCCGGTGCGGCGTCACAGGACAGCCTCCCCGGGGATCCGCTCTACGGGATGAAGGTGCAGCTGGAGCAGCTGCGCATCCGCGTTGCGCCACCGGGCCTGCGCGACGACCTGGCCGCGATGGCGCTCGACGAGCGGCTGGACGAGCTGGAGCAGCTCGCCGCCGCCGGCCAGTGGGACATGCTCGATGGCGCGGCGGACAGGGCGGAGGCCGCCGAGGCGCAGCTCACCGCCCTGCTCGGCGGCGATCCGCACGATGGCGCCGGCGGCCCCGCCGCAGATCTACGAGCGCACGCGGATCGACTCCAGCAGCTGATGGGTACCGCTCCGGCCGCGGCGCGCGAGGGGCTGGAGCGTGCACTGAACACCTCGAACGGTGACTCGGGTGGTCCCGACCAGCCGCCCGGGAACCCCGACCACGGCACAAGCCAACCGAATCCGCCGAATCAGCCGGCCGAGCATCAGCCGGCGACCGGGTCGGAGAGCTCGCCCGGTGCCGAGGGCTCGCAGGGATCCGAAGGATCCGCTCCTGAGCTCGGAGCCCAGGGCGACGACCATGCCCACGACGAGGGCGGCGACTAGGCAGCCTCGCGCACCCTCGCATCTCCCGCTTCGGTGATCGTCCCGGCTCGTTGCTGCCCGGCGCGATCTCCCGTCGAAGCGCCAGGAATCAGAAGACGGGGTAGAGGCGAACCTCTACCCCGTCCCTGCCAGGGGGGCTGGTTGATTGGCGCCGATGAGCCGGCATGGCGCCGGCCCATCGGCTTCGGAAGGTTGGCTCAGCGGCGACGCCGCACCGCTCGGACGTTGGCGAAGGCCAGCGTGCCGATTGAGCCGATGAACACCAGGACCAGCAGCTCGACCGGGATCTGGACAGGCTGGCCGCCAGGGCCGAACGCGACGGCCGTGTTCGGCACCGACGGCGCCGGGGTGGGATTGCCAGCCTGGACGCTCTCGGAGGTGATCCGGATCGAGTCCTCGCCCTCATCCTTCGGAGTCTCGTTGGAAACGATGCTGGCCACGTTCACGATCGGGCCGGTCTCCGGCGCTGCCGGATCCACCGTCGTCACGAACGAGACGCTGTCGCTGCCGTCGACCGTCAGGTCGCCGAGATTCCAGCTGATGGTGTGGCTCGCCGAGTCGTACGTCCCGCCATCGCTGGCGCTGACGAAGACCAGGAAGTCGGGCAGCGGGTCGGAGATCACCGCGTTGGTGACCGGCCCGTTGGCCAGGGTGTAGGTCAGGGTCCATGTGACCTGCGCCGGGTCGACCGACTTCACGTTGCCCTTGGCATCGAAGACGAAATGCACCTCTTCGGTGTCCGCCGCCTTATCGATGACCAGGGTCGGGACGCGCACGCTCACGGTCGAGTCGTCATCGCACTCGTCGGGGACGTTCTCGGCATCGGCGCACTGGCTGTTCGGGCTGGTGAGAACCGCCAGGTTGACCAGCTCGTCGCCCTGCTCGGCGTCGAGGCTCATCGCGGCCTTATAGGTCAGCTGGTAGCTGCCAGGATCCAGGTCGCCCAGGCTCCAGGAGATCGTCCGGCTGGTGCCGTCGTACGTGCCGCCGTCGGAGATGCTCGTCGGAGCATCCAGGCCCTCGGGCAGCATGTCATTGACGATCACGTCGGATGCCTGGCTATCGCCAACCGTCACGTCGAGCGTGTAGCTGACCACCGTGCCGGGCAGAACCGGCTCGGACTGGTCATTGCTCTTCTCGATGGCCACGGTCGGGCAGTTGACGTGGATCGAGGCGGAGGCCTGCACCGAGTCGGCATTGCTGGCCGACGCAACGGCGGTGTTGTCCAGGTCGCCGCAGTCGTTGCGGTCGGTCTTGCCGGAGACCACGATCACCTTGCCCGGCGAATTCTCGTCGTAGGGCGCGGCGGGCATGGCCGAGGCGGCCAGGTCGCCGAAGTCGCAGGAGGCCGACTGGTGGCCGGACTGGTCGATGCCGCTGATGCAGCTGTCATCGTTGTCCGGGTTGACCAGGTGGATGCTCCAGCTGACGCCCGCTGGGAGCTCGTCGGACCAGTCCGCGTCGAGCGCGGTGCCGGGGCCGGCGTTCCAGACCACGATCGTGTAGCTGGCGGTCGCGCCCGCCTCGATCGTCTCGTCATCGGCGACCTTGGTGATGTTGAGGCCCGGGCACTCGACAGTCGTGTCGTCGCTCGGGGTCAGAGTCGGATGGTTGTCCGAGGTGATGACCGCCTCGTTCGGGTACAGCTGGCAGTCGGCCTTGGCCGTATCACTCACGATGTGCACGCTGGCCGAACCGTTCGCTGCCATGTCGCCGAAGCTGCAGTGCAGCACCTCGGCGCCCAGCGCACCGGTGATCTCGCAGGAGCCCGGTCCGGCGTATGCCGGATCGATCTCCCAGTCGATCCCGCCGCCGGCCTTGGCCGGGAGCAGATCGTCGAGCTGGACGTCGTAGGCGGTTCCGGTGCCCACCGCGGCGGAGTTGGAAACCGCGATCGTGAATCCGATGGGCTCACCGGCGGACACGACCGTGTGATCGGCATCCTTGGTCGCCGACAGGTCGGGGCACTGG
>DATAOD010000046.1:0-11158 GCA_036265975.1 Candidatus Limnocylindria bacterium
CTGGTCGGTCTCCATTGGCTTTCGCTGGGCGAGAACCGGTTTGGGGCCGATGCGTCCAACGACATCATGCTCACCGGCCGCGACGTGCCCGCCCACGCCGGCTCGCTGTGGCTGGAAGATGGCGCTGTGCGCCTGCAGCCCGATGGCGAGGCGCAGCCACGTCCCGAGCCGCTGGAGTCCGATCTGGGCGGCGAACCGACCGTGATCGAGATTGGCAGCCTGCACATGTATGTCATCCAGCGCGGAAAGCGTTGGGGGCTGCGCGTCCGCGATCACGACTCGCCGGCCCTGGCCGCGTTCCGTGGGATGGATCACTTCCCGTTCGACCCGAGCTGGCGGGTCACCGGCCGGCTGCTCCCCGCGCAGCCCGACGAGCGGCTGGAGATCGTCGACGTGACGGGAGACATCGGCTCAGAGGAGACACCCGGAACCGTGGAGTTCGAGCGCGACGGACGAACCTGGTCGCTGGCCGCGCTTCCCGGCGACGCTGACGAGCGCCGGGTATGGCTGGTGTTCGGAGATGCCACCAACGGCAAGGACACGTACGGCGGCGGCCGCTTTCTCTATTCCGAGCCGGTCAGCGACGATGGACGGGTGGAGCTGGACTTCAACCTGGCCTACAACCCGCCGTGCGTGTTCAGCCCGTACGCCACCTGCCCGTTGCCGCCATTGCAGAACCGGCTGAGCCTTCGGATCGCGGCGGGGGAGCGGAACTACCACGCGTAGGCGGCGGCGCTAGCCCTCCGCGCGCAGCTCCTCGAGGTCAAGGTCGCGCTCCACGCGCCGCAGCGCCGCGTCGCCGATCACGCCGCGGTCGCGCAGGTCGATGATCGCGACCCGCTGCGAGTCGATCACGGAACGCCGGATCGCCTCGTGGTCGATCTGCTCCTGGTCGGGCTCGCGGGCGCCGGCCCCCTCGTGGTCATGCTCCAGGTGCTCCTCGGCGTGCTCGTAACGGGCCCGGAGCTGCTCGATCAGCTCCAGGTGGTCGGGCCATTCGACGGCAAGCTCCTCCAGGCGGCCGAGCGCCGCCTCCACGGAGGCCTCGCGCGCGTGGATCTCTTCGTGCTGCACGGACCCGTCGTCACCGACGCCCAGCCGCCGGATGAGGAACGGCAGCGTCAGGCCCTGGCCGACCAGCGTGGCGAGGATCACCGCGAAGGTGAGGAACAGCAGCAGGTCACGAAACGGCACGGTGGGCGGCAGCGTCAGGGCCGCGGCCAGTGAGACGACGCCGCGCATCCCGGACCAGCCGAGGATCGTGACGATCCTGGGATTCGGTGCCGGATCGCGTGCCCGCAGCGCCGGGATCAGCCAGCCGGGCAGGTAGGTCGCCGGGAAGACCCACGCCAGGCGCACCGCGATGACGGTCCCGCACACGGCCAAGGCCACCAGCAGCACCTCGCCGACGCTGGCATTGGCGGCCACCACCTCGATGATCGTCGGCAGCTGTAGGCCGATCAGCACGAAGACCAGGCCGTTCACCGTGAACACCAGCATCTGCCACACGCCCGATCCCAGCACCCGCGTGTCGGAGCTCATGACTCGCGGCGCTGCCCGGCCGAGCACGATGCCGGCAGTCACGACCGACAGGACCCCCGAGACGCCCAGGCGCTCCGCGGGCAGCCACGCGGCAACCGGCGCGAGCAGCGAGACGAGCACTTCGACCGGCGGATCGGTCAGGCGCGCCTCGATCTGCACCGCGATCCAGCCGATGACCAGGCCGACCAGCACGCCGCCGATGCTGACCCACACGTAGCTCATGGCCGCTTCGCCAATCGAGAACGTTCCGCTGCCGACGGCCACCACGGCCAGCCGCAGGACGACGAGCGCGGTCGCGTCGTTGACCAGGCTCTCGCCCTCGATGATGGTGACCAGCCTCGGCGGCAGTCCGAGCCGCTGCGCGATGGCGGTGGCGGCCACGGCATCGGGCGGGGAGACGATGGCTCCCAGCGCGAAGGCAGCCGCCCAGCCGATGGTGGGCACCAATGCATGGACCACGACCGCGACGGCAACCGTGGTGACCAGCACCAGCCCGATGGCCAAGAGGCCGATCGGACGCGCGTTGCGCCAGAGCTCGCGGGGCGACGTGAAGAAGGCCGCGCCGAAGAGGAGCGGCGGAAGGATCAGCACGAACACGAGCTCCGGCGCCAGCACCAGCCGGGGAAGGTCCGGAATCAGGCCGAGCAGCAGGCCGCCCAGCGTCATCAGAATGGGGTAAGGCACGCCGATCCTGCCGGCGACCACTGTCAGCAGCGCGACCAGCAGCAGGACTCCGAGCAGCAGCTCCAGCTCTGATCCGCTGCCCGTCTCGAAGTTCGGCGGCGGAGCGGCCAGCAGCAGGTGGGACCCGGGCATGGCGCGAAGAGTACGGGCTGGCGTTGGCCGCGGCTACACTTGGCCGCATGTCCATCGAGCCGGCAGCCGAGCCGCGACCGGAGGTCGCCATCGGCCAGGAGGCATCCTCAGACCGATTCCTGTCCACGACCGTGCGCGACATGCCGCCATCCGGCATCCGCCGCTTTTTCGACATGCTCAATGAGATGAAGGACGTGATCTCGCTGACCATCGGCGAGCCCGACTTCACCACGCCTGAGCCCATCACCCGCGCCGCGATTGCCAGCCTGGAGGCGGGGGAGACGCACTACACCGCCAATGGCGGCATCTTCGAGCTGCGCGAGCTGATCGCAGCGGACCTCGAAGCGCGTCGGGGCGTCAATTACGACCCCCGCACCGAGCTGATCATCACCGTCGGCGCCTCGGAGGGTCTGGATGCCACGCTGCGCGCGGTCTGCTCTGCCGGTGACGAGGTGATCTACCACGAGCCCTGCTTCGTGGCGTACGCGCCGTGCATTCGGCTGGCCGGCGCCACGCCGGTGGCCATCTCGACCACCGACAAGACCGATTTCCGGGTCACTGCCGCGATGATCGAGGCGGCCATCACGCCACGCACCAAGGCCATCTTCCTTGGCTATCCGAACAATCCCACTGGAGCCGTGCTGGATCGCCCCGACCTTGAGGCGATCGCCCGACTGGCGGAGGAGCACGACCTGCTGGTGATCAGCGACGAGATCTACGAGCAGCTGACCTACGGCGAGCGCGAGCACGTGGCGTTCTCGGCGCTTCCCGGCATGCGGGAGCGGACCGTGTACATCGGCGGCTTCAGCAAGAGCTACGCGATGACCGGCTGGCGTATCGGCTACGTGGCCGCTGCGGCGGCCCTCATGGCGGGCATCGCCAAGGTCCACCCGTACGGACTCATGTGCGCGCCGACGTCCGCCCAATACGCGGCCATCGAGGCGCTGCGCAGCGGCGAGCCCTACGTGAAGGCGATGCACGACGAGTACGACCGCCGCCGACAGCTCATGACCAGGCGCCTGAACCAGATGGGGCTGCTGTGCTTCGAGCCGCGGGGCGCGTTCTACTGCTTCCCG
The DNA here is from genome assembly GCA_036265975.1 of Candidatus Limnocylindria bacterium. Classification (GTDB taxonomy): domain Bacteria; phylum Chloroflexota; class Limnocylindria; order QHBO01; family QHBO01; genus DASSCW01. The sequence continues at coordinate 3,435 of DATAOD010000046.1, forward strand.
AACACCCACGCCGCCACCGGCATGGACGACGAGCAGTTCGCCCAGGAGCTGCTGCGCGAGGAGCGCGTGGCGGTCGTGCCGGGCTCTGCCTTCGGGCCATCCGGCGCGGGCCACGTGCGTGCCTGCTACGCGACCGCCTACGAGCAGATCGTGGAGGCCATGGACCGCATGGAGCGCTTCGTCAAGCGGCGGCGCGAAGCGGCCGCGAGCTCGTGAAGCTGGCGACGTTTGGCGAGATTGCCTCGTTCGTCCACCCAGAGTCGGGACAGCGCCTGCCGATCCGCTACGCGGCCTACCTGCTGAGCGCTGCGGACCTGGGGACGCTGGCAGCCTCGCTGCTCGAGCGCGTGGGTGATGGCGGATGGGCCCGCCAGCTGCCCCGCGATATTCCCGCCTCCGAGCTGCGATCGCTGCTCTTCGTGCGCATGGCCGCGCTCGCGCAGCCCGGCATCACCTTCGCTGGTCGCGGGGCGCAGACGCTGCTTGATCTGGGGGCGGTGGCGCAGTGGACGGGTGACCTGCCCATCGACGTGCTGGTGACGCCTGGCGAACGCGGGGAGGGCATCACGCTCGAGCGTCCGCCGCAGATCGAGCCATGAACGACGTTTCCACGCCCAGCGGCTCGTCAGCCTTCCAGGCCAACGCCACGGGCTACGCGGAGACCATGGCGCCCTCGCTGCGCGCGGTCGCGGCCGAGGTCGTGCGCCGCGCGAAGCTGAAGGCGGGGCAGCGTGTCCTGGACATCGGCAGCGGCACCGGGATAGCCGCCGCCGCGGCGGTGGGCGAGGACCGCACGGTGATGGGCGTGGACGGGGCGGCGGCAATGCTGGAGATCGCTCGGCGCGAGGTGCCGGGCGCCACGTTCAAGGTGATGGACTTCCAGCATCTCGCATTCGAGGACGCCGCGTGGGACGTGGCGATCAGCTCACATGCCCTCCTGTTCGCCGATGACCCGGTCGCCGCGCTGCGCGAATGGCGTCGCGTGGTGCGCGCGGGAGGCCGCATCTCGCTCTCCGTGCCGGGACCCGGCGGGCGCACCCCATCTGCGCTGTACGGCGCCATCTACGAGCGCTGGGGGATCTCGCGCGGCCTCGACTACCCGACCGAGGAGATCCTCGGCGGATGGGGGGCGGCGGCAGGCTGGGGAGAGCTGGACGTTGCAGCAGATGCAGGCATGGCCATCCAACTGCCCGATGAAGCGGCGTTCGCTGTCTGGCGCAACACGGGTTCGCGTGCCGGCGTGACGGCCGGCTTCAGTGACGAGCAGCACGCCGCCCTCACCGCGGAGATGCTCGCCATCACGCCGCGCGAGGCCGACGGCTCACTGCGGATCCCCTTCGGCGCGCTCTACCTGGCGGCGGTCAACCCCGCCTGATCGCAGGCCGGCGCTTCAGCCGGCGTGCTCGATGCACGCTCGCGCGAAGGCCAGCACAGCCGCCGGGGCCCGCTCATCGCTGCCCTCCCCGTCGGCCGCCAGCTCCAGCTTTGGATCCTCAGCGACCAGGCGCCACACGGCCTTGACCTCGCCGGAGTCGTCGTCGATCTGCGCGTCGGTCTGCAGCCGCAGGCCCTTCACGCTCCGCCAGCGATACAGCTCGCCTCGGAGCATCCACGCCCCTTCCGGGTCGGCTCCGGCGGGCCCGTAGCTGTACTCCAGCAGCCCGATATCGGTCGCCACGTAGATCCGCAGCCGGCCGTTGTCCTGGTTGAGGGTCACGTGGGCGGCATACTCGGCGGCGCCCAGCTCCCCGAGCTGGCGCTGCAGGACGGCGCGCGCGCGTCCAAGCGTGTCCCATTCACCGATCTTCAAGGCAGCAAGTCTCCAGCGGCTTGGCGCAGAGGATAGCGGCACGCCCGGCCGATAGAATCGGCTCAATGGTCAGCGCGGACGTGCAGTACGAGACGGTCATCGGCATCGAGGTCCATGCCCAGCTGAAGACCGAGTCGAAGATGTTCTGCTCCTGTCCCACGCAGGCCCCGGCGGGCGAGCCGGACGAGCCAAACACGCGCGTCTGCCCGGTATGCCTGGGGATGCCGGGCACGCTGCCGGTCATCAACCGGCGCGCGGTTGAGCTGGTGATCCTGACCGGCATCGCGCTGGACTGCCACGTGGAGACCGAGGCGGTCCGCTTCGAGCGCAAGAACTACTTCTACCCGGACCTGCCCAAGGGCTACCAGATCAGCCAGTTCGCGCTTCCACTGTCCTCCAACGGCAGGCTGCGGGTGCCGGTGCCGAGCGAAGGAGCCGATGTCGTCATCGGCATCACCAGGGCCCACCTCGAGGAGGACACCGCGCGGCTGCAGCACGGAGGACGGGGCCACACGCTGGTCGACTTCAATAGGGCCGGCGTGCCGCTGATGGAGATCGTGACCGAGCCGGACGTGCGCTCGCCGGCGCAGGCGCGCGCGTATGGCGAGACGCTGCGCGACATCCTCCGCTACATCGGCGCATCCGATGGCGACATGGAGACGGGCTCCATGCGGATCGAGGGAAACATCAGCCTCAGGCCGATGGGGACGGAGCCCTTCGGCACCAAGGTCGAGGTCAAGAACCTCAATAGCTTCCGCTCGCTGGAGCGCGCGATGGAGTACGAGGTCGCCCGTCATGCCGAGGCGCTCGCGCGTGGAGAGGCGCTCGTCCAGGAGACGCGCGGCTGGGACGAGAACGGCGGGCGCACGATCAGCCAGCGCAGCAAGGAAGAGGCGAACGACTATCGCTACTTCCCGGAGCCCGATCTGCCGCCGCTGCGCCCGTCCACCGACTGGGTGGCGGAGCTGCGTGCCGGGCTGCCGGAGCTGCCGGCGGCGCGTCGGGAGCGCTACGAGCGCGAGATGGGCCTCTCCGGCTACGACGCCGGCGTGCTGACCGCCGACGTGCAGCTGGCCGACTTCTTCGACCTGGTAGTCGCCGAGGGCGTGCCGCCGAAGTCGGCGGCCAACTGGGTGAGCGGCGAGTTCAGCCGCCTGCTGAACCAGCACGCGGCTGAGGGCCTGCGCGCCGCTGACGTCGCCCTGCAGCCAACCGGGTTGGCGGAACTCATCCGGGAGGTCGACGAGGGACGCGTCTCTGCCACGAACGCGAAGGACGTGCTGGCTCGCGTCTTCGCCTCCGGGGAGTCGCCGCGTGCCGTGATCGAGCGGGAGGGGCTCGGACGGGTGAGCGATTCGAGCGTCATCGGCTCGGAAGTGGCGGCGGTGCTGGCCGAGCTCCCCTCGCAGGTCGCCGAGTACCGCGCCGGCAAGCAGCAGATCTACGGCTTCCTGGTCGGCCAGGTCATGAAGCGCACCGCCGGTCGCGCCGATGCCCGGCTCGTGAACGAGGAGCTCCGCCGCCAGCTGGACGGCTGAGGTTGCCGCTGGCGGCCCCGTTGGCGCTTCTTTGGCCGGTCGCGGAACCGGCAGCCCCCCACGAGGCGTTTATCCTTCGGCCGTGTCCGACGAGCTGCGCCGGTTTGCCCTCGACCTGCTGAACGAGACCGATGCGATCGTGCTGCGCCATGTGCGCGGCGGCCTTGAGGTTCGCACCAAGGCCGATTCCACCTTCGTCACGCAGGTCGACACCGAGGTGGAGACGCACATCCGGGAGCGCATCGCGGCGGCATATCCCGGTCATGGAGTGCTGGGCGAGGAATTCGGCAGCGAAGGCGGCGAGCGCGAGACGCGCTGGATCGTCGACCCGATCGACGGAACGAACAACCTGGTGCGCGGCATCCCGGTGTACGCCACGCTGCTGGCGGTGGAAGACGCCAAAGGGCTCGTCGCGGCCGCCATCTCGGCGCCGGCCCTGTCGCGGCGTTGGTCGGCGTCGCGTGGCGGCGGTGCCACTGTCCGCGACCTGCTGGGGGAGCGGCCCATCCACGTCTCGTCCGTCGATCAGCTCGAACACGCGCAGCTGATCACCTCCGGCCTGCGACCCATGGAGGCGGCTGGCTTCGCGGAGGTGATGTCCCGGCTGCGCACGGCAGCCTGGCGCGACCGCGGCTTCGGGGACTTCTGGGGCTACATGCTGGTGGCCGAGGGCGCGGCGGACATGGTGCTGGAGATCGGCGTGAGGGCCTGGGACCTGGCCGCGCCGGCGCTGATCGTGCGCGAGGCGGGCGGCCAGCTCACCGATTTCAAAGGGATGCCCTCGTTCGCCGGCCCGCAGTCCCTGGCCACCAACGGACGGCTCCACCATCTGGTGCTGGCAGAGCTGGAACGAGGCTGATGGGCAGCGGGCGCCGGACAGAGATCGCCCTGGCCATCGTGCCAATTGCCCTGGCCCTGGGCACCATCGTGGTCCTGATCGGCGCGCGGGGAGCACCGGTCATCGTCAACGAGCGCCTGGCGCTGGCCATCGACGTCCTGGCGGCCGCCGTCGCGGCCGCTGTCACGGTGCTCGGCTGGATCCGGTACCGGGAGGTCGGCGACGAGGCGGCCCTGTGGCGCGGATCGGCCCTGCTGGTGCTCGGCTCCGTGAACGCGTTGACCGCGGTCCTGGCCATGATCGGCTGGGAGAAGGCGTTTGGCCTTGCCCTGGAGCACCCTGGCCAGCTGCCATTGTGGGTGGCCGTCATCTCACGTTCCGTCGGCGCCACGCTGCTGGTGGTCGCCGGCCTGGCGGCGGTGGGACGCGTTCGGACGTCACGGTTCGCGCCGCTCCTGGTCCTCTGCCTGCCCGCGGTGCTGGTGCTCGGGGTGGTCGTGGTGGCCGCCGGCACCCAGGAAGTCCTGCCGGCGCTCATCAGTCCCGCGGGGCTGGCCGCCCTGCGGGCCGATGCGTCCGTTCGCCTGCCACAGGGATCGGCGGTGGCGCTGGGCCTGCTGCAGGTCGCCATCGGCCTTGGCTACCTCGCGGCGTCGACGCTGTCATATCGGGCCTATCGGCTCAGGGGCCGGCAGACCGACGCGGTGCTCGGGATCGGACTCGTGCTGGCGGCATTCAGCCAGGTGCTGTTCGCCATCCATCCCGCGGCCTATGCCTCGCTCGTGAGCGCCGGTGATGCGCTGCGCGTGGCGTTCTACCTCACTCTCATGACCACGCTGGCCGTGGAGATCCGCGCCGATATGCGAGCGCTGCGCCACGCCAACGCCGAGCTCACAAGGCTGCGTGACGCGGATTTGGCGAGCGCCGCCGCGGAGGAGCGCGCCCACCTTGCCAGGGAGATCCATGACGGCATGTCCCAGGAGCTGTGGTACGCCAAACTGAAGCAGGGGAGGCTGCTGGCGCTGCCAGCCGTCGAGGGCGATGCCCGGCAGCTGGCGCAGGAAGTGTCCGGGGCCATCGAATCCGCGCTGGCCGAGGCAAGGCAGGCCATCCTGGCCCTGCGACCGGCGGAGGGCAGCTCCTTCAGCGAGGTCGTGGAGCGCTTCGTCAACGACTTCAGCGACCGCTTTGGCATAGCGGTCGAGACCCGGCTCGCAGTGCCGGCTGCGGACTCCCTCTCGGCACGATCGCAGGCCGAGCTGCTGCGGATCGTGCAGGAAGCCCTCGCCAATGTGCGCAAGCACGCGGATGCGACACTGGTGCGTGTCGAGGCCACCACCACCGACCGCGAGCTGGTCATCACGATCAGCGATAACGGTCGCGGCTTCGCCCTGGAGCGTGGTTCGGGGTCAGGCTATGGTCTGTCGAGCATGGAACAGCGCGCGGCGATCATCGGCGGGACCTTGCAGGTTGAATCGCAACGGTCGGACGGCACTCGCGTGACAGTGCGTCTTCCCATCCAGCGAGCACCGGCATGAGCTCCATCACCGTCATGCTGGTCGACGACCACGCCCTTGTTCGCTCAGCGGTACGACAGGCACTGACCGCCGAGGACATCCAGGTCGTGGGCGAGGCGAGCACTGCAGAAGAGGCGATCCTGGTGGCGCCGCAGCTCGCGCCGGACGTGCTGCTGCTGGACGTGAACCTGCCGGGCACCAGCGGGCTGGCCATGCTGCGCGAGCTCGCGCCGCGCCTGCCGAGCACCAAGATCGTGATGCTCACGGTGTCAGACGATCGCCGCGACCTGATCGAGGCGGTCCGCAACGGCGCAGCCGGCTACCTGACCAAGGACCTCAGTCCCGACGCGCTGCAGCGCGCGGTGCGCGGCATCCGCTCCGGTGACCTGGCAATGTCCCGTGCCATGGCCGCCGAGGTGATCCAGCACCTGGCGTCTGCCACCGGCCGGTCCGGGATCGACCCCGCCCAGGCACTGCCCGGCATCAGTCCCCGCGAAGAAGAAGTCCTCTCCCTCCTGGCGGATGGATTGACGGACAAGGAGATCGCGGACCGCCTTGGCATCTCACCGCGGACGGTGGAGACGCACGTTGGGTCGCTGCTCAACAAGCTCGGTGTCCGCAATCGGGCGGAGGCGGCCCGTCGGTACCGCGAGGCGCACGCCGGCTAGAGCTGCTCGCCCATCCCGCGCAGCAACCGTTCGATCTCGCCGCGGAATCGGATTCCGGAGGAGTGCCTGGCCAGCCAGCGCAGGTACTCGGTGTCCTCGCCAGCGATGTCGCGCAGCGAGCGACCGGCGAACCGACCGAAGTTGAGGATGGTGGCGCCAGCCGGCGCTCCGGTGGAACCAGAGGCCGATGAACTGGCATTCAATCGCGCGCTCAGTCCGCGGCCTGCCAGCATCGGCTCAGGCTCCGGCTCTTCGGAGGCTTCGACGGCGGAGCCCACCATCTCGCCGGGCCCCATCGGCCGGTAGGCGTCCGACCGCTCGATGTCGTACGCACGCCGCAGCCCCGGATTCGACAGCGTCTGGTAGGCGCGATCCAGCTCCTTCAGCCGGATCTCGTGCACGCCGGTGAGGTCGTTGTCCGGGTGGAAGCGTGCGGAGAGCGTCTGGTACGCAGCCTCGATGATCTCCTGCTCCGCCTCCGGATCCACCTGGAGCACCTTGTAGTAATCCCGCTCCCGGGTCTTCATCCCGCTCTCTCCCGGGCGGCCGCCCGCGCCGCTGCCAACTGCACGCGTAGGAGGCGCGGCTGGTCTACCTCGATCGCCAGGTCCGAGCCATCATCCAGGTCAACCAGCAGCAGCCGCTCGAGCGCCACGCCCGTCTCCGCGATATCCGCCAAGCGCACCTCACGCGGAGCCTGCCCGGCATGGATGAGTCGCTGCGAGGTGAGGTAGAGCGTTCCTCCCTGCGGAATGGCGGATTGCCGGTCCTCCAGCAGGGCAGACGCGCGGACCGCGTGCAGGATCTCGTTCTCGCGCAGGCTGAACGCCGGCTCCGCGGGAAGGTGCGGCAGCTCGTCGTGCGTGAGGCGCTGCCGCTCGGCGTCCGCCGCCGCCTCGTCGTCGGCGATCCGCACAGCAACCTGCTGGGCATCGCGCAGCGCGGCAGGGACCGTGGTAGAAGCGGAATCGCCCTCTCGGTTGCCTGCCGGCGCCGATTCTGGTCGGGGCGCCCGCGGAGCTGTCACGAGGCCGAGTCTATGCCGGAACGACGACGCCGGCATCGGGGAATGTGCAGTGGCAGGTACGGAGCCTGTACTCCGTACACGGAGCTGCGTATCCGGAATTTCCCGTGATCGGCTACGGATGGCGTGTCCGGCCGGCGGGCCTAGCGTTTGCAGTCGCGCCGGCCCGATGCCCGCCGGCTGCCCGTGCACAGTGAGGGGAATTTGGTGCCCAACACCGACCGCCAGAGCGTGACTCGCAAGGTTCTCATCTTCTTCACCCTGATCGTCTTCATCTCGACGATCGTCGCGCCTCTGTCGACCCTGGCGGCCGACCCAAGCCCCTCTCC
>DATAOD010000047.1:0-2228 GCA_036265975.1 Candidatus Limnocylindria bacterium
CTGCTGCTGCGGGAGGTGGACCACCGCGCCAAGAACGCGCTGGCCGTGGTGCAGTCCGTGCTGACCCTGACCCGCACCGAGGACCCGGCCGACTTCAAGAAGGCGGTGATGGGCCGCATTGCCGCCATGGCGCTGGCGCACACCCTCCTGGCGCGGGAGCGCTGGCACGGCGCCGACCTGCGGGCGCTCCTGGCTGAGGAGTTGGCGGCCTATCGCGGCGGCGGCGGGCTGGAATCCGCCGTGCAGTTCGACGGGCCGCTGGTGGGGCTTGCGCCGGACGCGGCGCAGCCGGTGGCCATGGCGATCCATGAACTGGCGACCAATGCGGCGAAATATGGTGCGCTCTCCGTGCCCGGTGGGCGCGTGGCGATCAGCTGGTCCAGGGACCCGAAGGAGGGCGGGTTGGTGCTGGTGTGGCGGGAGCGCGGCGGCCCTCCGGTCACGGCGCCACCGGAACGCCGGGGCTTCGGCACCAGCCTGATCCAGAGCACGGTGGTGCGGCAGTTGCAAGGCAGCCTGGACAGCAATTCTAAATGGTTGATTTGAAGGTGGGTTTCGCTTCGGTCTGAGGTGTGATTCAAGTCTGCATGGAGCTGCTCGAGACCCTTTTGCAAGGCGTTCGCTCAACCTGCGCGGCCTTTCCCGATAAGCGGCGCGGCGAGGTGACCTACAGCATGGCCGATATCGGCCTGTCGGCCGTCTCGCTGTTCTTCCTGCAGAGCGAATCCTTCCTCGCCCACCAGCGCGCGCTGGAGGAAGGCCGCAAGACGTCGAACTGCCAAAGCCTGTTCGGCATGACCGCCATCCCGACCGACAACCATATCCGCGCCATGCTCGACCCGGTGCCTCCCTCGCACCTACAGCCCGCCTTCGACCAAAGCCTGGACATGCTGCGCCGGCACGGTGGGCTGCGCGCCTTCCAGCGGCTCGGCGACCGGGTGCTGATCGCGCTCGACGGCACGGAATACTTCTGCTCGCAAAAGCTCGGCTGTCCGCAGTGCCTGACGCGCCGGCGCGGCAACGGCAAGACCGAGAACTACCATGCCATGCTGGCCGCCACGGTCGTGGCGCCCGGCCACGCCATGGCCTTGCCCATGATGCCGGAGTTCATCGCGCCCCAGGACGGCGCGGCGAAACAGGACTGCGAACGCAACGCCGCCAAGCGCTGGCTGGCCGCCCACGCCCAGCGCTTGGTGGATCTGCGGCCCATCTTCCTCGGCGACGACCTGTTCGCGTGCCAGCCGATCGCGGCGGCGATCACCGCGGCCGGCGGCGACTTCCTCCTCACGGCCAAGCCCGCGTCGCACAAGGCCCTGTATGACTTCATGCACGGCGCCACGCTCGATGAGCACACGGCCACACAGAAGGCCAACGGCAAGCGCCTGACCTATCGCTTCCGCTGGTTCGCGGGCGCGCCACTGCGGGACGGCCAGGACGCGATGCTGGTCAACTGGATCGGCGTCACCCTCACGGACGCCAAGGGCCAGGTCACCTACCGCAGCGCTTTCGTGACCTCGCTGCCCGTCACCCGCGACACCGTCGCCGAGATCGTGGCCTGCGCTAGGGCCCGATGGAAGATCGAGAACGAAAGCTTCAACGTCCTCAAGTCCAACGGCTACCACCTCGAGCACAACTTCGGCCACGGCAAGCAGAACCTCGCTATGATGTTTGCCGCCATGAACCTGCTCGCCTTCGCACTCCACACAGTCTGCGACTGCCTCGAACAGCTCTGGATCAAGGCCAGAACCGCCAAACGAGCGCGCACGCGCTTCTTCGAGCACATCCGAACCATCACGGCCTATCTCGTCTTTCCCGATTGGACGACGCTCATGCAGACCCTGATCGACTCAAAACCGCCGCCCCATGTCGAGGCTCAACTCGCACCATGATGCCCGTGCAGCGATACGGCCAATGAGAATTGCTGCTGGCCGACAATGCAGCTGAATGGCTCCTGACGCTGACGCCACAGCAGGCACGCCGAAAGGCTGGCATGACCTCGAAGCGGTTTTGGCTGAAGAGCCTGTTGCAAGACTTATGGCTACCTACTTAGTGCTCCGCACCGCCCGAGACGAAGACCCGTCCATCGCCGACAACCACGGCGACCACGGCGCCGGGCGCGCCGCGCAGATGGCGCTGCGAGTCGATATCCGTGTCGCCGAGCATGGTGTGGCGCTGCCCACGAATGCGGCCGATAACATCCGGCTCGCCCTTGGCGAAGACCGCGCGCA
>DATAOD010000048.1:0-1863 GCA_036265975.1 Candidatus Limnocylindria bacterium
GCGGGCGGTGGAAGAGCTAGTGGAGCATCGGAACCGGGTGTTGGTGGTGCAGGCGACCGGTTGGGGCAAGTCGGCAGTGTACTGGGCTGCCACGACGGCTCTCCGCGAGCTAGGGAACGGGCCGACGCTGGTCGTGTCGCCCCTGCTGGCGCTGATGCGCGACCAGATCACGGCTGCATCGCGGGCCGGGCTGCGGGCGGCCACCATCAACTCCACCAATGTCGACGACTGGTCGGGCGTGCTTGACGAGCTGCGCTCAGGAAGGCTTGACGTGCTGCTCATCTCACCGGAGCGGCTCGCCAATCCCGGCTTCGCCGCCCAGCTGCCAGCCCTGCTCGGCGAGTGCGGGCTGCTGGTGATCGACGAGGCCCATTGCGTTTCCGACTGGGGCTTCGACTTCCGGCCCGACTACCAGCGGCTCACGCGTACCCTGCTGCAACTGGCGCCGGACACGCCCGTGCTGGCCACCACTGCGACGGCCAACCAACGCGTCACCGTGGACGTGGCTGCCCAGCTCGGAGCGGAAACCATCACACTGCGCGGCTCGTTGGCCCGGGCCTCGCTCCGGCTGGCCGTGGTGCCTGGGCTCAGCACTCTCGAGGGGTACGCCTGGGTGGCGGAGGCGCTCCGAATGCTGCCGGGCTCCGGCATCGTCTACGTACTGACGGTGGCCGAGACCGAGCGCCTTACGGCATTCCTCGTCGACCAAGGGCTGGATGTGGCGGCTTACTCGGGTCAGAGCGACAACCGGGAGATGCTTGAGGGCCGGCTGCGACGCAACGAGATTAAGGCGCTGGTCGCGACTTCAGCGCTGGGGATGGGTTACGACAAGCCCGATCTTGCCTTTTGCATCCATTTGGGCTCGCCGGCTTCGCCGGTGGCCTACTACCAGCAGGTCGGCCGGGCCGGGCGCGCACTGGACGACGCCATCGCGGTCCTGGTTCCCGGACCGCCCGACGAGCGGATCTGGGAGTACTTCGCGACGTCCGGCATCCCGACCGACGAGCAGGTGGAACGCATCCTGGACGCGCTTGGCGACGGCCCGCAGTCGCTCGGCGGTGTCGAGGCGGCCACCGGCATCCGCCGCGGCCGGCTGGAGACGCTGCTCAAGATCCTGGCAGTGGACGAGGTGGTGACCAAGTCTCGCGACGGCTGGGAGGCGACTGGTAAGGGCTGGTACTTCGACGAGCAGAAATGGTCGGAGCTGCGCCGCGTCCGCGCCGCCGAGGCCGACCTGATGCGCCGGTACGCGCACGGCGAGGGCTGCCTGATGGAGTTCTTGCAGCGCGCCCTAGACGACCCGGATCCGCGGCCGTGCGGACGCTGCTCGGTGTGCGACGGGCGCCTACCGGCGCCAGGCACCCGTCCCAGCTCGAAGCTGGTGGAGGCAGCAAGGCGGTTCTTCCGCGGGCTCGATGTGGTCATCGAGCCGCGGAAGCTCTGGGTCAGCGGCCTAGCCGGTCGCAAGGGCAAGATCGCAGGCGTGGGGCCCGGCCGCGCGCTGGCTTTCGCCGACGACCCGGCCTGGGGCGACGTTTTGCGCGTGCTCTGGCAGCGGGACGCGCCGGCGCCCCCGGAGGTGCTGGACGGGCTGGTTCAGGTGCTGGTGCGCTGGTCGGCGAGCTGGCAGCGGCCGGTCGCCGTGGTGGCCATGCCGTCGCGGCGGTTCCCGCTCCTGGTTGGCTCCCTCGCCGAACAAGTGGCCCGAGTCGGCCGGCTGCCGCTGGTCGACGCGCTGGGGGTAAGCGGACCGCCGCCGACGGCCGAGGCGGCCTCAGCGGTCCGGGCACGGGATCTGCTGGCCCGCACCAGCGTGCGCGACGGAGTGAGCTTCGACGGGCCGGTGCTGCTGGTGGATGACAC
>DATAOD010000049.1:0-2528 GCA_036265975.1 Candidatus Limnocylindria bacterium
GGGGTCGTGAACGTACAGGACATCGACGCGGTCGAGGCCCGTCCGCTGCAGCGTCGCCTCCAGTGAGCGCAGAACGCCGTCGCGGCTGTAATCCCGGCGCCGGGTCAGGTCGCCCGGCACATCAAATAGGTCGTCGTCGCGCGGTAGTGGAGGTCTGCGCGGGACGAGCAGCCGGCCGACCTTCGAACTGACAACCACGTCGTCCCTCGGCAGATCGCGCAGCACCCCGCCCAAGCGTCGCTCCGACAACCCGAGGCCGTAGTGCGGTGCGGTGTCGAAGTAGCGAATACCGCGCTCCCAGGCGACGTGAATCGTGGCGCGCGCGGTCGCTTCGTCTACCGCCTGATACAGACCGGCGATGGGAGCGGCGCCGAAGCCGAGAGTCGTCAGATGCACGCTGGTGCGGCGGATCTCCCGACGCTGCAGGGCGCTGGCCGTTGTCATCGTGCTCACCCATCTATTCCGCCGGCGGCAAGACGAGTGAGTGGGAGCCGCCGTCGACCTGCAGGACCGTGCCGGTGGTGGCTCCAGCGAGCGGGCTGGCGAGGTAGCACACCGCGTGGGCGACCTCTTCTGCGGTGACGAGGCGGCCGGTCGGCTGTCGCGCGCGTAGCGCAGAAAGAGCTGCCTCCGGGTCGGGCGCGGCGGCCAACAGCCGTTGAACCCAGGGAGTGTCGGCAGTGCCGGGCGCAACGGCGTTGACGCGTACCCCTTCGCGTACAAGGTCAGCTGCCATTGCGAGGACGAGCGCGTGCAGGGCACCCTTGCTGGCGCTGTACGCTGCGCGCTGGACCAAGCCGGTCCAGGCGGCGATGGAGCCCGTGCACACGACGGCTGCACGTCCGGTGGACGCTGACTGGCGCAGATGGGGCAGCGCGGCGCGCACCAGGCGGGCCGTGCCGACCACGTTGATGTCCAGGATGTGGTGCCACTCCTCGTCCGTGACGTCCTCCACTCCACCGGCGGAGCCGATGCCGGCGTTGGAAACCACGACGTCGAGGCCGCTTAACCGCTCGGCTACCTCGGCTACCGCCTCGCGTACCGAGGCGTCGTTGCCCACATCACAGGCAATCTCGAGGATGCCCTCTTCGGGCTCGGTGAGTGGTCGCAGGTCTAGGGACGCCACCGTTGCGCCTCGCATCCGCAGCGCGCGGGCGATGGCTCGGCCGATTCCACTGGCGCCGCCGGTGACGAGGGCGCGTATCCCATCGAACTCTGCCGTGCCGCCGCCGGTCGATGTGACGGGTGCCGGGATTGTGGTCACAGCTGGTCCTCCTCGTGCTGTTGGTGGTCAAAGGTCCGCATCGACGGTGCCGTCGAGCCCGTATGTCGCGGTCGCGGTGGTGCTCAACACGGCGTCCGCCTCCTCAGGTGACAAGGGTGCGATGAACTCGGCGGCGGTGGCCGCCCAGCGCTGCCAGCTAGCGGCCAGTAGGCAGACCGGCCAATCTGAACCGAAGAGTAGGCGGCGTGGTCCGAAGGCGTCGAGCACGGTGTCCCACGCGGGGCGGAGGTCTGCGACCGACCAGTGCTGGTGGTCAGCCTCGGTGATCAGCCCGGAGACCTTGCAGACGACCTGTTCCGACCGGGCCAGGGCGCGGACATCGTGTGACCAGCCCTCGAGATCACCCGAGGCCAATTGCGGCTTGCCCGCGTGGTCGAGCACGAGCCGGAGGCCAGGCAGGCGCTGCGACAGCTCTATCGCTGCCGGTAGCTGGGACGGCCTAACGAGCAAGTCGTACGGCAGGTCGGCGTTCGCGAGAGCTTGCAGGCCAGTCAGGACATCGTCGCGAAGCAGCCAGCGCGGATCCGGCTCATCCTGTACGAGGTGCCGCACTCCGCGCAGCAGGCGCCCACCGTGTCCGCCACGGAGCCGATCCAGCTGGACCGACACGTCGGCGGTCAGGTCCACCCAGCCGACCACCGCGGCCACCAGATCGTCGTCGGCGGCCACCGCGAGCAGCCGCTCGGTCTCGTCTCTACGGGCGACCGACTGCACGAGCACGGTGGCAGTCACTGGCCGTCCGGCAACCCCTGCGCGTACGGCATCGTGTAAGTCCTGCAGATCGAAGCGACGCCGGATGGTAGCCAGCGCGGCGTCGGCCAGCCAACCCTGGCCGGGGTCGCTTGGGTTCCATAGGTGGTGGTGGGCGTCAACCGCGCCTCTCACAACGGCCGCGCCCCTGCTGCTGATCACGGCCGCAATGCCACGATGGACCGGTGAGCGCAACAGACGCCAGTCTTAAGCCCTCCGACGTTGCTGATCGGGGTAGCCGCCGCATAGCCACTGTGATCCGCCTGCGCCCCGAGCACGAAGCCGAGTACCGGCGGCTGCATGCGAACGTTTGGCCCGGTGTGCTGGCCACCTTGCGGCGTGTCGGTGTGCGAAACTACTCGATCTTCCTGCGCGATGGCCTGCTGTTCAGCTACCTCGAGTACCTCGGGGACGACTGGACCGCAGCGCAGGCGGAGATCGCCGCCGACCCCGATACCCAGCGGTGGTGGCAGCTGACAGACCCGATGCAAGA
>DATAOD010000050.1:0-10072 GCA_036265975.1 Candidatus Limnocylindria bacterium
GCCAGCGGCGCACCGCTGCTCGCCAATGACCCGCACCTCGCTCCCCGGCTGCCCGCGCCGTGGTACCTCGTCCACCTGCGCTGCCCCGATTGGCAGCTGGCCGGTGCCTCTTTCGTGGGCGCTCCCGCGCTGCCGATCGCGCACAATGGCCACGCCGCCTGGGGCATCACGGCAGGCCTCACTGACCAGGCCGACCTGTTCATCGAGGAGATCGGCGAGGACGGCGCCAGCGTTCGCCAAGCCGATGGATTTGCGGCGTGCCCTGTCCTCGAGGAACGAATCGAGATCCGGGGTGGCGAGACGATCACCGAGCGCGTGCTGATCACGCCGCGCGGCCCGATCATCAGCCCGCTGCTGGACGGGGCCCCCGCGTCGCTGTCGCTTTCCGCGGTGTGGCTGCGGCCGATGCCGATCCGCGGCTTCCTTGCCTGCGTCGCCTCGCGCACGTTCGACGAGTTCCGCGGCGCCTTCGCGCAGTGGCCCGGCCCGGCGCTGAACCTGGTCTACGCGGACCGGGACGGCCACATCGGCTATCAGCTGGTCGGCCAGCTGCCGCGCCGTCGGCTGGGACACGGGACGCTGCCGCTCCCCGGCTGGCTGCCGGGCGTCGGCTGGGAGGACGAGCTGGTGCCGTTCGCCGACATGCCGCATCTGCTCGACCCGTCAGGGGGCTTCGTGGCCAGCGCCAACAACCGCCCGGCGGCCGACGGCTCCGGGCCGTACCTCGGTGCGGACTGGATGGACGGCTACCGCCAGGCACGCATCGTCGAGGAGCTCGCTTCCCGCCGCGACTGGGACGTGCCGGCTGCCGCGGCTCTGCAGATGGACACCCTCAGCCTCGCGTGGCGCCGCGTGCGCGATCGGCTCCTATCGCTAGATGTGCCCGACCCGGACGCCGGCCAGGCGCTGCAGCTGCTGCGGGGATGGGACGGGCACATCGGCGCCGAATCGATCGCGGCGTCGGTCTGGGAGCTCTGGCTGTCGGAGATGGCGAGCGCCATGGCGCGTTCGAAGGCGCAGGGGGCGTGGCGCTTCGCGCTGGGTGCCGGCTTCGGCGAGATCGTGCCGATCACGATGTTCCACACCGGTTCCGCGGCGCAGGTCGTCGAGCGCTTCCTGGCGGAGCCGGAGGGCTGGTTCGCGGAAGGCTGGGATCGCATTGGGGCGGGCGCGCTCGCATCGGCCATTCATCGGCTTCGAACGGACCATGGCACCGATCCGGCGGGTTGGCGCTGGGGCCATCTTCGGGCGCTCACCTTGCGGCACCCGGTCAGCGGACAGCGACTGCTGGCCGATGCGTTCAACATCGGCCCCGTGCCGATGGGTGGCGACGCACAGACCCCGATGCAGGCCGCCACCGGCCCGCTCCACCCCTTCGACAACCCCGGCTTCCTGGCCAACACTCGCGTGGTCATCGACCTGGGCGACCTCGAGCGCAGCCGCTTCGTCCTCGCCGGCGGGCAGTCCGGCAATCCGCTCTCGCCGCACTACCGCGACCTGTTCGCACTGTGGCAGCGTGGCGAGGGCGTGCCCATCGCCTGGTCAGACGCCGCCGTCGCCGCCGCGACCACCCATACGCTTATCCTCGAGGCTGGATGAACCGGCACGATTGCAAGACTGGCGCTGCCCTCGATGGCCGCCGTACAGGCGAAGTTCGACGATCGGAGCAATAACCAGCCCATAAGCGCGACGACGTACGTTGGACGGATGGATGACGCCGGCCTCGCAGGTGCGGTGCGAGCTCTCCGACACAGACGTGGGTGGCGCCAGGCCGACCTCGCCGCTCGCGCGCGTATCAGTCCCAGCCAAATTGGCGTGCTCGAGTCCGGGCGCCTGGAACAGCTATCGCTTCCTGTCATTCGTCGCGTCGCCGCGGCCCTCGGGATCCGGCTGCGTTGGGATGCGGGCTTTCGGGGGCCGGAGCTCGCCCGGCTGCGCGACGCGGACCACGCCCGCCTCACCGAATTCCTGGTCCGACGCCTCGAGGCGCTCGGCTGGCTGGTGGTGGTCGAGGCCAGCTTCAATCACTACGGGGAGCGTGGCCGCGTTGACGTGCTGGCCTACGAGCCACGCAGCCGCAGGATTCTGGTTATCGAGGTGAAGACGCTTATCGTGGAGGTGCAGGCCATTCTGGGCGGGTTGAGCGTCAAGACGCGCGTGGCATCGGGTCTGGCACGCGAGCTCGGCTGGCGTCCCGCCGCCATCGTGCCGGCACTGGTCGTGCGCGACTCCACCACCAACCGTCGCCGCCTTGCAGAGCACGAGCGCCTGTTCGCGAGGCTACCCCTTCGTGGCCGATCGGCCCGAAGCTGGCTAGCCCAGCCCACAGGTGCTCCCGATGGCCTGCTGGTCATGATCGACCTGCCGAATCCCAGCCACACGGGTGGTAGGCGCGCCGGAAGGCAGAGAGTGCGGCGCTCCGTCGGCCGCGCACGCTCAGGCCGTTGGCCTGCCGCGGCCCGCGCGGAGCATTGAGGCGCCTAGGCCCCGCCACGCCGGGATTTGGCGAGGGAATCGGCTATCGGGCGACTTAAGCCCAGTCACGCCGGGATTTGGCGAGAACGCGGCCGCGCCGGGCTACATCTCTCCTTCATAGGCAGGCTGCGGCATGCGCAGGTCACGGTCGCGCCGATAGCCGAGCAGGTAGTCCGCCTGCATCAGGGTGTGGATCTGCGACGTTCCCTCGTAGATCACGGAGCCCTTGGAATTGCGGAGGTAGCGCTCCACCGGGTACTCGTTGGAATAGCCGTACGCCCCGTGCACCTGGATCGCGTCGAGCGCGGACTGGACCGCGTGGTCGGTGCAGAACCACTTGGCCAGCGACGTCTCGCGGGTGTTGCGCTCACCGCGGTTCTTCTTCCAGCCGGCCTTCCACACGAGGAGCCGCCCCGCCTGTATGCCCTGCTCCATGCGCGCCAGCATCTGCTTCACCAGCTGGTGCTCGCCGATCTCGCTGCCGAATGTCTTGCGCTCGCGCGCGTACTTGACCGATGCGTCCAGGCAGGCCTGCGCCAGCCCCACCGAGCCCGCCGCGACCGTGTAGCGGCCCTGGTCGATGGCGCTCATCGCGATGGTGAAGCCCTCCCCCTCTTCGCCGACCCGGTTCGCCGCCGGCACCTCGCAGTCAGAGAAGGTGATGATTCCCGTGTTGCCGGCGCGGACGCCCAGCTTGCCGTGCAGCGAGTCAGACGAGAAGCCGGCGAACGAGCGCTCGACGATGAACGCGGCGATGCCCTTGTGGCCACGCGACTTGTCGACGGTGGCGAACACCAGGAAGTTGTCTGCGGTATCGGCCAGGGAGATCCAGATCTTCGAGCCGTTGAGGATGTAGCGGTCGCCGTCGCGGCGCGCCGTGGTGGAGAGGTTGGCCGCATCGGATCCGACGCCCGGCTCGGTGAGCCCAAAGGTGGCCAGCTTCTCGCCCCGCGCCTGCGGGATGAGGTAACGCTCCATCTGGTCCTCGTTGCCCCACTGCAGCAGCGTCAGCGAGTTCAGGCCGGTGTGCACGGACAGGATCACCCGGAACGCGGTGTCGGCACGCTCCATCTCCTCGCACAGGAGGGCGAAGGCGATGTAGTCGAAGCCGGCGCCGCCGTACAGCTCCGGGATCGGCAGGCCAAGGAATCCCTCGGCTCCCATCTTCTCGTACAGGGCGCGGTCGTACGTCGCGGTGGCATCCATCTCGTGGATGCGGGGCAGGATCTCGCGCTCGGCGAAGGCACGGGCGGTGCGCTGCAGCTCGCGCTGCGCATCGGTCAGGGAGAAATCGATCATGGAAGCTCCGAAGGACGACTCGGGGACCCGAATTGTACCGATGGCGTGGCCAGCCCCGCGCCGCTCTCCTAATTCCGACCGGCGCGCCGGTAGTTCGTTTTGACTGACTCGGGAGGTTAGGCTAGCCTAATTCACGCCCCCTCCAGCCCGCCCCGCCAGGAGAATCGCGTTGGACATCGGCTTCTTGACCACCGGGCTGCTGACCGGGCTCCGCGAGGGAGTCGAGGCCGCGCTCATCGTGAGCATCGTGCTGGCCTATCTGGCCAAGACCGGCAACCAACGTTACTTCGGCCGCATCTGGACCGGCACTGCGGCCGCCATCGCGGTGAGCGCTGTCATTGGTGTGATCCTGTGGATCACGGTCCGTGAGTTCCAGCAGCCGGCCGAGCAGGTATTCGAAGGGCTGACCATGCTCCTGGCCGCCGCGGTGGTGACCTGGATGCTGTTCTGGATGCGCCGCACGTCCGCCAACATCAAGGGCACGCTGCACGCCGGCATCGACCGCGCGCTGACCGAGGGCGGAGCGTGGGCGCTATCCCTGCTGGCCTTCACCGCGGTCATCCGCGAGGGCATCGAGACGGCGCTCTTCCTGCTGGGCCAGGCCACCGCCGCGGCCGAGGCTGACCAGACCGCCGCCGGCACATTGCTTGGCGCGCTGATCGGGCTGCTGCTGGCCGCGGCGCTGGGCTACGGCTTCTACCGCGGGGCGCGGGTCATCAACCTGCAGCGCTTCTTCCGCTGGACCGGGGTGGCGCTCATCTTCATCGCGGCCGGCCTGCTGAGCCACGCGGTCCATGAGTTCGCCGAGATCGGCGTCATCGGCTTCGGCACCGGCACTGCCTACGACATCAGCAGCGTGCTGCCGCACGAAGGCACCGACATGAGGGGCGTCATCGGCCAGCTGCTGCGCGCCCTGTTCGGCTACAGCGCCAACCCGGAATGGATCACGCTGGGTGCCTGGCTGGCGTACGTGGGCGTCGTCCTGGCGCTGTATCTGCGGCCGGTGAAGCGCCCGCAGCCGGAGCCGATCACCGGCAGCCAGCCCGCCGTGGGCGCCTAAGCGGCCTCCACGCCGACGAAGTCCAGCATCCGCCGCCAGGCGTCATCGGACGCGTCGGCGTACTCGGCCTGGTGGCGGTCGAAGAAGGAATGGGGCGCACCCGGATAGACGATGCTCTGGTGCTCGACTCCGGCCTTGCGCAGAGCCGCTGTGAACTGATCCACGATCTCGGGGGTCAGCCCGCGGTCGGCGCCGCCCCATAGCGCCAGCACCGGGGCCCGGAAGCGGTCCACCAGGTCAACGGGCGCCGGCAGGTCGCGGTTCTCGCCCACCGGCCAGCCATAGAAGCCGATGACGCCGTCCACGTCCGGCCCGTCCGCGGCCTGCAGGTAGCTGAGCCGCCCGCCAAAGCAGAAGCCCACGGTGAAGATCCGCTCCGCGTTGCCGCCTTCTTCGCTGCGCAGGTACTCCGCGGCCGCGGCGACATCCGCCTGCAGCGAGGCGTACCGCGTCTCGTTGACGTGATCCTGGTAGTCGAAGCCCTCCGGCCGGCGGCCCGTGCCGGCGGTGCGGCTGAAGTAATCGATCGCGATCGCGTGGACCCCCGCCTCGGCGAAGCGCAGCGCCAGCTCCTCGAAGAACGGGTGCAGGCCGCGGACGTCGGGCAGGATGACCATGCCCGGGCCGCGTTCGTTGCCTGCGCGCGCGGCATAGGCCGCCACCTCCACGCCATCGCCGGCGGTGAGCGTCAGCTCACGAGCGTCGGCGGCGGCACCGCGGATGGGTGGCAGAGGAGGGCGAGCGTGGTCGTCGTAGCACATCGGGCTCAGAGTACGCCGCTGGTGACGGCCAGCGTTCCGGCGGCCAGGAGGACCGCCACCAGCGCATAGGCACCCGCGCGCATGACCCACGGGGCGCCGCCGCTCATGCGCGAGCCGTCAGGCGCGCGCCACAGGCCGCCCATGGTCGGCACGTTGGATGGCGCCAGCAGGAAGCCGATCAAGGCGCCGACCAGCAACCCGCCCACGTGGCCCGTCCAGCTGATTCCAGGGATCAGGAACGTGAAGATCAGGTTGAACACCAGCAGGCCGCCAGTCTGCGACAGGATCATGCGGGCCTGCGGCCCCAGCAGCAGGTGGCGGCGGCGCGACACGACGAACGCCAGGCCGAACAGCCCGAAGATGGCGCCCGATGCGCCGACCGCCGCACTGTCGGGCGCGGCGATGATGGTCAGCACGCTGCCACCGAGGGCGCAGAGCAGGTACAGCACCAGGTACTCGAGGTGTCCGTACAGCTGCTCGATGATCGGCCCGAATAGCCAGAGGGCATACATGTTGAAGCCGATGTGCAGGATGCCAAGATGCAGGAAGGCACTGGTAAACAGCGTCCACCAATCACCGCTCAGTACCGCTTGCCGCGACACCGCTCCGGCAGCCACCAGCGGGCCGCCGCCGCCCATCATGCTGAACGAGCCGCTGCCGGCCAGCGCTCCGTCGACCAGGAAGACGACGACGTTGATGGCGATGATCAGCCAGGTCACGTAGGCCGGGTAATTGCCATAGGCGCCGCGCGCGCGGTTGAACTGGCGGCGTGCCGCGAAGTCGTGGCCCGTCTCCTTGAGAAGCCAGGCAATGCGGTTGGCGATGGCGCCGCGCTCTGGCGGCGGCGCGCGGCGATCGGCCTCGCGGTAGGCGGCAATCGCCTCCTCGAGATCTCCGTTGCGCACGTGCTGCTCGGCCGCCGAGCGCCAGCCCAGCCACGCCATGGGCCCACCAAGCTCCGCTGCCTGCTGCCAGGCGTGCAGCGCGCCCTGCTCGTCATCGGCGCGATAGCGGGCGGTACCCAGCGCGATCCAGGCGGCGCCTGCGAGCTGCGGGTCCGGGTGATCGGTGAGGGGCTCCAGCAGCGGCATGGCCGCCTCGGGGTCGCCGCCGTCCAGGAGCTGCTGCGCCTGGGCGAGGCGCGCGCGGGGGTCGTCGGTCATCGGCCGCGCATTATCCCAGACAGCGATCGACCGCCGAGAGATGGCACCTCGGCGGTCGGTCGCGCGCCCCCTGGCGGGGACGAAGCCTTCCCGGCGGCAGACCGGAAAGGGGCTGAGTGGGCCGGGCTACTTGTCCCGGCGGAGGAACTCGAGCACGTCGTCGTACCGGAAGCGCCGGTCGCCGCGCCGGGTCACCCGAAAGAACGGGAGCTCTCCGCGATCGCCGAGGCGCTTGACCGTGTTCACGTGCAGGTGCAGCATCTCGGCGACTTCCGACGCCGTGAGCAGCTTCCCCACCTCGTTGGTCATCATCGGTCCACTGGTTCCTTCCGCTATAGCCGGCCAGATCCGCCCAACGTGGGCGCTTCGGTGCGGAGGGCGCGGCTTCTGGCCGGATAGTAAGGTTGAGGTGCCGTCCGCCATCCCGGTACTTTCGGTCCGCCCACCGGAGTACTTCGGACTGCACCGCTCTGCTCCAGAGAGGCCCTGACCATGCCCGTCTTCGAGAAGCACGTGTTCGTCTGCACACGCGGTGAGTGGTGCCCGTCGATCGACGGTGATGGCCTGGGCGTGCACGCCGCGCTGAAGCAGGCGGTGCGCGAGGCAGGCCTGGCCGATCGCGTGCGCATCAACCACGCCGGCTGCTTCTCGCAGTGCGGCAACGGGCCGATGGCGGTGGTGTACCCAGACGCCGTCTGGTACGCCGCCCTCACGCCGCGGGACGCGGGCGAGATCGTGCGCGAGCACCTTGCCGGCGACAGGCCCGTCGAGCGGCTGCGCTACGACCCAGAGACGATGGGCGCACACAAGCTGGAGCGCGAGGCCGACGGCCGGCCGATCGGCCGCCGGGCCCGATGGCCATCCTCGTCCGATACATGAGCGACCCGCTGCCGGACGCGGTCGAGGCCCTGCTCCTGCGCCGGCACGAGGCCCGCGAGGCACGCGACTGGCCCACGGCCGACCGCCTACGCGACGAGCTGCGCGCCGCGGGTTGGGAGGCCATCGACTCGGCCGAGGGGTCGACCGCCCGGCCGCTGCTGCCGGACGCGGGCGCCGCCACGTATGCGGATGACGCCGAGCTTGGCTCGCTGCTTGACGAGCCCGCGACCGTGCCCGCCTCGCTGGTCCTGATCGCCGAGGATCATCCGCAGGACGCCGAACGCTTCCTGGCAGCACTGGACCGTCATCGCCAATCCATCGGCCACGAAGTGGTCCTGGTTGCCAACGCGGCAACGCTCGAAGTCGGTGCGGACAGGGAAGGCATCAGGGTGCTGCCGGTCCGGGAGCGCCTGGGCTGGGCCGATGCGGCGAACCTGGGCCTCCGACGCAGCCACGGCGAGTTCCTGATCCTGCTCGACACCTCGGTCGAGCCGGCCGGCGACTTCCTGGTGCCGCTGGTCGCCGCGTTCGAGGATCCAAAGGTGGGCGTCGCCGGTCCATGGGGCGTCACCAGCGCCGACGCCCGCCAGTTCAGCGAGGCGCCGCCGGGCGAGGTGGATGCCATCCAGGGCTACTGCCTGGCCGTCCGTCGCGAGGCGCTGCGAGAGGTGGGCGGCTTCGATCATCGCTTCCGCTTCTACCGCAACGCGGACCTCGACCTGTCGTTCGCCCTCCGCGCCAACGGCTGGAAGGCGGTCGCCACGCAGCCGCTGTCACTGCAGCGGCATGAGCACCGGGCCTGGGCCGCCCTGAAGCCCGATGAGCGGGATCGGCTCAGCAAGCGCAACTTCTACCGCTTCCTGAAGCACTGGGGAGACCGCGGTGACCTGCTGCTACACCCCGCCGCGCGCGATGCGCGGGGGCGCCCCCGGGACGGTGGCTGATGAGCGCGGTCCAGCACCGGGTCCACGTCATGCCGGGCCTGCGGCGCATTGGCGGGCGGATGCTGCCGGACTGGCTGGCGATCACGCTGGGGCGCGACATCTTCAGCTGGCGCGAGCTGTCGCCCGCCGAGCTGCGCCATGAGCTCGAGCACGTGCGGCAGTGGAGCCGCTACAAGGCCGCTTTCCCGCTGGTGTACCTGGCGGCGTCCATCGGCTCCGGGGTGAGCGGCAAGGGCTGGTATCGCGGAAACCGCTTCGAGGTCCAGGCGCGGGCGGCGGCCGGGCAGGACTGAGGCCCGCCGGAGCTCGCTACTTGACGACCACCCCGTAGTGGGTGACGACCGCGTCGCCGTCCGCCTGCGTCACGCTGACGAGGTAGTCGAACGGAACCAGGTTCGGCTGGATCTGCTGCGTGTACTCCTGCGGCAGGTCGGCGCCGACCGCGCCCTCGACCGCCGTCCGCAGGCCGGCGAGGTCAACGAACGTGACGCTCGAGTTGTTCGCGCCGCCAAAGCGGTCTACCGCGTTGACGAAGCGGTCGGCGTCGGCCAGCGAGGCGCCATCGGCCAGTGACAGGCTTCGGCCGACGAACTGGTCGCCGAAGCCGATGAGCACGGTGTCGTCCTTCATCGCGTACTGGACCATGACGTCGGCGGGCACCGGCACAACGTCCGTGGCAGTCCCCGTCTTGACGGAGATCGTCGTGACCTCGACGCCGCTGACGGTGTCGGTGCTGACCCGCAGCTGCTCGCCACCGGACTGCGCGACGAGCTGCAGCAGGCTCTTGAGCTGGCCGAGGCGGCGGGTTGCGGCGTCGGTGTCCTTCGCCCGCAGGATGAGCCCGCCGTACGGCGTGCTGCCCGTCATCCCCGCGACCACGGCCCCGTCGCCGATCCAGCTCACGAAGTCCTCGAGATCCGCGCCCAGTGCGGCCTCGGCCTGGTCGAGCATCTGCTTGGTCTGCCCGCCGTCCTGCTGCGCCTCGGCCACGCCCTTGAGGGCGGCGACCGTCTTGGCCAGGCCCGTGCCGACGTCACCGGCATCGCCGAAGAGCAGGGCGTCGGGTGGTGCCATGGAGGCCAGGTCGCGGCGGCTGTTGGCGTAGCTGCCCGCCGGGACCGATCCGGCGGCGTCGAAGAGCAGCGCATCGCTCGCGAAGGAGACGGTCGCGACGCCGAAGGTGGGCACGGTCGGCAGGTAGGCATTGAACAGCGCCGCTGCCGACGGATCCGCCTGCTGCATGGCGGCCGTGAGCTGCGCGAAGATCTGCGCGCTGTCGACGGCGTAGAACGCGGTCCAGTCGGCCGGCAGGTGCGCGGACAGCTGCTGCAGCTCCGGACGCCCGGCGAACGACTGCGTCCCGCGGTGCGTGTCCAGCAGGGTCTCGACGGTGGAGGTGCCGTTCGCGACGAGAACCTGGTCATCGGCAACGGCGAATGCGAAGGAGGTGCCCGCGGGCGGCTGCGAGCCTGACCCAGCCTTCAGCGACCA
>DATAOD010000051.1:0-3239 GCA_036265975.1 Candidatus Limnocylindria bacterium
CGCCTCTTGCATGCCGCGCAACGCCTCCCCGACGCTGCTGACCGGGCCCGACGGCACGTCCGCGGCGCGCAGCGCGGCGACCAGCTCGTCGCGTCCGCGCGCGCCGATGGCCTTCGCCAGCCACGGAATCAGCACCTCGCGGGCCGCCACGCGACCGGCGTTGGTGGCGTAGCGATCCTCGGGTGCCAGGCCCAGCACCTCCAGCAATCGTGCGAACTGCGGGTCGTTGCCGACCGCCACCGCCACGTGGCCGTCGCGCGTGGCGAAGACCTGGTACGGGACGATGTTCGGATGCTCGGTGCCCCAGCGTACGGGCTCTGCGCCGCTGGCCAGGTGGTTGGCCAGCACGTTGGTCAGCGCCGTGACGCTCGACTCCATCAGGCTGACGCTCACTCCCGCGGTCGCACCGCCGCCCCGCGCGCGGCCGAGGAGTGTGGCCAGCATGCCGACCGCCAGCTCCAGCCCGGCAATCAGGTCCAGCACCGCCACGCCGACCTTTTGCGGCGGGCCGTCGGGCTCGCCGGTGACGGCCATCAACCCGCTCATCGCCTGCGCCAGCAGGTCGTAGCTGGGCAGCTCCGCGTCGCGCCCCGCGAAGCCACCGATGGACGCCACCACCAGGTCCGGATGCGCGGCACGCAGCGCATCGGCATCCAGGCCCAGGCGCTGAGCGCTGGATGGGCGGGCGTTGTGCACGAGCACATCCGCTCGGTCGACGAGCCGGTTCAGGAGGTCGCGACCCGCCTCCGTGCGCAGATCCAGCACGACCGACCGTTTGTTGCGATTGACCGATGCGAAGTAGGCGCTCCGCCGCTCCATCGGGTCACCCCACCAGGGCGGACCCCAGCCACGGCTCTCGTCTCCTGCCGGCGGCTCGACCTTGATGACGTCAGCGCCAAGATCGGCGAGCAGCATCGTGGCGAACGGGCCCGCCAGCACCCGCGAGCAGTCGATGACGCGAATGCCCGACAGCGGAAGCGGCTGTTCCATCGGCGGAAAGGCTACCGTGACTCGCCCGCGTATTTGACCCAGGACTGGAGGAGCCAATGAAGGTCGGAGTGGTGATGCCCATCGGCCCGGTGGATGGCACCGGCGTCGTGCCGCCATGGTCGGCAACGCGCGATGCGGCCCTGGCGACCGAGGAAGCCGGCTTTGATTCCGCCTGGGTGTACGACCACCTGCTGTTCCGGATGGGCAGCGGCCCGACCGAGGGCATCCATGAGTGCTGGACCGTGCTCTCCGCCCTCGCCGCGCTCACCTCGCGGGTGGAGCTGGGCATCCTGGTCCTGGCCATGCCCTTCCGCTCGCCGGGGATGCTGGCCAAGATGGCCGCAACCTTGGAGGAGGTCTCGGGCGGACGGCTGATCCTTGGCGTGGGCTGCGGCTGGCACGAGCCGGAGTTTTCTGCCTTCGGTTTTCCGTTCGACCACCGCGTCAGCCGATTCGAAGAGGCCCTGTCGGTGTTGGTGCCGGCCGTGCGCGAGGGACGGGCTACCTTCTCAGGCCGATACCACTCGGTCCGCGACCTGGAGATCCTGCCGCGTTATGCCCGGCCGGATGGCCGCCCCACGCCCCTGCTGATTGCCGGACGCGGGGAGCGGATGCTGCGGCTGGTCGTGCAGCACGCTGATGCCTGGAACACCGCCTGGCTTGGTCCCGCCACCCAGCTGCCGCCCCGGTTGGCAGGCCTCCATGCTGCGCTCGATGCCGCCGGCCGGGATCCTGCGTCCCTGGAGATCACCGTGGGGGTGAACGTGGTGCTCCCCGAGTTCGCCGACGCGGAGCATCCGGCCCTGCCCATCACCGACTCCACGCTCACCGGCTCCCCCTCCGCCCTCGCGGACGCGCTCCATGCCTATGAGGAGCTGGGCGTCGGGCATCTCCAGGTCGCCCTGGAGCCCACGACTCCCCCGGCCGTCCACTACCTCGGCGAGGCCCTCTCCCTGCTCCGCTCCTCCTGAATCCTGTTACCGGCCGGCCGATCTATGGGTATACCGAGCACGCGATCAGCCTCAGCAGTTCCGGATGGCCGATCTATCGGCACAACGCGTGCGGGAGCCTGCATTTCCTTGTCCGCTCACGTTCTG
Organism: Candidatus Limnocylindria bacterium; assembly: GCA_036265975.1. GTDB lineage: Bacteria > Chloroflexota > Limnocylindria > QHBO01 > QHBO01 > DASSCW01. The sequence goes on from DATAOD010000051.1 coordinate 2,088, forward strand.
CCTGTACCGATAAGTCGGTAGATCGACTCCTGTGAAAGGCCTCGCGTGACGGTTGTGCCGATTCATCGGCCTACGGCTACGACCCCCGGCGCCGAACCCAAAGGAGGCCGTCTGATCCAAGCGGCTGGCCAAGACGGAGCGATTTCAACACCGCGCGAGAGTCCGCGCGCAGCTGCGCGCGAATCAGTGCGGCGTGCGGACGGAGTGCCTCGCGGTTGTGCCGGGTATCCTCGAACGCCAGGACAAGCCTGACCGGTCGATTCGTGCGCGCGGCGAGATACTCGCGTTTCCGCAGGGCAGATCGCAGCTGCGCTTGGAAGTCTGCCGCCCGCCGTTCGATCTCCTGGTGCTGGATCTCATCGGCACCGAAGAACACGAGATCCGCCGACTGCCCATGATCGCCGGCCACAACCTCAATTCGCGGCGCCCAGTACGCGGACGCGAGCTGCCGTAGCTGGTCCGCGAGCTCCAACTGCCCGGAGTCCCGCAACCGTACGGTCTTGCCGGGGTACGCGTTGAGCACGAGATCGAGGCCAACGGCCGCCATCACGGCAGCGAGCGTGGGCACTGTGGTACCGACAAACCCATCCTCGAGTCGTTGCACGGTCGATTTGGCCACTCCAGCCATCCGCGCCACTTCCCGAATGGTCAGGCCCAGTGTCGCGCGTGCCATGCGCAGCTCATTGGCCATGCGGGCCATCTGATCGGTCGACCGCTTGCCTGCCAGGCTCGCTCTCCGTCGTGGCATGCCGCCAATGCTGCCTTGGCATGCTTATCGGGCCATTAGCGGTCGATTTGCCAGTACGCGGGACACGGAGTAGGTCAGCCGTGTGTCACATGGCCGATTTATCGGTACAGCGCGTGCGGGAACGTGCATTTCCCTGTTCGCTCACGCTCCGCCTGTACCGATACATGCGTAGATCGACTCCTGTGAAAGGCCTCGGGTGACGGTTGTGCCGATAAATGTGCCGCCGCCGCGCAGCTTAGGTGTTCCCGAGCAGGACGTGGCTTCCGGGGCGGCGGCGCATCCGGCGCAGGAGAGGGCCCACGACGCGGACGCCACAGACGGCGCAGCGCGTCCAGCGCCCATCACGGACGAGGCGCACGCGATGCTCGCCGACGAGGACTCGCATCGGCGGGCGCGCAGCGGCC
>DATAOD010000052.1:0-3071 GCA_036265975.1 Candidatus Limnocylindria bacterium
GGAGCTCCGGAGCTGGTACTCGAAGGCGAACGACCGGTTCGACCCGGTGCGCGATGTGTCGCTGGCCGAGCTCGACGGGAAGCTGGTCGCCTTCAGCGACGCCGAGTGGGTGGACACCACCGACGGCCTGCGCGAGTTTCGTGTCGGCGCCACGGTGGCGCCCGAGTGGCGCCGCCGCGGCATAGGGACGTGGTTGCAGCACGGCCTTGAGGCCCATGCCCGCGAGCTGTGGGGTCTGTATCCAGCCGAGGACCGCATGCCCGTGATTGGTTCGTGGGCGATGGAGAAGGAGGCTGCAAAGATCGCGTTGCTCCAGCGCTTCGGCTTCGGTGAGGTTCGCTTCTTCTTCGACATGCTGCGCCCGTCGCTGGAGGAGATCGAGGAGCCGGCGCTGCCGGAGGGCCTGGAGTTCAGGCCGCTGACCGAAGCGCAGCTGAAGCAGTTCTGGGATGCCGATATCGAGGCGTTCAAGGACCACTGGGGCGGCTTCGACGGATCCGACGAGAACTACGAGCGCTGGCTGAACGACCCGAAGTTCGACCGCTCGCTGATGGTGGTGGCGTGGGACGGCGACGAGATCGCCGGCGGCGTCGACAACCACATCAACGAGGTGGAGAACCGGGCGTTCAAGCGAAAGCGAGGGTGGCTGCGCTCAGTCTTCGTCCGACGCCAATGGCGGCGGCAGGGCGTCGGCCGTGCGGTGGTGCTCCGCTCCCTCCAGCTGCTGCGCGACCGGGGCATGGACAGCGCCGGCCTTGGCGTGGACGCCGACAACCCAACTGGGGCGCTTGGCCTGTACACGGGGACCGGGTTCGAGATAGAGATCCGCTCGTCCGCGTATCGCAAGCCGTTGGAGAACGCAGGGTGACCGAGAGCGAGCGGGAGGCCGAGGCGGAGCAGGAGCTCGCGCGGCTCAACGCGGAGGGTCCTGCGATTCCAGGGCTGCGGTTCCGTCGGGTGCGACTGCCTGACGACCTGGAAGGTATCGCGGCCATGCACACCCGGGCACGGATCGAGGATGACATCGACGAGCGCGAGTCGGCGGAGCATTGGGGCCAATGGTTCGAGCACCCGTCCGGCTTCGATCCAGCCAGCGACGTCGTGATCGGTGAGCTCGACGGGCGGATCGTGGCCTTCGCGAACGCGCGTGTGATCGATGACGCCGATGGCGGCCGCGACCACACCGTTGGCGGCGAGGTCGACCCGGACGTGCGCGGCCGCGGCATCGGCCGGGCGCTGCTGCGCCACAACATGCGCCGCCAGCGGGCACGCGCCGGACACGAGGAGGCCGCGGGAGCAAGGCCGGTGGAGCGGCGCCTGGAGAGCTGGGCGTTCGAGTCGGTCACGCGCCGCGTGCGGCTGCTGACATCCGAGGGATTCGAGGTCGTCCGCTACTTCTTCGAGATGCTGCGGCCTGACCTGGAGGATATTGCCGACATGCCCCTGCCCGATGGGCTGGAGCTGCGACCGATGCTGCCCGAGCACTACCGCACGGTGTGGGACGCCGATTCGGAAGCCTTCGCGGACCACTGGGGCGGGCAGCAGAATTCCGAGGAGGTGTTCCACCACTTCTTCAGCGGGCCGGAGTTCCGGCCGGAGCTGTGGCGCGTCGCCTGGGACGGGGACCAGGTGGCCGGGGTGGTCACGAATCGGATCATGACCGGATTCAACGAGGAGACGGGCGAGCGCCGGGGCGAGCTGGCCGGCGTCAGCGTCCGCCGTCCGTGGCGCGGTCGTGGCCTTGCGCGGGCCATAGTCGCGGATTCGCTCCGTGCGTTGCGGAACGCCGGCATGACCAGCGCCACCCTGGGCGTGGACGCGGAGAACCCCACCGGCGCGCTGGGCGTGTATGAGGCGAATGGCTTCGTGGTGCACCGCCGCGGCCTCAACTTCCGTCGCCCCCTCTTCGACTGACCGGGGCGCGGCTAGCGGCCGGCACCGATCCCGACTTATCGGCACACCAGGCGCACGGGCTGCGTGCTGGGAGTCGATCTACCGATCTATCGGTACAACTCGAGCGTGGCCGGCACATTTCTCGTCCCTTGATGCGTGCGGTGTACCTATAGATGGGGCGAAATGCAGCGAAGGCACGGCTCGGCGTGACGGGCGTACCGATAGATCGGCGCCACGTCGGATGCGAGCCGCGAAATTCAGGGGCGGGCGGCCAGCGTGCGCTCGCGGACGTCGTGGTAGAAGTCCACGATCATCTCGGTGACGCGGTCCCAGCTGTACTCCGGCGCGCGCGCACGTCCCGCCTCGCCCATGCGGTGGCGCAGCTCGGGGTCATTGGCCAGCGCATAGAGAGCAGCCGCCAGGGCGCGGTGGTTGCGCGGCTCGACCAGCAGGCCCTGCACGCCGCGCTGCAGGACGTTCTTGTAGCCGTGGATGTCGCTGGCCACGATCGGGACGCCGGCGGCCATGGCTTCCAGCAGCACGACGCCGAAGGATTCCTGGCCCGTTGCGGGCGAGCAGAAGATGTCGGCGCTGGCGAAATAGCGCGCCTTGTCGTCGTCACTGACCCGGCCCAGGAACTCCACGTCGCGCACCTGCCGCAGGCCAACGTAGCGGCGATACTCGCGCGCCTTGGGCCCCGCGCCGATCACCAGCAGTCGCGCATCGACATGGCGCTTACGCAGGCGGTGATAGGCCTTCAGGAGGTGAATAAGGCCCTTGCGCTCCTCGAAGCGTCCCACGAACAGGATGTTGATGGTGCCGTCGCGCAGCTCTTCGAAGGGCTCTGCATCGGCGAATCGGTCCAGGTCGACTCCGTTGGGAATGATCGTGTAGTCGCCGGGGAAGTAGCGGCTGATGAAGTGCCGCGCCGCGCCGCTGACCGCGATGCGGCCGTCCAGCTTCTCCACCAGCTGCCCCGCGAAGCGCTTGCCGACCCAGTAGGACGGCGAGAAGCCACCGAAGGCGTGGAAGGTGGCCACGTTCACCGTCTGCGACTGGTCCAGCACGGTGGGGGACAGGAACGGCACCAGCGGCTCGTGGAAGTGCAGGATGTCGAAGCGCTGCCGTTCCAGCAGCTCGCGGGCGCGTTGCTTGAAGCGCCAGCTGAGGGTGACGCG
>DATAOD010000053.1:0-3033 GCA_036265975.1 Candidatus Limnocylindria bacterium
CTCGGGCATGCCGCTGTCCGGGATCATGGCGCGTCGCGAGTTGCTGGCGAAGTTCGGGCCGGGCGCGCACGGCGGTACGTACGGCGGCAACGCGGTGGCCTGCGCGGCCGCCCTGGCGACCCTGGACGTGATCGCCGCCGAGGGACTCCTGGAGAATGCCCGACGCCAGGGAGATCGGCTGCTCTCCAACCTGCGTCGCGTGGCTGCCGACCACCAGAGCGTGGCCGAGGTGCGCGGTCGTGGGCTGATGGTGGCCATCGAGTTCGCGGATGCTGATAGCCTGCAGCCACGGCCCGATCTCGCGAAGGCGTTCATCAATGCCGCGTTCGAGCGAAAGCTCCTGCTCCTCTCGTGCGGGACCTACGGCCAGGTGGTGCGTGTCATCCCGCCGCTGATCACGAACGACACCGAGGTGGATTCGGCGATCGGCGCCATGAGTGAGTCACTGGCCGTCATCGGCGCCTAATCTGACGCATGAGCGTGACGCATTCGGTCTGGGTCGTCGACGACGAGCCCCTCATCCGTACCGCGATCGTGGCCGTCCTGGAGGAGCAGGGCTATCAATCCACGGGATTCGGCAGCGCCGGCGAGCTCTACACCGCGCTGGTCGACGGCGGCGAGCCAGACCTGCTGGTGCTGGACCACATGCTGCCCGATGAGAGCGGCACGATGATCGTCCGCTCGCTGCGCGAGCGCGAGGAGTACCGAGACATCCCGGTCCTCTTCCTGACGGCGGTCAGCGACGTCGAGGCCGATCGGCTGGCCGACCTGGCGCCGGTGCTCGGCAAGCCATTCGACTTCCGCGACCTTGTCCGCATGGTCCGCGAGCTGGTCGCTCCCGGCGAGGCCGATGACGGCAGCGGCGAGGAGCTGTATCCCGCCTAGCGGCGACTGCCGCGCGGAGCAGCCCAGGCTCAGTCGGCGGGCGCCTCCTCACTCGCCAGGTGCCGGTAGGCCGAGCCGTACCAGATCAGCGGCTCCGCATCCTCCTCGAACCCCGCGGCCACGATCTCGCCCACGAACATGGTGTGATCGCCGCCTGGGTGCTGCGCCACCAGCCGGCAGTCGAAGAAGGCGATTGCCCCGTCCACGATGGGCGAGCCTGTCTCCGCGTCATGCCATGGCGCGTCGCAGAATCGCTGCAGCTTGGCGGCGGTGGTCGGTTGTGCGAAGCAATCCGCCAGCCCCTGCTGGCCGCTGGCGAGGACGCTCACCGCGAACGAGTGGCTGCCCAGGATGGCACCGTGCGTCTCCGACTTGCGATTGATGCTGGCCAGCATGAGCGGTGGATTGATGCTGATGCTGGCGATCGCGTTGGCCGTCATGCCGGCCAGGAGCGGTCCGTGCCGGGCGGCCACCACGCTCACCCCGGTCGCGAAGCGGGCCATCATGGCCCGCAGCCAGCGCTGCTGCTCGTCGCTCATGGGCGCCACCGCCGCACCGGCCGGGGCACGCTCGATGCGGGAGATGCGATCAGCCACGCTGCCTGTGCCTAGCCGGGGACCTGCGCCATGCGCACGATGGAGAGGAAGGTCGCGAACAGCGCGTCGCCATCGGCCGCCTCCGCGGCCACCGTGCGTGGCCCGATGCGCTCGACGGTGGGAATCAGGGCGCAGAAGTCGGCCATGATCGGCAGGCGAAGATCCACTTCCAGCCGCAGCTCGGGCAAGCGGTAGAGCGGCATCTGGTCCAGCCGCCCGAGCGCCCGCGCCATGCCGTCCGCGATCGCGCGGCACGCCACCTCCGGAGAGTCGGATTCCGCCACGTAGGCCGCCTGCGCGCGCTTGACCACCACCCGCTCGGCCCACGGCAGCATCTGCTCGATCTCGCCCGCCAACGCGTCGTCACCGCTGACGAATGCCACCGGCACGCCGAAATGGGCCAGGCGCAGCGCGTTCAGCGCCGCCTCGTTGTGCGGCACGCCGTTCACCCGCGCCTCCAGCACGGCCACGCCCGCGTAGGTGTGGCCGATGATCCCGCTGGGATGACCGGCGCCGGCGTGATAGCCAACGAACGCGGCGGCCGCGTAGCCCTGCCCGTCACCCTCGGCGCCGATGCCCTGGGTCATCGACCACGGCTTGTCGCCGATGATCAGCCGCGCCCGAGGATCGAGGTCCTCGGCCCGCAGGTTACGCATCTGCCAGTGCGAGTCGTTGACGAGCACCTCGGTCATGCCCGCATCGAAAGCCGCCGCGATGGCCGCGTTCGTTTCGCCCGCCATGAGGCCGCGGCAGCGGTCGTAGTCGGCGCGGTCGGTGGCTCCGTCCCGCCCGAAGAACGTCTGCGCGGGGTGCGCGACCCCCGCCAGGCCCTCCATGTCGACGCTGAGGTAGAGCCGCATCAGCGGTAGCGCTCCAGCTTCTCCAGGATGCCGTTGGCGGTCGCCCACTCCCCGTCGTCCGGCTCCTGTCCGCGATGCAGGTGGACCAGCGGGACGGTGTTCCAGGTTGGCCCATCTTCCCGCGGGATGTGGATCGAGATGTCGCCCCGATCGAGCAGCGCCACCAGCGTCGCGCCGCGGTCGCCACCGCGCGCCAGGGCGCGCTCCAGTGTGCTCGAGAACTCATCGGTGGAGCCGAATTCCAGCCCGATGCGCATGCTGATGATCCCGGAGCTGGGCGGCGTCAGGCCACGGGGCGCATCGGTCATGCCAGCGAATCCATCAGCCATGCGAAGAAGGTGACGCTGCCCAGGATGGCCAGGCCGATCACCGCCAGCACCAGCACGAAGCCGATGGCGTTGGCCCACGCCGGGACGTCCGACCGGGCCCGGCCCACCGAGCCACGCGCCAGCCACACGGCCAGTGCGTCACCGTCGATGCGCGTCTCCACGTCGTCGTCCAGCGGGATGAGGATGACCCGCTCCCGATCGCTCCCCCGCTCGCCGGTGAGCAGGGCGCGGGTCGCGTCTCCCTGCCGCACCAGCAGGGCGTGGTCGCCGGCCGAGTTGGTCAGCGGCACCGCCTCCAGGCGGCCGGAGGCACCCAGCGGCAGGGCGGCACCCGCTTCGTCCATCGGCGCGAGGATAGCAGCC
>DATAOD010000054.1:0-1696 GCA_036265975.1 Candidatus Limnocylindria bacterium
AGCATACAAGACCTCCGTGGTGCTAGCCGACGTGGTCCAGTGCCGCGAGAGCGGCCTGGAGCTGGTGGCGCAGCGCCCTGGGCATGGGGCGGGCGCTGTTCGTCTCGCGGCTGAAGCAGCCGAGGCAGATGCAGCTGTCCGCGCCGCGGCGGAGCGCCACATCATCGAGCTGGGTATCAAAGCGGCAGAGCTGGCAGCGATACATGGCGGCGACCTCCCTGGTGTGGTGTGTCCCTAGTACTCCGCCACACGCGATTTGAGGGACAAGAAGCAGTGGGCTAGGATGCGGAGCATGAACCTGATCCGCATCCTCCCACCCGAACCTGTGGTCCCGGTTTCCAAGCACCGCGTGCGCCTCTCGGCCAGCCAGCGCACGACGCTCCAGCACCTGATCGCCGGTGGCACGGCGCCCGCGCGCACGCTCACCCATGCCCGCGTCCTGCTGAAGACGGACAGCGGTCCGGCCGGTCCCGGCTGGAGCGATGGTCAGATCGTGGCGGCGGTCGAGGTCAGCCGCGCGACCGTCGAGCGGGTCCGCGCCCGCTTCTGTGCCGACGGGCTCGATGCCGCCCTCCACCGACAGCGGCCCCGCATCACCGCCCCGCGCAAGCTGGATGGGCGCCAGGAAGCCCAGCTGGTGACGCTGGCGTGCAGCACGCCGCCGCCCGGGCAGGGGCGCTGGACGCTCACGCTGCTCACCGACCGCTTCATCGAGCTGGAGGGCACGCTCGTCTCCGACGAGACGGTGCGGCGCGTGCTCAAAAAAACGACCTCAAGCCATGGCTGAAGCGGCGGTTCTGCATCCCCCCGGAGCAGAGCGCCGCGTTCGTCTGTCGCATGGAAGACGTGCTCGACGTTTACCACCGCCCCTATGACCCTCGCTATCCCGTGGTGTGCATGGACGAAACCAGCACCCAACTGCTGGCTGACGCCCGACCACCCCGGCCGGTGGCGCCCGGCCTCCCGACCACGATCGATTACGAGTATGTCCGTGGCGGCGTCCGCAACCTCTTCCTGGCTGTCGAACCCCTGTGCGGCTGGCGGCAGGTCACCGTCACGGCGCACCGCACCAAAATCGACTGGGCGCACTTCATGCGTGACCTAGCTGATCACCGCTACCCGGCCGCGGACCGCATCGTCGTGGTGCTGGACAACCTCAACACCCACGGCCCCGCCTCCTTCTATGAAGCCTTCCCGCCCGCCGAGGCGTGGCGACTGGTGCAGCGCTTCGAGTTCCACGCCACGCCGGTGCATGGCAGTTGGCTCAACATCGCCGAGATTGAATTCAGCGTCCTGGCACGCCAGTGCCTCAGCACGCGCCTACCCGACCATGAAACCCTCGTCGGCGAGGTCGCCGCCTGGACCGCCGCCCGCAACCGTACCGCCACGCCGGTTGACTGGCACTTCACCACCGCCGATGCTCGCATCAAGCTCAAACGACTCTACCCCTCACTGTGAGTGTGGCGGGGTACTAGCGCAACGGCACGCAGCCACGGGACTTGGCGCTAGCGAAGCTTCGCCGCCGCGGCCGGAGACCGCTGCGCGTCGGTCGGCGAGCACCGCGAATGGAATACGCAGCAGATCCGCTCGTGGCGGTGCACGAGCCTTCATCCTGGGCGCGGATGTAGAACCGGTTTTCCGCGGAGCGCCTCGTCGGTCGAGGCGACCCATCTCGGCACGGCTGCTCGGTGCTTGT
>DATAOD010000055.1:0-14056 GCA_036265975.1 Candidatus Limnocylindria bacterium
GGGCGGCGGCCACAACGTGTCCGGCAGCGCGCTGGTCGACGGCGGCGTGGTCATCGACCAGGGGCTGCGTCGCGGGGTGACGCTCAGCGCCGACCGCTCGCGGCTTGTTGCCGAGCCCGGCGCGCTGCTCGAGGACGTCGACGCGGCGGCGGTGCCGCAGGGCGTGGCCGTGCCCATCGGCATCAACACCACGACCGGCCTGGCGGGCCTGACGCTGGGGGGCGGCATCGGCTGGCTGATGCGCGCGTATGGGCTGACCTGCGACCACCTGGTCGCGGCTGACCTGGTCCTGGCCGATGGAACCGCGCTCACCGTGGACGAGTCCTCGCACCCGGACCTGCTGTGGGCACTGCGTGGCGGCGGTGGCAATTTCGGCATCGTGACCCGCTTCGAGTTCTCGACGGTGCCGATGCCGGGACCCGTGCTGGCCGGCATGATCGCCTTCCCGATGGAGGACGGCGCCCGCGTGCTCCGTGCCTACCGCGACTGGGCGGCGGAGGCGCCGGACAGCGTGACCACCATCGTGGCGCTGCGCACGGTCCTGCCCGCGCCCGCGCTGCCGGCCGAGGTGCACGGCCAGCGCATCGTCGGCATCGGCCTCTGCTCGGTCGGGGACCCGGCCGCGGACCGGGAGCTGCTCGCCGCGCTGCGCGCGATCGGCACACCGCTGTTCGACACCGTCAGCCGCAAACCGCTGCCGGTGCACAACGCGATGTTCGACAGCAGCGTCCCGCCGCGGAATGGTTACTACTGGAAGTCGCACAACCTGGCCGGGCTGCCGGACGAGGCAATCGAGGTGGCGCTGGAGCATCACCTGCGCGCGCCACAGCCATGGTCGTACTCGCTGATCGGGCAGCTGGGTGGTGCCATCAGCAGGGTGGCGCCGGAGGCGACGGCCTACGCCCATCGTGGGGCGCCGTACCTCATCAACATCAACGGCGTGGACGACGCCCCGGCGCAGGACGACGAGGTCATCGGCTGGACGCGCGAGACCTTCGACGCACTGGCGCCGTTCTCGACCGGCGGGGTGTACGTCAACTTCGTGGGCAACGAGGGCGAGGATCGGGTGCGCGCCGCCTACGGACCAGCCTACGAGCGCCTGGCGGCGATCAAGGCGCGCTACGACCCGGACAACGTCTTCAGCACCAACCAGAACGTGCGACCGGCTCCGGCCGGGTGAGGACTAGCTGGCGCGACGCGCCGGGTGCGTGGCGGTCACCGCCTCGAGCAGGTGGCGAGACGCGTGCGCGATCTCCTCGACCGCCTCGTTGAAGGCGATTTCGTTGGCGGGTGACGGCTTGCGATAGCCGCTCACCTTGCGCACGAACTGCAGCGCGGCGGCGTGCACCTCGTCGTCGGTGGCGGGCACGTCCAGGGTGCGGAGGGTCTTGATGCTGCGACACATGCTGCGCAGTCTAGGTCTCGGCCAGCAGGTCTTCCAGCGAGTCGATGACCCGATCCGCCGCGGAGACATCGGTCTCGGCAAACTGCGGGACGGCGATGCAGGTCAGCCCTGCCGCCTTGGCGGCGGCGATGCCGCTGGCCGAATCCTCGAGCGCCAGCGCATCGGCCGGGGGAACGCCAAGCCGCTCGCAGGCTGCCAGGTAGATGTCCGGCGCCGGCTTGGAGCGCTCGACGTCGTCCGAGGTGACCACCGCATCGAACGCGTCGGTGATGCGCGCAGTGGCCAGCGCGGTGTCGACGAGGTCACGTGGCGAATTCGAGGCAAGCCCCAGCCGGGTGCGGCCACGCAGCCGTTCGACCAGCTCCACCGCTCCCGGACGTCCGGCGACCTGCTCGCGCAGCTGGGCGTGCATCAGCTCCACCATCTCCGTCACGAGCGCGGCACCCCGTTCGCGCGGGTAGCCCAGCCGATCGGCGAAGTAGTCCGCCGTGAAGTCGAAGCTGGAGCCGATGACCACCATCTTGTCGTCCCAGCTGAACTCACCGCCGTGCTTCGCGAACAACTCCGTCTCTGCCCGATGCCACAGCAGCTCGGTGTCGAGCAGCAGCCCATCCATGTCGAACACGACGGCCCGGAAGCGGTCCGGCAGCAGCTCGGTTCGCGGCTCCGTCACGTGTGCTCGGCGAAGAAGCTCACGCCCCGCTCGGCGAGCTGGCGAAGCAGCGGGATGACCCTGTAGCGCCCGTCCGGCACCGCGTCGTGCAGCGCGTCGAGCGTGTGGACCACGTGCGCCAGGCCGATCCGCTCGCCCCATTCCAGCGGGCCGGAGGGGTAGTTGGTGCCGAGACGCATCGCCGTGTCGATCGCCTCGGGCGTGGCGACGGCCTCCTCCACCGCCGACGCCGCCTCGTTGACGATCATGGCCAGCACCCGCGCGGCGATCTGCTCCTCGCCGAGGTGGTCGCGCACCGGCCCGTCCGGGCGCTGCGCGACACCGGGCCATACGGCGCCGCGCGAGCCATCGGCTCCGTACTGGTAGAAGCCGCCGCCAGCCTTGCGGCCGAGCCTCCCCGCCTCCACCAGGCGCCGCTGGAGGGGATGCGGGCGGTACCGCGGGTCGCCGAAGAACTGCTCGTACACGCTGCGGCTGACGGCGTAGTTCACGTCCAGGCCGATGGCGTCCACCAGCTCGAACGGCCCCATCCGGAAGCCGATGCCACGCATGGCGGCATCCACCTCGTCGACACCGGCCGAGCCCTCGCCCACGATGCGCAGCGCCTCCAGGTAGAACGGTCGCGCCACCCGGTTCACGATGAAGCCGGGCGTGTCGGCCGCCACCACGGGCGTCTTGCCCAGCTGCCGGGCAGTGGCGGTGCCTCGCTCCACGGCCGCCGCGTCGGTGAGCGGCCCGGCGACCACCTCGACGAGCGCCATCAGCGGCACCGGATTGAAGAAATGCAGGCCCAGCACCCGCTCCGGCAGCCTGGTGGCCGCCGCGATGGCCGCCACGGACAGGCTGCTGGTGTTCGTCGCCAGCAGCGTCCCCTCGCCAGCGGCCGCATCCAGCAGCCGGAACGCGTCCCGTTTCAGGGACAGGTCCTCGGGGATGGCCTCGATCACCAGTTCCGCCGCGGCGACTCCCTCGACGGTCGGCTCGGGCCGGATGCGCTCGAGCGCAGCGGTTCGGTCTTCGGCGCTGATCTGCTCCTTGGCGATCCTCCGTTCCAGCATCTGCCCGATCCGCTCGCGCCCGCGCTCCACAGCCCCGGGAATCGGGTCGTGCAGGAGCACCTCGATCCCTGCCTCCGCGGCGACCTGGGCGATGCCAGCTCCCATGGTGCCGGCGCCCACGACGCCAATGCGCTGCACCGCGACGGGCTGATCAGCGGCCAAGGTACCGCGGCTCCCGCTTCTCGGCGAAGGCGGCCAGGCCCTCGGCGTGGTCCTCGGTGCGGCCGGCGAGGTCCTGCAGCTGGGCCTCGAGCTCCAGGCTGTCGTCCAGCGATGCGTCCTCGGCGGCGTTGATGGACCGCTTGGCCAGGCCGATGGCCCTGGTCGGCGCCGCCGCCAGCCGCGCGGCCGCCTCCCCCACGTTCGCCATCAGGTCACCGGCCGGCAGCACCGCGTTGATCAGCCCGGCATTGAGCGCCTCCTGCGCTCCAAGCGGCTCGCCGCTGAAGATCAGCTGGCTGGCCCGATGTCGGCCCAGGGCACGGACCAGCGCTCGGGTCGAGCCGGAATCCGGCACCAGCCCGATGCGAACGAAGGCCTGGATGAAGCGCGCGTCGTCCGCCGCGTAGACGAGATCACAGCCCAGCGCCAGGCTGACGCCAGCTCCGGCGGCGACGCCGTTCACCGCGGCGATCACCGGCTTCGGCAGGTCGCGAATGGCCCGCACCAGCGGGTTGTACTCGGTTTCCAGCACCTGGCGGAAGTTCCGTTCCTCGCTTCCGCCACGCAGGTCCGCACCTGAGCAGAAGCCGCGCCCCTCGCCGGTGATGATGACGGCGCGCACGGCGTCGTCCCGGGCGAATCCCTTCACGGCGGACAGCAGCTCACGCCGCATCTGCGCGTTGAGCGCATTCAGCGAATCCGGGCGGTTCAGCGTGACCGTGGCCACGCCATCCACGGTCTCGACGCGTATGGTCGTGGGCACCTCATCGGCCATGGGCCCGATTCTAGCGGTCGCCACGAAGCGCCCCGGCGGGTTCGCGCCTAGGACGGCTCCCGCCGCAGCAGCCAGGTGCGTTCGCGCTGCACGAAGCCCATGGCCCGATACAGGCCGTGGGCGGCCTGGCGCTGCGGACCCGATTCCAGGCTGACCTGGGCCGCTCCCACCGCTTCCGCGTGACGCAGCGCGTCCGCGAGCAGCGCGCGGCCGATGCCCTGCCCACGGTGCGACTCGTCGACGATGAGATCCGGCAGCCAGGCGTGGACCTCATGGGTCCAGAATGGCCGCTGCCACTCGATCACGCAGACCCCCGCCACGCTGCCGTCTGACTCGGCCACTGCCGAGTAGCCGCCGCCCGCCGCGGTGGAGGCCAGGTGGGCGATGAACGTGCGCTGCACGGCATCCCGCCGCTCCGGTGACGGCTTGCGGGCCTCCCCGAACTGGCCGATCAGCGTTGTGACCGCCTCGGCATCGCCCTCCACCAGCGGTCGGAGTGCCACGCCTGCCGGAAGCTGGACCGACGGCACCACCAGTGGACGCATCTGGAAGTCGAGCATCCATTCCTGCAGCCCCGCGGCCCGGTACAGGCCCTCGACAGCGCCACCGTCATCCGGCGCCTTGGCCTGCAGCCGCAGTCCACCACGCAGCCGCCACTCGGCGATGAGCGCGTCGAGCAGCGCGCGACCAACCCCGCGGCCTCGCTGCTCGGGCGAAACGTACAGGTCCGAAACCCAACCCTCGAAGCCGGCGAAGTTCAGCCGGCGTCGAAACTGCGCCACGCCCAGGCCGATCGCCGAGCCGGCGTCCATCGCCAGGAACGGCGCGACGTCCACCGAGCCCAGCAGCGCGTCGAGGCGCGGTCGCATCGGCTCGGGATCGGGCAGTGCTGGAAGGCCGTGGAGCTCGCGAGCGAGCCGGACCGCATCGGCCAGGTCGGATCGGCTCAGCGGTCGAAGGTCGACCCCCGAAGGAGCGCGAACGGCCAGGCCGCCGACCGGCCGTTCGGGGTTGCCCAGGCTCATCGGCCGGTGAAGTCGGGAGTCCGCTTCTCCATGAAGGCCGCCATCCCCTCTTTCTGGTCCTCCGAGGCGAAGAGGAGGTAGAATAGCCGCCGCTCGTGGGCGAGCGCCTCGGTCAGGTTCATCTCGTAGGCGGCATTGACCGCTTCCTTGGCCAGTCGTAGGGCAATGGGCGACTTCGCGGCGATCTGCGCCGCAAGCGCGAGCGCGTCCTCCTCGACCAGCTCATCCGGCACCACGCGCGCCACCAGCCCACGCTTGTGGGCTTCTGCGGCACCCATCGGCTCGCCGGTCAGGATCATCTCCATCGCCCGGCTTTTCCCGATGGCCCGCGTTAGACGCTGCGTGCCTCCCGCCCCGGGAATGACGCCGATGTTGATCTCCGGCTGCCCGAACTTGGCGCCCTCGCCGGCCACGATCAGGTCCAGGGTCATTGCCAGCTCGCAGCCCCCACCCAGGCACCAGCCGTTCACCGCGGCGATCACCGGCTTGCTGATCCTGCGCACGCGATCCCACTGCCCGATGCGGTTGGAGCGCAGCATATCCACGGGCGTGGCGTTCGCCATCTCGCCGATGTCGGCGCCCGCGGCGAACGCCCGCTGGTTGCCGGTCACCGCGATCACGCGGACGTCATCGTCCCGATCCAGCTCCTCCAGCGCGTCGCACAGCGCGTCCATGACCTGGGCATTCAGCGCGTTGAGCTGCTTGGGGCGGTTGATCCGCACGAGCGCGGTGCGCTTCTCCGCCTGGCGCTCGACGAGGACCAGCGGGTCCGGGCTGGCTTCAGCGTTGCCGTGGGCGGCGGGGCTGGCCGAGTCGCTGGTGGTCATACGTCAGCGCTCACGGAACGCCCTCCTGCAGCGCCGTGATGGCCGCGCCGCAGCCGGCGCAGAACTTCGACCAGGCGGGCAGCCCGGTCTCGCCGCAGGTCGGACAGGTGATGCCGCCCTCCACGGTCGTCTTGCGCAGCGTGAGGTAGTCCGGATCGCGCTTCTCGTGGAAGGCGGTCACCGCCTCACGCGTCTCATCGGAGCCGGAATGGATGGCCAGCCAGTCGCGGGCATGGGTGATGGTCTGCGACCAGACCAGGTCGCGCCACCAGTTCAGCTGCGCCTTCGTGTAGCGGATCGTCTCTGGCAGCTTGCGGCGCAGGCTCTCCGCCAGCTCCGCTACCGTCGAGTCCAGGGCCTCCCGCTGGACGACGCGGCTGACGAGCCCCCAGTCGAGCGCCTGCCGCGGGCTGATCTGCTCGCACAGCATGACAATCTCTCGTGCGCGCCTATCCCCGACCACCAGCGGCAGCCACTGCGTCGCGCCCCCGGCCGGCACCGAGCCGTGCTCTGGCCCCACGTGACGGATGTAGGTGTCGTCGACCATGACAGACAGGTCGCAGGCCAGCTGCAGCTCCTGCCCGCCGCCGACGCAGACGCCATTGATGCGGGCGATGGTCGGCTTGCCGATATTGCGGAGGCGGTCGTGCATCTCGATGAACGCGCCCATCCAGCGCCAGTACTGGCCGCTGGTGGCGCCGAAGGTTGCCTGCTCGTCCAGGTCTGCGCCGGTGCAGAACGCACGATCGCCGGCGCCGGTGACCACGACCACCGCCACGGAGTCATCCCACGAGGCGTCCTCGAAGGCCCGGGCCAGCTCGCGCAGCGTCTGGAAGTCGAAGGCGTTCAGCACCTCCGGCCGATCGATGGCCACGGTGGCAACCGCAGCGCCCACGTCCTTCGTGTAGCGGATGCGGCTGAAGCCAAGCGACGACGGGTCGGCGGCAGCGGGCGTGGAGAGCTCAGGCATCGAATCCCCTCTCGTCGTCGACGATCAGCAAGGTGGTGCCGGCAGTGGCGAAGTTGCGCAGGTCGCGGCCGCTCTCGCGGCCCGGGTCGGAGGCGAGCGCCGCATCAAGGTCGGCGCGCGAGTCGAAGTCCATCTCAGCCATGAGGTAATAGTCCGGCGGTCGGCCTGCCACGCCATCGGGCCGGGTCAGGCGCAGGCCGCGCAATCCGGGGTATTGCCGCACGATGGGCGTGTGCACGTCGCGGTAGTGGGCGTCGAACGCCGCCGTGTCCTCCGGCTGGCGATAGAGCACGATCAGGCGGGCGACCACTGCTCGAAGGCTACTTGTTCGCGAAGTAGTCGGCGTTGATCTGGATGTAGTTCGTCCACTGATCGGGGACCGCGTCCTCCGCGAAGATCGCGGTCACCGGGCATTCGGGCTCGCACGCACCGCAATCGATGCACTCGTCCGGGTCGATGAAGTACATCGCGTCATCGTCCGTGGCGTGGATGCAATCGACCGGGCAAACGTCGACACAGGAGGCGTCTTTGACGCCGATGCACGGCTCGGTGATGACGTACGTCATGCTCGCGAGTCTACACCGATAGGCGGGCCCGTTCGGCGCGCCGCCCATCGGCTGACAGGTTGTCGCGGGGCCCGTTCACTCCTCGTGACGCGCGGCATTTGCCTTGATGGCGTCGTGGAGGTACTGCGCCAGACCGGTGGCGATCTTCTCGTAGGTGGCCGTGAATCGCGGGTCGGCCAGGTACATCTCGGCCAGGCCGACCTGCATCTGGTAGGAGCACGGATAGAAGTTGCGGTCGATCTGGAGCCGGTGCAGCTCTGCCCCTTCCATCGCTTCCTCGGAGGTGGCGGGCTTCCCTCCCTGCATGGCAGCCACGACCTGCTCCACTGCCGCCTGGCCCTCGGCCTTGATGCGCAGCCAGTCGGCCTTGGTGTATCCGCGTGCCCGCCGCGTCGACTCACGGTAGGCGTCGGTATCGCCCCAGCGCTCCTCGACCTCCGCCGCGTGCTCGTCGGGGTCGTGATCGCCGAACACCTCGAGGCGCTCTTCTGGCGTCAGGTTGATTCCCATGGTTCGTGCCTCCAGTGCCTTCTCGACGGCGATGACCATCCGCTCCAGCCTCCGAATCCGGTCTCGCAGCATCCCGTGCTGGCGGCGAAGGTGGGCCGATGCGTCCGCGCCCCCATCGGTCATGACGTCCTTGATCTCGTCCAGTCCGAAGCCCAGCTCCCGGTAGAAGAGGATCCGCTGCAGCCGCTCGAGATCGGCCTCGTCATAGCGGCGATAACCCGCTTCGGAGCGGTCGCTCGGCGCCAGCAGGCCGATGTCGTGGTAGTGGTGCAACGTTCGCACCGTCACGCCGGCGAGGCGCGCGGCGGCTCCGACCGTGAGCGAACGAGGCTCGGTTCTGGTTTCCACGCGACGCACGATAGGCCCTAACGTAACGTCAGGGTCAAGCCTTGACTAGGCCGATCCGATCTCCGCGGCCGCAGCCTCGGCCCGCAGGTGGGCGTAGCCGGGCTTGATCTGCTCGTTGATGATGCGCAGCCGGCCGTCGAACGGCAGGAAGGCAGACTTCATGGCGTTCAGCGTCAGCCACTCCAGGTCATCAACGCCCAGCCCGAATGCATCGGACAGCGCCGCCAGCTCATTCGTCAGCGAGATGCCGCTCATTAGGCGGTTGTCGGTGTTGACGGTCACCCGGAAGCGCAAGCGCCGCAGCAGCCCGAATGGGTGCTGGGCGATCGACGGCGCCGCGCCGGTGTGGACGTTGGAGGTGGGGCACATCTCCAGCGGGATGCGGCAGTCGCGCACGTAGGCGGCCAGCCTGCCCAGCACCACGCGACCATCGGGCCGGGTGGTGATGTCGTCCACGATCCGCACCCCATGCCCCAGGCGCTCGGCACCGCACAGCTGCAGCGCCTCCCAGATGCTCGGCAGGCCGAACCCCTCGCCGGCGTGGATGGTGAAGTGGAAGTTCTCGCGGGCGATGAGGCGGAACGCATCCAGATGGCGCGTCGGCGGGTAGCCGGCCTCCGGTCCGGCGATGTCGAAGCCGACGACGCCCTCGTCCCGATGGCGCACCGCAAGCTCGGCGATCTCCACCGAGCGTGCGGCCTGGCGCATGGCGGTGACCAGCAGTCGCGCCGTGATCGGGCGCCCCTGGGAGCCATGCTCAAGGCCGGTGAGGATTGCCTGCGTCGCGTCGTCCAGGCTCAAACCTCCCTCAGTCAGCAGCTCCGGCGCCATGCGGACCTCGGCGTAGACCACGCCGTCGGCGGCGAGGTCCTCCACGCATTCGGCGGCCACGCGCTGGATGGCCTCGGCCGTCTGCATCACTGCCAGCGTGTGGCGAAAGCCCTCGAGGTACAGCTCCAGCGACTTGCGGTCGGCCCCGCGCGTGAACCATCGGCCAAGCTCATCGGGGTCGGTGGTGGGCAGATCGCGGTAGCCGGCTTCGGCCGCCAGCTGGATCACGGTCTGCGGGCGCAGCCCGCCGTCCAGGTGGTCGTGCAGCAGCACTTTCGGTGCGCGCTGGATCGTGCTCAGCTCCAGCACGCGCCCGCCGGTCGCGATTGCCATGTGGCGGGCAGGCTACCCGTGCGTGCGCCGGCGAACAAGGCTGGCGGCGGAAGCCTGTACCCTGCGCACATGCCAGATCTGCCGTGGGAGCTGCCCCATCGACCCCTGATCGTCGCTTCCGTGACGCCCCTGGCTGACGACGGTGAGGCGCTCGACGAGGACGCGATCTGGCCCCTCTGGACATTCCTTTCTGAGGCTGGTGCCGATGGCATCTTCGCCTGCGGAACGACCGGAGAGGGCATCAATCTCTCCATGGAAGAGCGACATCGGGCGGCGGTTGCCTTCCGGGCGGCGGTGCGCGGCATCCTGGTCGTCCACGCCGGCGCGCAGTCGACCCGTGACACTACGGCCCTGGCGGCCCATGCAGCCGAGATCGGGGCCGATGGCGTGGCGGTCATCCCGCCGCCCTACTTCCCGCTCGACGACGAGGCACTCACCAGCCACTTCGTGGCGGCCGCCGGAGCATGTGCCCCGCTCCCGTTCTTCATCTACGCCTTCGCCGCGCGCAGCGGATATCCGGTCCCCCTGGAGGTCGTGCGCCGCGTCCAGGCAGCAGCTTCGAACCTTGCCGGCCTGAAGGTCAGCGAGTCGCCACTGGACAAGGTGCTCCCGTACCTAGACCTTGGCCTACCCGTGCTCGTCGGATCGGAGCCGCTCATCCCCGGGTCCGTAGCGCGCGGAGCGATCGGGTCCGTTTCGGGCCTGGCGTCCGCCTTCCCTGAGCTCGTCCGTGGAGCCCTCGACCAGCCCGATGATGGCGCCACCGCCCGGCTCAGCGCGCTGCGTTCGATGCTGGAGCGGCAGCCTTTCATCGCCGCGCTCAAGCACATTCTGGCCGTGCGCGGCGTCCCGGTGCGGCCCGACATGCGCCGCCCGATGCGTCCGCTGAGCACCGAGGAGCAAGCGGGCCTCGACGCGGCCCTGGAAGCGGCCCGTTCGGCGGTCGCTGGCTAGCCGGACTCTCCCATGTCGCCGGCGACCGCCATTTGGCCGCCGGTTGCGATCCCCGTCTCGCGATGTCCGGGAGCGGTCGCCGCGTCGTTCATCTCGAAGCGGCTCGGCGGCGCGGCCTCCGCCAGGCGGGCGATCTCCGCTTCAGTCAGCTCGTAGCCAAAGCGCACCGCCGCCACGTTCTCGTCGGCGAAGCGGCGTGGCAGGGACTCGCGGATCGCCGGCTCGTCGAAGTCGATGGACGCCAGTCTCAGCAGCCGTCCCAGGGCGATCATGTTGCCGAAGAGCTCTTTGCCGAAGCGCTCCGAGCCCAGGGAGGCGAACGGGATCTGCTCGGCGCCAGGAATGTTCAGCCCCAGGTCCGTGACGACCTTTCGGCCGTGGATGCGCAGGTGGCCCTTGTCGGCGAGCTTCAGCATGATGTCCGCCTCTTCGACAACGGGATTTGCGATCGGGTGGTCATCGAAGATCACGAATGCGTCGGACATGGAGCCGCGGACGCTCGAGTCGTAGTCGAAGAGGACGGTCACCTGCTTGCCCATGCGCGCCAGCAGCGCGCCCAGCACCCCAGCGATCACCCGCACCCCCTGTCCGCCGACGCCATCCAGAGCGATCGCCGTGCTCACGTGCCGCCCTCGACGTCCACGCCCGCCTGGCGCAGTGCTTCTTCCAGCGTCAGCTCGCGCTTCGCGACGCGCAGCTTCAGCTCCGACGGCAGCTTCTGCATCAGCGCCAGCTTGCGCTGCGCCTCGGCCTTGCGGGCTTCGGCCGCGTCGAGCGGCGCGGCCGCATCATCGCGCGTGCGCGGTGCCACCGGTTGCGGGTCGCCTCCTGGCACGCCCCCGACCATGTCGCGCTGCTCGGCAACCGACTCGGCCTTCTGGGCGTCCAGCTCCGTCGGCTGCGCCTCGGTGGCCGGATCCGTGCCGCTGGCGCTGATCTCCACCTCGCCGCCGGCCACCGGCGCGCCGGCAGGCGCGCTCGAACCGGTGCGCAGGAACTCGGGGACCTGCAGGCCGGCCACGGTCAGCGCCTCGACCAGCGTCAGCTCCTTGCGCGCGACCCGCAGCTTCACGTCCGGAGCCAGCTGCGCCATCAGCGCCGCCCGCTCCTGCGACTCGGCGCGCTTGCGCGCCTTCTCGTCATCGCTGGCAGCAGGCGCCTTCACTGCGGCTGGCTCGGCCGCGGCCTTCATCGGGCCGGCTGGCTGCTCCGGCAGGGCCTCCGGTCGCTCGGGAACCGCGGTCTGTGACGAGCCATTGCCGTTCAAGCCCGCGCCGCCATCGGCCTGCGGGTAGAGCACGCCGATCTCGAACGGATTGAGCCGCTCCGCCCCCTTGCCCGCCCGCTTGTACGTCTTGCGATAGAAGGTGAGCATGTCGTTGGCTGAGGCGAAGCCAATCCGACGTCCGTTGTTCTCGATGCACTGGCTGGTGATGTCGACGAATGCGAAGCCCGGATGCTCGATCGCCTCGCGGATCACGTTGCGCATGTGCAGCTGGTGGTAGACCGTCGTCTTGGCGTAGAGGCTGTGGGGCGAGGAGCGCACCAGGCCCTGCAGGTTGATTGGCGTGTTCGGGTTCCCGGCCGGGCTGGACAAAGTCTTGGTGCCGGTGGGCGTGGTGGGGCCGGTCTGCCCGCCAGTCAGCCCGTAGATCTCATTGTTGTTGCATAGCACTGTCAGGTGCGCATTGCGACGGATGGCATGGATCAGGTGGTTGCCGCCGATGCTTGCCGTATCGCCATCGCCCGCCACCACGATCACGTTCATCTCGGGGCGGACGGTCTTGATCGCCTCGGCCACCGGCAGCGTGCGGCCATGGAGCGTGTACACCGATTCGTACTTCAGATAGCCGCCCATCCGCCCCGTGCAGCCGATGCCAGTGACGATGATCGTGTTCGTCTCGTCCAGGGCCATCTCGTCCAGCACCATGGCCAGCTGCAGCATGATCGTGCCGATCCCGCAGCCGGGGCACCAGATGGTCGGGAACAGCTCGAGCTTGAGGTGGTCCTTGTAGCCGAGCTCGGCCATGGGCGCTTCAGGCATCAGCCGACTCCCAGTGGCGAACGTGGCTGGTGCTCCGAAGGCTGCGGCGGAATCGGCGGTTCGGATGGTCCGCCGGAGAGGACGCGCTGCAGCCCATCGCGCACCGCCTCGAGCGAGATGCGACCGCCCAGCAGCGGCACGCGCTTGACCTCGCGCCCGAGTGCCAGCTCCGCGAGGTCGGCGTACTGGCCGTCGTTTGCCTCGATGCACACGATCTGCTCGTAGCGGTCCGCGATTGCGCGCAGCTCGTCGCCGAGCACCGGGTGGATGCGGATCGGACGGAACAGGGCATAGTCGGGCGCCAGCGGCGCCGCCACGCGGCTGACGATGCCGTAGCAGATGACCATGACCGACGCTTCAACGTTCCAGCCGTGCTCGTACAGCGCGTGACGAGCAGCCACCTCCATGTGCCGATGCTTGGCGGCGTAGAACTGGCGCATGTACTCGTCCGCATCGGCCGTGGCTGGCTCGCCGGCATTCGGTCCCGATTCGTACATCAGCACGCCGGCGAAGAAGCGCGGATGTCCCGGCTCGTGCCGCCCCAGGGGCGGGCTCTCGCGCTGCACGACGGACGCATCGGCCCCAAGCTCGTCCAGGTCCACCACCTCGTTCAGGTGCGCGATGAACGTGTCCGACAGGATGACCACCGGGCTGCGCGACTCCTCGGCCGCGTTGAAGGCGTGCATGGCGACCCGGAACGCCTCCTCCACGCCGTTGGGGTAGAAGGCCAGCGGGGTGTAGTCGCCGGTGCTGCCGTAGCGCACCTGCATGATGTCGCCCTGGCCGGGCATGGTCGGCATGCCGGTGGCGGGACCGACCCGCTGCACGTCGACGAAGACGCAGGCGACGCCGACCTTCTGCGCGTAGCCCACCGCCTCCTGCATCAGGCTGAAGCCCGGACCCGAGGTCGCCGTGAACGACTTCGCACCTGCCAGCGAGGCGCCGATGATGGCGTTGGCCGACGCAATCTCGTCCTCCGCCTGCAGGAAGCGGAATTCCGGGTGCTCCGCTGCCCAGCCGGAGGCGATGTTGAGTATCTCGGTCGACGGGCTGATAGGGTAGCCGGCGTAGTAATCGGCACCTGCCGCGATGGCGCCGCGGAACACGGCCTCGTTACCCTGCGTGAGCCGCCGCGTCACGGTCCGGCTACTCCGACTTGGTCTCGTGCGCCGCCACCGCGGCGGGAATCATCTCGATCGCCAGGTCCGGGCAGTAGCGCTCGCACAGGCCACAGAGGATGCAGTTCTGCTCCTCGATGATCGCGTCATTGCGCAGTACCAGCGTGTCCTTGGGACAGATGTCGACGCAGATGTCGCACCGCTTGCAGAAGACCGGGTTCCAGCTGATGTTCGTGTAGTCGACCCAGCGGATCCCGTCCTTGTGATCCTCCGAAATGCCCTGCCCAAAGCCGATGGCGGCGTTCGACCGGGCAGCCTCGCGGGGTTCAGTCATGGGCTCAGGATTGTAGTCCGATGTTGCCGCGCGACCGGCTCAGGCCGTGGAGCCTCCGCGCCTGGTCGCGAAGCCGATGGCGGCCAGTGCCCCAAGCGCGACAACCAGCGCGCCGACCATCCA
>DATAOD010000056.1:0-58264 GCA_036265975.1 Candidatus Limnocylindria bacterium
GCGCTGATCCGGCCCGGACACCACGGCCGCGTTCTCGCTGAGGAAGGCGAGGTAGACCGGCACCAGCGCCAGCACGCACGGGGAGATGAAGCTCAGCAGCCCCGCCGCGAAGGCGAGCGCCAGGCTGACGTCGTTCACCGGCGTGTGCTCAGTGGCTGACCACAGCAGCCGGCACCACGCCAGGCTCCAGCGTGATGGGCGCCGCGATGATCCACAGCGAGAGCACGGTGTAGCCGACCATCATGGCCACCAGGGGCAGTCCGGCCAGCACGGGACGTGCGGGAGAGTCGCGCAGCGCGATGCGGTGGGCCAGCACCACCGCCACGATATGGCCCAGCACGATGGCACCGACGGAGAGGTACCAGACGGCGCTCACCGGCATCCAGTCCAGTGGCGGCGCGGAGGTGGCCAGCGAGTTCGCCAGCAGCTCGGGCAGCCACACGATGCCCTGCACCAGCTCGGTGAGGTAATGGGCCACCAGGTACCCGGCCGCGATCGGCAGCAGCGTGGAGGCGTAGGTGCCGGCAATGGCGCCGAGCCTCGGCGGGCGGCGCTCCGCATCGTGGAGGTTGCGCGTCAGCCACGCAGCGATGCCGAACGCCGCCAGGAACACCAGCCACAGCAGCAGTAGCCCGCCGGTCTGCACGATCAGGATCGTGTTCAACGCGCCGAAGGTGGCCAGGACCGTCGGGAACACGGCGGACGCGATCGATCCCCAGAAGGCCGTCTCCTTTAGCCCGTCGAACGTGACGCCGGACAGCGCCAGCACGATGAACGCGGCATCGGACCAGCCGACCGTTCGCACCTCGGTCATGCCGGTGAACCACCAGCGCAGCTCGGCTTGGCGCTCGCCGGGGTCAGCGGCGGTAGAGCATTCCGGGCAGTCGACGCAGTTGGCCGGGTCGCAGGCCTCGGTGCATCCGTCGCAGACGGCTGGCAGCACCACGCGCCGTCCGATCGGCCCGATGCGGCCGAGCCAACCCAGCAGCACCTCGAACAGCTCGGCGTTGCGCAGCCAGGCGACTCGCCCGAACAGCAGCATGCCCAGCAGGGTCACGATGGTGTAGCCCAGCAGGAGGTTCGCCACCGCGGTCGGCTCTGTCCGGCCGGGCAGGATCAGCTCGCCCCAGAGCGCGGCGAAGAGCAGCGCGACCGCCGGCCAGCGACCGAGTCCCCGCGGGTAGGGGATTCCGAGGTCCGGCCGCTGCAGGCCGATCCGCCGTCCGAGCCACTCGAACGCGCCGAACAACGTCCGAAACGGGCTGAGGCTGGGCCAGGCGTTGCCAAGCACCGCCGCGCTGATGGGCAGGCCCACCCAGATGCCGATCCAGAACAGCACCGCGGGCAGGGGTGAGGCAGCATCGACCAGGTAGCCGCTGAGAATGGTGCCGAACCACCACGCCAGGCCCACCAGCTGCAGGATGAACGACAGCGGACGGGCAACGGAGTCCGGAACCGGCCAGGTCGGATAGCGGGCACGCGTGCCGGCCGGACGCACCACCACCACGCTGACCACGAAGGAAGCCGCCACCGCCAGGCCCGCCCCGACCAGGTACAGCGCCAGCGGCACCGGCAGGCTGAACACCTGGCCGATGGCGTGGCCGAGTGCCGGCCGCGGTGCGACCAACGAGCCGCCCAGCAGCACCATGAGCCAGAGCGCGACTCCCGGCAGCCACCGCGCTCTGCGTGCGGGCCGTCTCCGGCTAGTGCTCATGGACGAAGAGCGTGCCGAGCTGCACCTCTTCCGAGCCATCAGCGGGGTGGAGCTCGATCGGGAACTGGCCTGAGCGCACCGCGGTGAACTTCACCGTGATGCTCTGCCCGGCCGCGATCTCCTGCTCCGGGACCTCCTCGTCATAGCCGTGGAAGTGCAGCTCCCCGTCGGCCTGCGACGCGACGCTGATGGTGACCTGCTGGCCCTTGCAGACGTCGATCGTCGCGGGGTCCAGCCGTTCCGAGGTCACCGTGGCGGAGACGTTGACCGAGGTGTCGTTGCAGGTGGACGGCAGCTGCTCGGCCGGCACGCAGGCGGTGAGAAATGCCAATGCGATCGGCACCAGGGCCACGACGCACGGTGACACAACCCGAGGCGCAGCACGCATCGGCTCCGTTCCTTTCTCAGGGCGTTGCATGGCGAAGGTAGTTCACGATGTCCCACCGGTCGCTGTCCGATAGCGTACTCGCGAAGCCGGGCATGCCGCTGCCGACAGTCCCGACCTTGATCCGATAGAAGATCTCGCCGTCGGTCACGCCAGGCAGCACCTTGGTGAGCGGCTCCAGCACCAGTCCCTCCTGCAGCGCGGTGGGGCCCTCGCCGTCGCCATCGGGCCCATGGCAGGCCTGGCAGTTTGCCCGGTACAGGTTCAGCCCGTCCTCGACCGATGCTTCACTGACATCGACGGGGTTGCGCTTCGCCTGGGCGGCGGCCGGTACCTGGTTTGCGGCGTTCACCACCGCCCGCGAGCCGATGGACAGGCCGATGACCACCGTGATCACCACCAGTCCTGCTCGCGCCGTGGCAAGTCCCGGCCCGGGACGTCGGCGAGCCAGCAGCCCGAGGGCAATGCAGCCGGCCAGCAGCACGGCGACCAGCAGCCAGCCCGCCGGGCCGTGTGGCAGCCACTGCCAGGTCAGGGCCAGCGGCCCCGGGACCCCGATGCCCGTATCGGCAGGTGGGACCCGCTCGGCGGGCCGTGGCTCGCGCACCGGCACCGAGAAATGAATCGTTTCATCGCCGATGCCGACGCCCTTGCGCCGCACCACGACGTCCAGCCCCCACTCGCCGACGACCGGGGTGTAGGCGCCGGTGACGCCGAAGAATGACGGATCCGGGCTGGGGTTGAGCCGCACGCGCCTGGCAGCAAGGTCGGAGCCCGCCGGTGGCGTGAACTCCAGCACGACGCGCTGCACGTCGGTGCGCGGCTGGCTGTCTTTGACCTTCGCCACGCCCACCTGGTAGCGCTGCGTTCCCGGCGCCGGCAGGTCCACCGAGACGTGCACCGATGAGGCCGGACCCTGACCATAGAGGTGGGCGGTGGTGAGCGCCGGCAGCGCCAGCTCCGGCTGGCGATCCGCCGATGGTAGGCCGGTCACCAGGTTGGCGGCCGCCAGGATGGCCAACGCACCGACCGCCAGCTCCGCTCCGATCAACCGGAGCGCGCGTCGCACGCTGCCGGCCCGGGCCAGGAAATGGTTCACCGCGCCGATGCCGGCCGCCACGCAGAACAGGAGCGCCTTGGCCAGCAGGCTGTTGCCGTAGCCGCTGGCCACGAGCTCGCGCGCATCGCCAAGCAGCAACGGCGAGTTGGCGAGGCCGCTGAGGACGACCACCGGCGCGGCCACCAGGGCCAGCCGTGAATGCCGGCGGAGTGCGTCGCCCACGGCCGACCGTTCCCGGCGCGCGAGCAGGATGATGCCGGCGAGCGAGCCGATCCAGGCTGCCACCGCCACCAGGTGGGCCAGGTCCATCAGACCGAGCAGCGCACCGCCCTCGGCGGCGGGGTGCCCGGCCAGGCTCAGACCGCCCATCGTCAGCAGGCCGGCGCCCAGCGTGGCCAGCAGCCAGCCGCGATCGTCGACCCCTCGCGCTGCGTCACGCCGCCGGACCTGCGCCGTGCCGAGCCAGCGGCTCGCGGCCAGCACGCAGCCACACACTGCCCCGAGCAATGCCACCCGCATCGCCATGGCGAAGGGCGTCCAGCCGAACGGCCCCGCGACGTCCAGCGGGAACGTTGCGCTGCCGGCCGCATGGTGGCCCTCCTCCAATGGACGCGCGGCCAGCAGGAGGTACGCGACCAGCCCGAGCAGCGCGGCCGCGCCGGCCAGTCCGATCGCTGCCCACGGCGCGCTGATTCCCGAGCGCCCAACGAGGGAAAGGGCGGGGCGGGCGGAGAACAGCCAGAAGATGAGGGTTCCCACGAAAACGATCACCGCGGCCAGCGCCAGCCAGCGAGCAAGCACCTCGTCAAGGCCTGAGGACAGGGATGTGGAGCTGGTTGGCGTGATGGGCGGAGCCTGGGTGCCGCTGGGATCAACCAGAAACGCGAAGATGCCGCTGGTGACATGCCCGTCGTCGGCGGAAGCGACCTGGTAGTTGACCGTGTACACGCCAGGACCCAGGTGGGGGAGCGCAATCGTGGCCGTCGTGTCGGAGGCGTCGAGGGTCAGGGAGCCGAGTCGCGGCACCACGACCTGCTCCTCGGTCAGCAGCGAGACGGTGGCAGACGACGGGTCGATCGCCTCGCTGAAGGTGAGCGTCAGCTGCTTGGGCGCCGTGGCCAGGCTGGCATTCGCCCGCGGATCGGACGAGACCAGCTCGCTGTGCGCGCCGGCTACCGCGGGGACCGCCAGCGTGGCGAGCAGCAGGACGAGGAGGGCGGCGGAGGTCCGTGCGGCGAGCGTGCGGCTGACGATGCCGCGAGTATACGAAGGCGGGCCCGCGAGGCCCGCCTTGAGCTCAGATCAGCTTCGCGTCAGCGCGCGGCCCTGGCGACGTCCGAGTCCTCGTCGACCTCGATGTCGTGCCGCTTGGCGGCGCGGATGATCTTGCGGGCGGCCTCGTCCTTGGCCGACTTGCTGTCGAAATCGGTCTGGTTCCAGCGCGCCATGGCATTGCGCACGTGCTCCTCGTCGTTGATGGGCAGGTGCTCGCCCCCATCCTTGTCGACGTAGGCAAACTGGTCCTTGTCGAGCTTGTCACGCTCGCGGGTGCTCATCTCCGGCATTCCTGATCTCCCCTTCGCTGCTTCTTCGTCAAGCACCGCTGGTGCAGACCGCGTGCCGGAAAGCTTCAGTCCTCGGCGAAGAATGGGTCATCGCCGTACAGCTCCAGCCAGCGGCGCCGCATCTGCCGGATCGTGGCGACCACGGAAGCCTCCGGGATCCCAGGCGGCAGGAGCGACGCGATCGCCATGCGCACCGGCTCCGCGCCCTCCATGCCCAGCAGCATCAGGTAGTCGTGCACGCGCTGGGCCGCCGTCTTGCCCTCTGCCCGCATCCGCACCAGGACGTCTGCCTCGTGGTGGAGGGCCTGGGCGTAGTCCGCATCGGGCCGTTCGAGGTCTGCCATCAGGGCGGGAACGTGGTCCAGCCTGGGGTCGGAGTAGGCCCAGCGGATGAAGGAATCCATCACTCCCGCGGAGCGCTCGTGATGGCCGGCGTGGAATTGCTGCAGGTACTGGCTGCGTTCGGCCTCGCTCCTGGTGAGCGCGATCTGGGCCACCTGGCGCATCTCGGGCGTCCAGCGTCGCAGCGATTCCACGAACTGGCGAAGGCTGAGGCTGCCGGCCGGCTGCGGCTGAAACTTGTGCTCGTGGGGCTGGTGCACAGCCGACCTATACTAGCCGTCGCATGCCCCGCCTGACCTCGGCGGGCCCGTGGA
The DNA here is from genome assembly GCA_036265975.1 of Candidatus Limnocylindria bacterium. Classification (GTDB taxonomy): domain Bacteria; phylum Chloroflexota; class Limnocylindria; order QHBO01; family QHBO01; genus DASSCW01. The sequence continues at coordinate 5,381 of DATAOD010000056.1, forward strand.
CCCGCCTGGTTGTCGGGGTCGCCGTGCTCGCCGTTGCCCTGACCTCCTCGCTGCCCGCGGAGACGGCGCACGCCTCCACGGTCGTGCTCCGCTATCTGGGCGGCGAGGTCAAGACCCTCGATCCTGCCCGCATCGCCGACGCCGGCGACGTCCAGCTCCTCTTGCAGCTCTACGCCGGGCTGACCCGCCTCGACGAGAACGGCGAGCCGTACCCCTCCCTGGCACAGGGATGGACCATCAGCGACGGCGGCAAGACATACACCTTCACGTTGCGCGAAGGCCTGACCTTCTCCGATGGCACTCCGCTCACGTCAGAGGACGTCCGACGATCCTGGCTGCGGCTGCTGGACCCGGCCACCCATAGCAGCGCGCCGGACGTCCTGAACGTGATCACCGGAGCCGCCGAGCGCCTGGCGGGTGGTTCCGAGGACCAGGTGGGCATCCAGGCGTCGGATCCTGCCACGCTGGTCGTGCACCTTCGCCATCCGGCCGGCTATTTCCCGGCCATCACGGCCACGCCCACCACCTTCGTGGTGCCGCCCGCGGCCGATGCCTCCGCGGACTGGCAGAAGGTGGACGGCTTCGTGGGGTCAGGTCCATACGTCACCGACAGCATGGACGACACGCGGCTGGTGCTGAAGGCCAATCCGCGCTACGTGGCCGGCGCCCCGCTGATGCGCGAGATCGACTGGCTCATCTCGGTCGAGTCGGATGGAGTTGCGGCCTACGCCGATGGCTCCGTCGACCTGGTCGGCGTCGGAGCCTTCAGTGCGAGCTGGATGGCCTACGACCGCGACTTCGGTCCCGCCCTGCACGAAGGCGCCTCGCTGAGCGTCCAGTACTTCGGCTTCGACACCTCGCGGCCGCCCTTCGATGACGCCAGGGTGCGGGAGGCATTCGCCCTGGCACTGGACCGCCAGCGGCTCGTGCCGTTGGCCGAGGGGAACGGAAGCACGCCGGCGTCCAGCATCGTGCCGCCGGCACTCTGGCCAGATGGCATGCGCGATGAGTACTCCGTGAACGTTGCGCGTGCTCGAGACCTGCTGGACCAGGCCGGCTACTCCGATCGCGCAGACCTGGGCACCATCACCGTCGGCGATGGCGGCCTGGGCGTGGCTCCCGCCGTGGACGCCTGGCGCACCGAGCTGGGCCTGACGTTCTCGGTCGAGGGGCGGGACTTCGGCGACTACCTGACGGCCCTGGAGCAGCAGCCGCCACAGATCTACACGATCGACTGGATCGCGGACTACCCCTCGCCCTATGCCCTCTACTCGCTGCTGCTGCTGCCGAACGCGGCAAGCAACTACGGGCACTGGCAGGACGACCGGTTCGTGCAGCTGCTACAGGACGCCTCATCGGCCGCCACTGACGCTGGAGAGGCAAAGGCCTACGCCGATGTCGACGCCTACGTCGACGAACAGGCCCCATTGATCCCGTGGTCATACCCGACCAGCTGGTGGCTGGTGCGACCCGGGCTGCGCGGGCTGGGCAACCTGACGGTGGGCATCCTGGACTTCGGGCGGGTGTCATGGGACGGCTGACGCGGCTGCTCCTGGCGAGCGCCATCGCAGGGCAGTTGCTGGTGGCATCTGCTGCCACCGTCCTCGGCTTCACGGGCTTCGGTCCCTCCAGCGCGGCTGCGACGTACGGCCGTCAGATGACCTTCCACGTCGCGCTGGACGGCGGGGCGCCGGACAGCGTGGAGCTGCTGCTGCGCTTCCCCGGGTCGGAGGCGACACTGGTGACACCGGCGGCGGTGAGTGGCGACCACGCCGACTACACATGGGACGCTACGAAGCGGTACGTGACACCGAACACCAGGATCGGGTATCGCTGGCGCGCGACGCAGGGCGGGCAAGTGACGGTCAGCCCAGAGCGGACGCTGCTCTATGACGACGACCGGCCAGGGCTGGACTGGCATTCCGCGCTGATCGGCAAGGCTACCGTTCACTGGTATGGCGGATCCGAGGCGACGGCGCGACGCCTGGGCGAGCTGTCCGCTGGTGGGGCGCTGCGGGCCGAGCAGCTGCTCGACCACGACATCTCGGGGCCGGTGGACATCTTCGTGTACGACTCGCGCGACGACTTCTTCGGCGCCCTGGGGCCGGGCGCCCGCGAGTGGTTCGGCGCCGCCACCTTCCCGGAGATCAGGACCATCTTCATGTGGCTGGGCGCGGGCTCCAGCCACTACCTGGACACGACCATCGTCCACGAGGTCACACACGTCGTGTTCAGCGACGCCACCCGCAACCCGCTGCATGAGCCGGCGAAGTGGCTGAACGAGGGGCTGGCAACCTGGTCGGAGCAGCAGTCGGCGGACGCGCAGCGGCCCATCGTCCAGGCGGAAGCCGATGGCGGCGGCCTCTTCTCGTTCGATGCGATCACGTATGACTTCCCGTTTGGCAGCAGAGGGTCCAGTCTGTCGTACGCAATGGGCACCACCATGGTCGACATGCTGATCCGCACGTATGGGCGGCCGTCCATCGCGCGCCTTGCCAGCGCCTACCGCGCGGGTGCTTCGGACGACGAGGCCCTGAAGGCCGCCAGCGGGGTGCCCGCCAGCCAGCTGTACGCCGACTTCTACCGCGAGTTCGGAGCCGATGAGCCGACGCGGGTCGAGCCTGCGCCCATCAAGCCATCCGACGTCCGCAAGCCCGGCAACGGCACGGCAGCCACCCAGCCTGCGCAGCCGGGCACGGCGCCCGCGGGCTCGCCCGGCGATGGCTGGCCACTCGGCTGGGTCGTGCTGGTGGTGGTGCTGCTGCTGGTGGCCGGCGGCACGGCGACCTGGTGGGCGACCCAGCGCGTACGCGCCCCGGGGACGGAGCGGTGACGGCGGCGGCTCGCGAGCGACGCCGCCCGCATGCCGGCTGGGCCATCTCCATCGCCGCCGCCCTGTGCGTTGTCGGATTCGTGGGCGCCATCCAGTGGAACAGCTCGCTGGCGCGCGAGGCATTCACCACCTCGGCCCAGCAGACGCTGTCGCGCCAGGTGTCGGGGCTGGAGGCGGAGCAGAACGACCTGCGCGGCCAGGTGGAAGCGGCACAGGCCGATGTGCAGCGCTTCCAGGCCGAATCGACCACCAGCTCGGCCGCGCTGGACGAGCTCAACAAGCAGCTCGGGGCCGCGCGGCTGGCCACCGGCCTGACCGCCGTCCACGGGCCCGGGGTGGTGGTGGAGATCGCCGATTCGAAGCGCGTCGTCCCTGCCGGGGAGAATCCGGCGAACTTCATCGTGCTGGTCGACGACCTGCGCGACATCGTGACCGCCCTGTGGGCATCAGGGGCCGAGGCAATCGCCATCAACGGAGAGCGGCTGGTGGCCAGCTCGTCCATCTACGGCGTGGGCGCTTCGGTCCTGGTCAACACTGCGTTCCTGTCTCCGCCATTCCGGATCGAGGCCGTTGGCAGTGATGGGCTGCTCGATCGGTTCCAGGCCCATCCGGCCTTCGTGGGGCGCGTGGCGCATCGGATCGACTTCTTCGGCCTGGAGTTCGCGGCCCAGGCGTCGGGCGACCTGCGGCTGCCGGCCTTCATCGGCAGCACCAGGCTGCGCTGGGCCGTGCCAGAGGGCGACGCGAAGTGAGGAGCTGGCTGGCGCAGGTGAGCCTGTTCGCGGTGGCGCTGCTGATTGGCGTCCTGCTGGTTGGGCAGCTGCGCTCGCAGGCACGCCCCACCGAGATCAGCACCCTTTCGGCGCAGGAGCTTTCGCAGCTGGTCGACCAGCTCTCGCAGCGCAACCGGGAGCTGCGATCCGCGCTGAGCGACCTGCGCGAGACGGTGCGGCAGTACAGCGAGGCGGGCACCCAGGGACAGAGCGCCATCGACGTCACCCGGGAGGAGCTTCGACGGGTCGATGCCTTCGGCGGTCTCGCCCCGGTCGAGGGCCAGGGCATCGTGCTGACCGTGAATGGCGACCTGGATGCGATCGCCCTCAACGACCTGCTGAACGAGCTGCGGAATGCAGGGGCGGAGGCGCTGGCCGTGGACGACATCCGCATCACCAACCGCTCAGTGGCGGTACAAGGCCCCGTGTCGCTGCTGGTCGACGGCCAGCAGGTCGGCCGCAGCTTTGTCCTGAGCGCCATCGGATCGCCGGACGGGCTGCTGTCCACCATGCAGCGGCCCGGCGGGATCATCGCTCAGCTCCAGCAGTTCATCGACGCGTCCATCGTCGCGACGCAATCCAGCGACATCGTGCTGCCCGCCACGGGCCTGTCGCTGGCCCCCCAGGTCGCGCAGCCAACCGAATGAGGTGCTGCGAAGCCCGGCTTCGGTTGACCCCCCTCGCGCGCAGGCCGTAGAGTGGCCCGGCGTCCCGCCGCGCATCGTGCGCCATCGCGGCCCGGCGGCATGGACCGTGATTCCGCACTCAGGTTGCCATGAACGACCTCATTGACCACGCCCTCGACGCTGCGCAGCGAGCGGGCGCCGGCTATGCAGACATCCGCATCAGCGAGCGCGAGAGCGAATCGCTCACCGTCAAGAACGGGGCGCTCGAGGCCGCTTCCTCCAACCTATCCACCGGCTTTGGCGTGCGCGTCCTTGTGGACGGGGCGTGGGGCTTCGCCGGTTCGGCGGTGATGACGCCTCGCGAGGTCGAGCGCGTCACCCAGGAGGCTGTTGACATCGCGCGGGCCAGCGGCCTGGCCGGCGGCGAGCCGGTGGTCCTGGACGACACCCCGGCACAGGTCGACCATTACGCCACGCCGGTGGGCGAGGATCCGTTCGCGGTGTCCGTCGACGAGAAGCTACGGATCCTGTTCGAGGCCGATGCGGCCATGGGCGCGGTGAAGGGCATAGCCGTGCGCGAGGGGACGGTTGAGGCGGCGCGCGAGCGGAAGACGTTCGCATCGAGCGAGGGAGCGCGGATCGAGCAGGAGCTGGCCGAGGCCGGCGCGGGGATCGAGGCCACCGCCCTCGGCGACGGCGAGCAGCAGGTGCGAAGCTGGCCCAATTCCGCCGGTGGCCAGCATGTGACCGGCGGATTCGAGGCGGTCCGTGCCATGGAGCTGCCACAGAACGCGCAGCGCATTGCCGAGGAGGCGGTGGCGCTGCTCAGCGCCGAAGATTGCCCATCGGAGGTCACAACTCTGGTGATCGATTCTTCGCAGATGGCGCTGCAGGTCCACGAGTCGTGCGGTCATCCCATCGAGCTCGACCGCGTGCTCGGCATGGAGGCCAGCTTCGCTGGCACGTCGTTCCTTACGCTCGACAAGCTCGGCTCGCTGCGTTACGGCAGCGAGCACGTGAACATCGACGCCGATGCGACCGCGCCAGGCGGGCTGGGCACTTTTGGCTATGACGACGAGGGAGTCCCTGCCCAGAACGTGCCCATCGTGTCGGGCGGCGAGTTCGTGGGCTATCTGACCAGCCGCGAGACGGCGCCGATCATCGGGCGGCGCAGCATGGGGTCCAGCCGCGCGTCTGGCTGGAACGTGATCCCACTCATCCGGATGACCAACGTGAACCTGCGTCCCGGCGAGGCGGGCACGCTGGAGGACCTCATCGCCGATACCGACGACGGCCTGTTCATCAGCACCAACCGGTCGTGGAGCATCGACGACCGTCGACTCAACTTCCAGTTCGGGACGCAGATCGGCTGGCGCATTCGCCACGGCAAGCTGGCCGAGATGGTCAAGAACCCGACCTACACCGGCATCACGCCGCAGTTCTGGGGCAGCTGCGACGCCGTCTGCAGCCCGTCGGAGTGGCAGCTGTGGGGCGTGCCGAACTGCGGCAAGGGTGAGCCCATGCAGACGCATCGCGTTGGCCACGGTGCGGCGCCGGCCCGCTTCCGCAACGTGCGCGTCGGAGTGGGCCGGTGGTAGCCAGCCACGTCGACCGCCGTGCGGCACCGGAAGAGGTCCTGGACCTGGCGCTGCGGCTGGCGCGCGGCGAGGCGGAGGCCGTCTACCTGGCGCGCGACGCCGCCCTGACCCGATTCGCCAACTCGCGCATCCACCAGAACGTGTCCGAGCACGATGCCAGCCTTCGCGTACGAGTCGTGGCCGGTGGTCGCACCGGCGTGGCCAGCACCAACCGGCTCGACGACCAGGGCATCGCCGAGGTCGTCAGCCGCGCGCAGGAGATCTGCCGCCGCTCCGCACCGAACCCCGAGCTGCCGCCGCTGGCCGGCGCGGATGCCGGCTGCGGGGAGAGCGACCTGGGCTACGTGGCCGCCACCGCCGAAGCCGAGGCTGACCGCCGCGCGGAAGGCGCGCGTGCGGTGATCGCGGCCGCGCAGGCGGACGACCTGGTGGCCAGCGGCGCCTTCTCGACCGACGCGAGCACGATCGCCATTGCCAACACCAACGGCCTGCGCTCCCGGCACACGACCACGCAGGCAAAGCTGCTGACCGTGATGACCGGCGAGGACGGCGCATCGGGCTATGCCCAGGCAATCAACAGCGACATCGCCGCCATTGACGCCATGGAGGTAGGGGCGGAGGCCGCCGACAAGGCCGCTCGATCGGCCGGTGCGTCGGACCTGGAGCCCGGCGCGTACGACGTCGTGCTGGAGGAGTACGCCGTCCAGACCATCCTCGAGTACCTGTCCTACGCGGGCTTCTCCGCGCTGGCCGTCGAGGAGGGACGCTCCTTCATGGAGCTGGGCAAGCAGGTCATGGGCAGCAATGTCCGCATCTGGGACGACGGCAACGATCCCACCGGCCTGCCCAGCGCGACCGACTACGAGGGTGTCGCCAAGCAGCGGGTCGACCTGGTGACCGATGGAGTGGCCACCGGCCTCGTCCATGACTCGGCCAGCGCGCGGCGCGCCGGGGTCGCCTCCACCGGCCACGCACTTCCAGCGCCCAACACGTTCGGCCCCATGGCCTGGAACCTGTTCATGGCGCCCGGCTCATCCTCCAAGGACGCGATGCTGTCGTCCATCGAGCGTGGCCTGTGGGTGACGCGCTTCCACTACGTGAACATCGTCCATCCCCGCAAGGCCGTGCTGACCGGGATGACGAAGGATGGCACGTTCCTGATCGAGCACGGCCGCATCGTGCGCCCGGTGCGCAACCTGCGCTTCACGGAGGAGATCCCCGCGGCCTTCAGCCGCATCGCGGCCATCGGGGCGGAGACGAAGATGGTGGGCGCCGAGTACAGCGGCATCAACGCGCGCGTGCCGGCGCTGCGCATCGGCGGCTTCGCGTTCACGGGGGCCACAGCGGCGGAGAGCGGCGCGTGACGATGGCCGCAGTCGAGCTGCGCGTTGGCGACCTGATCAAGCTCCGCAAGGCACATCCGTGCGGCAGTCACGAATGGCGCGTCCAGCGCATCGGGGCCGATATCGGCCTGGTCTGCGCAGGCTGCGGCCACCGCATCCTGATGGACCGGCTGGACGTCGAGCGGCGCTACCTGGCTCACCTGGAGCACGGCGCGTGACCCACCTGGAACTGCCGCAGGATATCGGCAGCCAGGACCTGTCGGGCGCGGGCAACGTCTTCGGCAACCGCGGGTTCGTCCTGCTGTGGACTGCGCAGCTGCTGAGCCAGCTGGCCAGCAACATGGTGCTCGCCGCGCTGATGGCCACGGTCGTATCGGCCACAGGGTCGAATACCGCCAACGCGGTGCTGATCCTGACGTTCCTGGTGCCGGCGGTCATCTTCAGCGCCGTCGCAGGCGTCTTCGTGGAGCGCAGCGACGCGCGGCTGATCATGCTCGCCTCCAACGTCCTCCGTGCCGGCGGCACGGTCCTGTTCATCTTCGTCGGGACCAACGTGGCGCTGATCCTGTTCATCAACCTGCTGATCGCGACGGTGACTGCCTTCTTCGCGCCCGCGGAGCTGACCGCAATCCCGCGCATCGTGGACCGACGCAACCTGCTGGCCGCGAATTCGGTCTTCGTGCTGACGGTCAACGCCACCTTCGCAATCGGATTCGGCTTCCTGGGCCCGCTGCTGCTCACCACGGCGGGCGCAAGCACCGTTTACGTGGTGGTTGCCGTCATGTTCGGCCTGGCGGCGGCGGCCATCATCCCGTTGCCGGCCTGCCGTCCCGAGCGCGTGGCGCTGCCGGCACCGGCCACCGCCGCGCATGCGTTGCGCGCCGTTGTCGACGAGGTGCGCGAGGGCATCGGCTTCGTGCGCGAGAACCGGCGCATCGCCTGGTCGCTGGCGTACCTGGGGATCGCCGCCAGCCTGATCGGGGTCATGGGCGCCATCGGCCCGGGGTTCGCGACCGACATCCTGCACCTGCGTCCGCAGGACTTCTTCTTCATCATGGGCCCTGCGGGGCTGGGCGCGGTGATGGGCATCCTGTTCCTGAACGCCTACGGCAAGGCACTCCCGCGCCGCCTGGTCATCGACCTCGGCCTGGTGGCAATGGGGGTCACCCTCATCGGCCTGGCGCTGGTGAAGCCGGTGACCACCTGGCTGGGCCCTGCCATCAGCCCCATCGAGAACAACCTGCCGCAGGCGCTGTCGCCGATCATCTCGCTCATTGCGCTGGTGGTGGTCATTGCCGTCACGGCGGGGGTCGAGTACGCCTTCGTGGCAATCCCCTCGCAGACCGCCCTGCAGGAGGAGTTGCCGACCGGCGTTCGAGGCCGCATCTTCGGGATCCTCAATACGCTGCTCTCCGTCAGCTCGTTCCTGCCGGTGCTGATCGCTCCTGCCGCCGCCGACCTGCTGAACATCGTGTTCAAGGGCGCCGGCATCCCGGTGGTGATGGGCATCCTGGGCCTCGCCACGCTGGCGGCGGGGATTGCCTCGTGGCGGCACAATGCCGCGTCCGGGCTGCACCACAAGTCGACTGGCTCGGCCAGCCCGTCCGGCTCGGCCAGCCCGTCAGATCCTCCGGGTCCCTCCGGTCCAACGGGGGTAGCCGCCGAACATGAGGGGTAGGCTCCTGGCCGGAGCCATCCTCGTCGCCGCGGGAATCGTCGGCTGGCTTTCGATCACCTCGGTCCTCGTTGCCCGGCTGCTGCAGGGCGCCATCCTGCTGTCGCTCTTCTACGTGGGATACCTGGCCTGGCAGGGCTGGCGCATCATGCGGCGCTCGTTCCGGGCGGGGCACGACACGCTTCCGTCGCCGCTGCCCTGGATCACGGTCGTCGTGCCCGCCGCCGACGAGGCGGGCGTGATCGGTGGGATTGCGGCCGACCTGGCCGCCCAGGACTATGGAGTTCCGGGGACGCCGCGCTACGACGTGCTCATCGTCGATGACGGCAGCACCGACGAGACGGCCGCACGAGCCGCAGCCGCCGCACCCGGCGCCCGCGTGGTCCGGCGTGAGCCGGACAGCGGCCCTGCCACCAAGGGTGCGGTCCTGGCCTGGGCCATGCCGAAGGTGCGCGGGGAGGTCGTGGCCGTGTTGGACGCGGATTCGCGCGTCTCGCCGGGATTCCTGAGCTCCGCCATGGCCGCATGGGCACGGGACCCGGACGCCGCCGCGCTGCAGGTCCAGCGGCGTGCCAGCAATCGGCGCCACGCCTGGCTCGCGGCGGCCCAGGATGAGGAGCAGCTGATGGACATGGCCAGCCAGTGTGGGCGCTGGGCCAGCGATGGAACTGCCGAGCTGCGCGGCAACGGCATGTTCGTGCGGGTGGACGCGCTGCACGCGGCGGGCGGCTGGCCTGATCGGGCCCTGACCGAGGACCTCGACCTCTCGACGCGCCTCACCGCGACGGGGGCGCGTGTCGTGCTGGCGCCCGACGTCCAGGTCGTGGAGCAGGCCGTGGAGCGCATCGGGCACCTGTGGCGGCAGCGGCTGCGTTGGGCTGAAGGCAGCCTGCGCCGGCTGATCGAGCACGGACCCGGTCTCGTCGCGAACTCGCGGCTTCCCCTGGGCCGCAGGCTCGATTTCGTGCTGTTCATCGGCGAGTTCCTCATCCCGCCGGTGTTCGTGGCCTCCATCGCGGCCAGCCTGCTGACAATTCCCTTGCCCCAGCCGGCCAACTGGGCCGTGCCGATCACGTTGTTCATCGGCTATGGGCTGGGCACCTATCTCCTGGCGGTGGCCGGGCTGTCGGCGCGTGGCGGCGCCGCCCTCTCGCACCTCGGCCGCGCCCTGCGCGGAGCGCTGTTCCTCTCGCACTGGCTGCTGATCGTGCCGGCGGCACTGCTGAAGATTGCTGTCGGACCGAGCTCCACGGACTTCGTGCGCACGCCTCGCGCCCCCACCAGCGCCTGACCTGGCCCGATGACGACGCCGCGCGCCTCCACCGTGGTGACCGGCCAGGTCGTGGTCGCGGCCCATCCGCAGGGAGTCGAGACCGCGGAGGCCATAGGACTGGCCGATGGTCGCGTGGTCGCCGTTGGGACGCGTGGCGAGGTGACCGGTGCGGCCATTCCCGGTGCCAGGCTCGTTGAGGCGGGCCCGGCGGCGGTCGTCCCCGGACTGTGCGACTTTCACCTGCACCTCATGGGCATGGCCATCGCCCGCCGCCAGGTGCGCCTGGATGAGGCTACGTCACCCGAACAGCTGGTTGCCGTCATGCGCGAGGCCGCCGCGCGGCTGGCCCCCGGGGAGTGGCTGCGCGGCTTCGGCTGGCACGATGCGGTGCTGCGGGCCGCGGATCCCGACGCGCTGGAGGCGGCCATCGGGGGTCGGCCCGCGCTCCTGTGGAGCCACGACAAGCACTCGGCCTGGGCGTCTTCGGCGGCGCTGGCCGTGGCGGGGATCGACGAGCGCACGCCGGATCCGGATGGCGGCCGAATCGAGCATGACGCGAGCGGCCACCCGAACGGCATTCTCCGGGAGCGGGCCGCCGACGCCTTCGATCGCGTCGCCGCGGGCGACGACGCCGGCGGCCTGGACGAGGCGCTCGATCAGACGCTCGCCGAGCTTGCGTCGTACGGCGTGACCGCGGCCGTCGACGCTGGAGATGCCACCGCCGATGGTGGCAGTGGACCATACGCGGCACTTGGAGAGAGCGCCTCCATTCTTCTGCAGAGCCACATCCCCGACGGACGGCTGCGGCTGACGGTCAACCTGCCCGCCGCTGCCATCGGGGCGGCTGCTGGTCTGGGGGTGCGCACCGGCGATCCGGTCGATGGCCAGGGAACGCTGAACATTGGCTGGGCCAAGGCCTTCATCGACGGGGCGCTGGGGTCGCGGACCGCGGCACTGTTCGAGCCCTACACCTGCGGCAGCGAGCCTGACACCGGCATTGCACGGCTGGATGCCGCCGAGCTGGCGCGGATCGTCATTGCCGGCCGGCACGCCGGGATCAGCCTGGCAATCCATGCCATCGGCGATCGGGGAGCGGCAACCGTCCTGGACGTCCTGGAGGCAGGACCGCCCCGCCAGGACGGCGCACCACCTGATCGGATCGAGCATCTCCAGCTGCTTCGCCTGGCAGATGCAGGACGCCTGGCGGCGGCGGACGTCACCGCCAGCATCCAGCCCATCCACTGCGCCTCGGATCGCGGCCTCGTGGACGGCTGCTGGGCCGATCGCGCCGACCGGGCCTATCCCTGGGCCGCGCTGCGGGACGCCGGCACTCGCTTCGCCTTCGGATCTGACGCACCAATCGAGCTGCCGAACCCGTGGCTCGGCATGTATGCCGCGGTACACCGCCGCCTTGCCGGCGATGGGACGCCGGACTGGCATCCGGAGCACGCGTTCACGATGCCGGCGGCGCTCGCCGGCTACACCAGCGGCGCGGCGGCGGCAGGAGCGTGGCCCGATCGCGGCCATCTACGCCCCGGCGCGGCGGCGGATCTGGCCGTCCTGAACGTGCCGCTGGAGCGGCTCCTGAAGGGCGACGACGACCTCGCCAACGTGCGTTCCGTGCTCACCCTGGTCGCGGGGCACGATGTGCCCATCGGCTGACGTCGAAATGACATTGCGAGCCCTTCCCGGCGAGCGTAGGATGCCCGCCAGCCGGGCGACCGAGCGCCCGTTTCGGAGGCGGACCATGGCGGATTCGGGCGACGATCAGCGAGCATTCCACATCGACATCGACCGCCAGAAGCCGGTCGGCCCAGGTCCGGAGAAGGCGTCGTTCGACCCAACAGTGCTGGATTTCGGGCACTACGCGGGCCGAAGCATCGAGGAGCTGGCAGAGTCGGATCCGGATTACCTCCGTTGGCTGGAGCGACACGCGTCCGGCGTCCGCTATCGGGCCGAGATCCAGCGCGTTCTGGGTGTAGTGCGCAAGTCGTACGAGTGGGACCGCTGACCGACTGACCCGGCGTGCCGGCAGCGGCACGCCGCTTGCATTCGAGCCGGCGCGTGACGAGCGAAGAGGCTGTCATCGGCCTGTCCGGAGTCAGCCGGCGATTCGACAGCATGGTGGCGGTCCACGAGCTGAGCATGGAGGTGCCGGCCGGCACCATCCTGGGGCTCATCGGGCCAAGCGGCTCGGGCAAGACGACCACGATCCGCATGCTGACCGGCACGCTGCACCCCTCCGAGGGCACCATCCGGGTGCTCGGCGAGGACCCGCTGCGCTTCACCACCCGGACGCGGGAGCGGATCGCCTACATGCCCCAGTCCTTCTCGCTGTACCCGGACCTTACCGCCAGGGAGAACGTGGGCTTCGTGGCCGCGCTGTATGGCATCTCGTGGTTCGGCCGCGGCGGGCGCATCAAGCGCGCGCTCTCGGTGGTGGACATGTGGGATAAGCGCAATCGTCTGGCGCGCAACCTTTCGGGCGGGGAGCGGCGCCGCCTGGAGCTTGCCTGCGCCATCGTCCACGAGCCGAGCGTCCTGTTCATCGATGAGCCGACGGCCGGGCTCGACCCGATCCTGCGCCGCTCCATCTGGGACGAGCTGCGGCAGATGCGCGATGAGGGGCGCACGTTGCTCATCACCACCCAGTACGTCGCGGAGGCGGAATACTGCGACAACGTCGCGCTGCTGATCGACGGGGAGCTCGTCGCGCTCTCGGATCCGCAGGGCCTGCGTCGCAGCGTCTATGGCGGTGACGTGCTGCAGCTGGAGGCGGACCGGCCGGTCGACCCCGACGTGCTGGCCAACGTTGCCAGCGTCACCTCCGTCCGCCAGGCAGGCCCACGCCGGCTGGTGCTGGTCGTCGAGAACGCCGGCGCCGCCAGCCCCCGCGTGACCGATGCGCTGAACGCGGCGGGCGTGGGCCTTACCAGCCTGCAGGAGTACCAGCCCAACTTCGACGACGTCTTCACGGAGCTGGTGGCGCGCCGGACGGCGCAGAACAGCAATGGCAGCGACAACGCCGAGGATGAGCACGCCGATGCGTGATCTGTGGCGCAGCCTGGTGCGGGTCACATCGTTCCTGGGCAAGGAGCTGCGCGAGACAATTCGCCGGCCCGGCATCCTGGCGGCGCTGGTCATCGGGCCGTTCCTGATCATGCTGATCTTCGGCCTGGGCTACAACGGCACCCGGCGGCCGTTCACCACCGAGGTGGTGGTCCCGGAGAACTCGGAGCTGCCGGACGATGCGGGCTTCTACGAGAACCTGGCACCGGGACGCATTGACGTGGTCTCGGTTACGACAGATCCCGATGCCGCGGCCAATCGGCTTCGCGACCGGCAGACCGACCTGATGGTGCAGGTCCCGCCTGGCGCCACGCAGCAGCTGGAGAAGGGCAAGCAGGCGCAGATCCTGGTCGCCTGGAACCAGGTGGATCCGGTCTACGACCAGCTCGCGAATCTGGCGGTGGCCAGCATGGTGAGCGCCCTGAACGCTGAGATCATCAAACGCGTGGCGGGGCAGGGCATCGACCTTAGCGGGACGAACGTGTCGCCGGATCTGATCGCGCATCCGACCACCGCGGTGACGAAGAACATCGCGCCATCGACGGTGAGCGTGCTGAACTTCTTCAGCCCCGCCGTGCTGGCGCTGGTCATCCAGCACTTGGCCATCACCCTGTCGGCGCTGTCCATGGTCCGGGAGCGGCTCAGCGGCCAGATGGACCTGTTCCGGGTGGCGCCGGTGAACGCGATAGAGGTGCTCACCGGCAAGTACCTGGCCTACGCGATCCTGTCGCTGCTGGCGACCGCAGCCGTCGGCGCGGCCATGATCTATGGGCTGCACGTGCCGGTCATCAGCGGCTACCTGCTGCCGGTCGCCGTCATCCTGCTGCTCACCTTTGCCGGGCTCGGCGTGGGGCTGCTGATATCGCTGGTGGCCGACTCGGAGCGCATGGCCGTGCAGCTGGCCATGCTGGTGCTGCTGGCATCGGTCTTCTTCTCCGGCTTCGTGCTGCCAGTCAAGGACTTCGTGGGACCGGTGCAGGTGCTCTCGTACTTCCTGCCGGTGACGCACGCCATTGCCCTGCTGCAAGACGGCATGCTGCGCGGCCAGCTGTTCCAGGCCTGGATGCTGCCGGCGCTCGCCGGCATCGGGCTGGCGCTCTACCTCATCAGCCTGGTGCGGATGCAGTCGGTGCTGAAGGGGGCCGGTCGGCCTGCCCGCAAGCGGCGCCTGGTGCCGCTATTCGGTGGCGGGGCGAGTCCGAGCGAGTAGCAGCCGCCCGCCGATCGCGGCCGCGACCATCGGCAGTAGCTGCCACGCAAGGAATCCGTAGAACAGCCAGCTAAGCGGGGGACTGGCGCCACCGTGCTCGGCCGCAACGCCACCCCGCAGCAAGGCGAGCTCGCTCGCCAGGCGGTCCAGCTGTGTCCCGACATCGGCAGCGTCGGTCCGGTTGTTCGCCAATGCCTGCCCGATGCCTCCCATGCTGCCTCCCAGGTCGCGCAGCTGCCCGGCGGTGGTGCGGAAGTCATCGGCCAGTGACACGAACGGCTGGTTGCCGAGCACATTGATTGACATTGCATCCGCCAGCGAGTCGAGCGTGTCCGCGGCTCCCTTGCTCAACGTCGCGGCCTGTTCGGTGGAGCGCTGCGCATCGGCCAGGCTGTCGTCGAAGCCGTCGAAGGAGTCAGCGGCCGATGCCGCCGCGGCTGCCGCCGCGTCCAGCGAGTCCGATGCCGACGTCGCCAGCCGATCGGCCCGTGCCATGAGCGGACCACCCACCACCAAAGCCACCAGGAGCAGTACCGCCCCGATGACCGCATAGGCGACCAGCAGCCAGCCCACCGTGCGCAGGGTCACCTGGAGGGATGGTCCGTCAAGAAGGCCACTTGAGCGCGGCGGGGAGCATCTCGCATGCCAGCGAGCCCTGGCGAATCTGCCATTCGGCTCCAACCCCTGATAGAATCGCGCCTCACCGCGGGCGGCTAGCTCAGCTGGTTAGAGCACTTGCTTGACATGCAAGAGGTCACTGGTTCGAGTCCAGTGTCGCCCACCACAAGCCCTTCGTGAGCACAAGCAGACCGCCATAACAGGCGCTCTTGCTCTTCGTGGCGACGGCACTAGCCGTTTGAGGTGCCGGCATGACTCGCTTGCCGTTGATTCCACGAGCTCCCGTTGACCGAGAGCAGATGCCAGCTACTCCGGCGTATAGCCGCGCCGTTCGGCACCGGCAGGCGGAAAGGCAAGGGATATCCGGGTCAGCCCTCGGCGGCCGGAATCGCCCGCCTCCTGGGCCATACGTGCCACGGTATCCGCGGCATGGCGCCGACTGCGCACGCGCACATATTCGACCGCGCCGATCACCAGCGAGGCAAGGGTCAGCCATTGGAGTTCAGTCATGTCCGCAATGGTGACGTGCGGAGCGGTCGTGCACCAGAGGCCTGATAGTCCCGGTGTCTCCTGCGGCGAGCCCTGCGAGCTGCCGGCATGACCGCCCTCAATCACCCTCCTATCCGCAACCTCAGCGGGTACAGGGAACTCGGAGGAAGACTGCCAGTCAGGTAGTCGGGGTCCCGGAGCGAACGCTTGATCCAGGGCACGGTTCTGGGCCTCTTTCGAGGGGGAGCGAAAGAGCCGACACCCGACTGCAGGGGGGAACGCAGTCGCGGCTATAGACGTGACGGTGCTCTGTTTCGTAAAGCGTGGAATCGGCGCATGGCTGGCCGCGAGTCATGGCTCCTCGAGCTATTGGGCGGACGGCCAGCGCTGGAGGACGATCTCAGCGTCAGCAGAGTCCATCCGATACCCACGCGCATCTGCATCCCAGGTGATTAGGTCGCGCCGGCCGATGCGTCGCATGACCTTGTTCGGGCCAGCAACGATCCCGGCGAACGCGGTGCCGGTGCGCTTCCCGTAGCGCGCGGCAAGGTCCGCGTCCAGGACGAGGGCTTCATTCTGCATGGAGAGTTCGGCGACCTCGCGCAGCAGGCGACGGCTGTCGGCGCCTCGGATGGCGTTCAGCACCTCCCCCAGCTGCCTGCGGCGAAGCTCGACCTGGTCTGCCTGATGGGGCACCAGCTCACCCGGCTCCCGCGCGGGGCCCATTACCCACCGCCAGGCGAGCGCTAGCAGCTGCTCCTCGCTGTCGGCTTCGAATTCGATCCGTGGCACCTGAACGCTCCTGTACATATACGCAGCGAATCCGTGTCGAATATATCACAGGATGTTTCATGCTAGACTACGGGTCACGGCTGCAAGGCTGCGAATCGTCTGATCCTCTGGCCCCTCGAACGACGGAGAGCCAACGGCGAATCCGCTTCGTATCGACTTAGCCGCATCGGGGGCAAAAGGAGCAAGACATGCGTTACACCCGACTTTCCACCTACGACCTCACGAAGGGCAGCTTCGACGAGCTGACCGGCATGGTCGAGAAGGGCATTCTGCCGACGTTCGTCAGCGAGCCCGGCTTCGTGAACTACGGACTGGTCGACGCCGGCAACCACAAGGTCATGTCGATCAGCATCTGGGAGACCCGCGAAGCGGCTCAGAATTCAGCCGTCACGTCCGCTTCCTGGATCAAGGAGAACATCGCCGACCGGGTTCGGCTGCTCACCACCCAGATCGGCGACCTGGCCCTGTTCCGCGGGGTTCCCGTCTCCGCCTAACCGCTAGCTCGCCAGCTACGGAGTAGCGGCCGATCGGCCTACCCGTCGGTCCTGCATTCGTAGCAACGTGAACCGCCCCGGCTTGTTGCCGGGGCGGTTCTTGTTTGGCCTGCGCTCCTCATCAGTCGCGATTGCACGCCTGGTTTCCGCCGTCCCATTTGCAATCGCCCGTCGCCACGACTAGACTTGACACGATTCGTATCAGAATGCTAGATATACGCCGTGATAACTCAAGAGGAGGTGACTCGAGGATGGCTGGCAACGGTTTCAGGCCATTGCGCGAATTCATGTCCTTACGCGACGGGATGGATCGCTTGTTTGAGGACCGCTGGGTCAGCCCAGGAAATTGGCTGACATGGGCGTCCGCGACGGGCACAAACTACTTGCCACTGGACGTATACGAAACTCCGGATGACCTCGTGGTCCGCGCGGTGGTCCCGGGCGTGTCTCCTGATGGCATCGACATCCAGGTGCAGGCTGGGGTATTGACCATCCGGGCAACGAGCGATGAGCCGTCAGTGCCCGAAGGGGCGACCTGGCTTGTTCGGGAAGTAACTCCAGGCGAATACATCCGCCAGGTCACGCTGCCTCGGACAATTGAGGCGGATGGGGCGAGCAGTACCTTTGAGAATGGCGTTCTGACACTGACGTTGCCGAAGAGTGGAGAGGCGAAGCCAAAGCAGATCAAGGTCGGATCGCCTCGCCAGGTCAGCAGCTCCGAAAGCGCGACTTGAGCGGTCCAGCAGGGCACGAGCGTGACGGCGTCTACACGATCGCCGTCGCGTCTCGGCTAACCGGCATGCATCCGCAGACCCTGCGCAAATACGAGCGTGCCGGCCTGCTGACGCCCTCGCGCCGAGCCGGGAATCAGCGGCTGTATTCCGTTGCAGACCTTGAACGGCTCCGTCGGATTCGCTATCTCGTTGAAGTTCGCGGCCTTAACGTCGCCGGTGTGGCGGTGACCTTTGCCGTATCGGATCGACTCGATGCTGCCGGCGCGGATGCGACGCGCGCGGAACTGCAGCAAGCGATGGATGATGCCTCGAGGTTGAGCAACGAACCGACGGGGGACTAGGCCCCCTCAAACGCGAGCTTGAACAGGCACGGCACTTGCCATTTTCCTACCGACATCAGCAGGAGAGGTGGGGTAGTGCCAGCCAATCAGCGCGGTGGGGACAAGGGCGAGGTGAGGCGGGAGGAGCAGGCCCGCTACGACAAAGTGGATGACGTACTGGGGGACCTGGCGCAGGATCGGCTCCGGGACGAGAAGGACGAGAAGGACGAGCATGAGAACGCCAACGACGCGCTGGAAGGTCGGGCATGATCGGCAAGCTAGTGCGGCTCGCCGGGCTGATCTTCCTCGTTCGGCAAGTTCTCAAGTGGCGATCTGACCGAAAGGCGGCGATCGCTAGTGCGCGGGACCATTCGCTCTAGATGCGGCATCAAGCGCTATCGGTGCTACGTCGGACGCGTGGGTATCGGCTGAAGCGTGGTTGCCGCTGGACGTAGGAGGACCATCGATGAAGGTGACGGTCATCACCCCTATCGCGATGCCGGAGCCGCCGGGGCCTCCGACTCCGGGGATGGAGCGCCGCCAGGTCCTGGACGAGGGCGATCGCTGGATCGGCTGGGTGCGAACGACGCCGGGGATGGCCAGCGGCTGGCATCACCACGGCGACCGCGATACGTACATCTTCGTTGGCCGCGGCACGCTCATCGTGGAATTCGGACCGGGAGGTCGAGAGTCGGTGACGATGTCCGCAGGTGAGATGGGTTACGTCCCGCCCCGGACGGTGCACCGTGAAATAACCCCGCCAGGTGAGGCGGCCGAGGCCTTCGCAATCAGGCTCGGCAGCGGCCCGCAGAACGTGAACGTCGAGGCGCCAGATCCGGCATAGCACCGCGGCGACGGCGGCGGCTGAGCAATCGGCTGCCCCCCAAGGCGAGGAGCCTCTGGATCGCCGGTCTCAGTGCCCCGGTTCGAGGACGTACAAGCGGCTGCTTCGGCGATCCACATAGAGCTCGCCGCCCAGCCTGCGCTCGGCCATGGCCACCCGAACCCGAGAGACGATCGTCATCAGGGCCATCCCGCCCAGGATCCCCGCCAGCAGGCCTGCGAGGATCGGCTCAAAGATCAGGGCCGCGCAGGTAAGCAGCGCGACGCCCACGGTGCTTGGCAACACGTCGGTCCGCGCTATCTCTGCCCAGGACTCTGAGATGACCTGGCTCGGAAGCGGTTCTGGAGGCCCGCTCCCGCGGCCGCGGGGGTCCCCAGCCAGGACGATCGAGATCAGAATGGCTCCCAGGGCCCACCCCAGGAGGGCGTTTGCAGGGGGCGCGCCGACCAGCACCGCGGCCACGAAGCCCAGCGCGGAAAGCCCGCCCCGGATCGGAGCGAGCACCGACGACCGGAGCGATAGTCGAACCACCTGCGGCACGGAGGGCCCCCGGTCCATGACCGAACGCTCGCATACCGACTGACGCCACGCAACACTCATCTGGGGAAGCCGACCTGCTGCTGCGTCGTCGTGACAGTGGGAATTTCGTCAAGAAATTGCTCGCTCCGGCCTACCATGCATGGCGATGTGGGACACGCAGGAGGTCACTGGTTCATGTCCGCTGTCGCCGCCCAACGTACCGGCTTGAGCGGGCAATGACCGCTCCGACCTCTCCAACGCCGATCACCGACGCCTGGGCATCCGTAGAAGCCTCGCTGCCCCAAGGCTGGTTCCTGGAGGGAATTCGCTGCGCGTCCAGCGGCCTGAGCCCCGATCAGCGATCCGAGCGATGGGTCGCAGAAGCGTGCGGCCCGGCTGGCGAGTGCGAGATCGTCACTGACAGCTCTTCCCCTGAGGAAGCGCTCGAGGCGCTCGCGGCGCGACTTCGCCGCGGCTAACGCTCAAGGGTTGACGGGGCCTATACCCTTTGGAGCGATCAGCCGTCATGCCCTTCGGCGATCAGCGTCGCGCTGCATTGCGAGGGCATGAATGATTCAAGCTGACAAGTGGCACGGGCGGCTGTACTCCCACTATTTCTGGGTAGATGCGCGCGTGTCCCGACAAAACGGCCAGTGGCTGGCATCCGTGGACGCGCCGCATGGACCCACGCTCGCCTGGGGCCGCACCGCGCTCGTGGCGCTGGTCGAAGCGCTCGAGCCCTTCGAGGGCATGACCATGGAGCTGATCCGCAGCGCGCCGCCGGACCTGCTGAAGCTGCTCGAGGCGTAGCTCAGCTCACGATTGTCGCTTCGCGGCAGCGCGCCCAAACGTCGCTGGCTCAGGTGTGGCCAGCGCCGCGCCTCATCCAAGTGCTCAGCAATCGAGGTACTTCGTGGCTGAGCTCGCCCGGTGAGCGCTATCGCCAGGGAACCGGGCCACGATTCGGCACCGGCCAGCACGTGGTCGGATGAAGCTCGTCCCGAATCGGCTGTCACTGAAGCCGTCGGTGCCGAGGTCGGTGCTGCCCGAAAGCTGAGGCCGTCGGACCCGCAGGAAGACCCACACACCGTTCTTCCTTCGCGAGAGGGTGACGACCATGAGCTTGTTGGGATGAGCGGGGGAGAGGCGCCCCTTGACGCGGATGTGCCCGTTCACCTTGCGGAAGCTCGTGAACCGCGTCCATGTGTCGTCATCGCGGATGTAACCGCGCGCCTGCCCGTGCTCGATGGCCGCACCCGCAGAGGGGTTGATCAAGCTCAGGAAGAATCGTTCGCGGTGCTCCAGCCTGCGGTCGCCCTTGATCTGCACCTGGACCGTGGCCGTCGTGACGCCAACTCCGAATGACAGGTTCCCCGAGGCACTGGTGTAGTCCGATACCGCATGCGCGCTGCCGTTAGAGGTCTGGTAGTCGACATCGACTGCCGTGGTCGTTTCGCCGGAGCGAGTGACGGTGAACGTGAGTGTCTTCGTGCTCCCGGTGCCTTCGCGGACGGACGCTCCGGTCACGTTCAGAACGGCGGAGCCAGGCGGGATCGGATCGTTGTCCTGGATCGTGACGCTGGTCGAATCAGTCCCCAGTGCGGCATTCACTGGGTTCGAGATATCGACGTCGAACGTTTCATCACCTTCCGCGGCGTCGTCGCCGAAGATGGGGACGACAATGGAGCCGGTCGTATGTCCGACGGTGAAATCGAGCGTGCCCGCGGTCAGTCCGTAGTCGCTGCCAGCCGTGGCGGACCCGTCGGCGGTGGTGAAGTCAACCGACACCGGTCTCCCGCTCGGCGCCGACAGCGTCACATCAACCGAGGCATACCCCGAGTCTCCTGTGTTGCCCTCTGGCACCGTCAGCGTGCCGACGGTGGAAACCGTTGGCGGCGCGTCGTCATCGGTGATCGTGCCGGTGCCCACCGCGTTGGAGATCGTTGCCCCGCTCGGGTTGCTGAGGCGGACGAAGAAGCGCTCATTCGCTTCGTCCAGGGTGTCGCCCACGATTGTGATCGCCACCTTGTTCCTGCGATGGCCGCCGGCGAATTTCAACGTCCCGGTCCGCGCCACGAAGTCCGCCGGGCTCGTGGCGGAGCCATCCACGGTCGCGTATCGAACCGACGATTTGCCACGGCCGGTCTGGGTCACGGTGAAGCTCATGGTCAGCGTGCCGGCGTTGCCTTCGGTAATGGTCACGTCATTGATGGACAGCGTCGGCAATGTTGCCGCGAGCGACGCAGAGGGCAGGGAGATCGGGACAGCAACGGCTGTGGCGACCAACAGTGCGAGCGGTCGGAAGGCGTGGAGCGCTCGAGCGCGGCGCGCAGCGATCATCTGTTGCGTTCTCCTCATCGTGGTCACGGTGGCGATTCCCGCGGCTGACGCGAACCATAGACGTTCATGACATCGGAAATCGCATGAATTTGTACTAGGGGACAAGGACCTGGGAGTCAGCGGGCGTTGCTCCGCACGCGATTGCCGCTTCCCCGGTCGCGCGCCACACTTCGCTACGCATGCCGGATACCCATTACGCCAAGAGCGGCTCCGCCCACATTGCCTACCAGACCGTGGGAAGCGGTCCTCCGGACCTCGTCCTGATCCCTGGGCTCTGGACGCAGGTGGAGCACCAGTGGGCCGAGCCCTCCTTCGCCCGGTTCCTCAACCGGCTGGCATCCTTCTCTCGGCTGATCATCTTCGACGCGCGTGGGGCCGGGCTGTCGGATCGGGCTCCTGAGCTGCCGCCCATGGAAGACCAGATGGACGACGTCCTCGCGGTGCTCGACGCGGTCGGCTCGGAATCCGCGGCGTTCTTCGGGCTGTCCCAGGCCGGACCCATGGCCATGCTCTTCGCCGCCTCGCATCCGGAGCGCACGAGTGCGCTGATCCTGTACGGGACGTACGCCAGCGCCGCGGCCCGGGAAGGTTATCCGTGGGGACGGAGCGGCGACTGGCTGGCCGATTTCGATCGTCGCATAGACGAGCTGTGGGGATCGGGCGTATTCCTGGCCGAAGTGGCGCCGAGCATGGTCGAGGACCCGGCGTTCAGCCAATGGTGGGGCGAGTACGAACGGCTCTCGTACGGACCGGGCAACGCCCTGGCGTATTTCCACATGAACACCCAGACCGATGTGCGCGGCATCCTGCCCAGCATCCGCGTTCCCACGCTGGTGCTCCAGCGAAGCGATGACGCCTATCGCGACAGCCGGCACGCCGGCTACCTGGCGAGCCACATCCCCGGCGCGAAGCTGGTCGAGCTTCCGGGACACGACCACCTTCCGTACGTCGGCGATGCAGACGCGATCCTGGACGAGGTCGAGGAGTTCTTGACGGGCGCACGGCCCGTGCCCGAGCACGATCGGGTGCTGGCCACGGTCCTGTTCACGGACATCGTGGGCTCCACGGAGCGAGCCAGCCAGATCGGCGATCGAGCCTGGACCCAGCTTGTCGCCCGCCACCACGCCCTCGTGCGCGCGGAGCTGGCGAGGTTCCGCGGCCGCGAGATCGACACAGCCGGGGATGGCTTCCTGGCCGTCTTCGACGGCCCCGGTCGGGCCGTGCACTGCGCCCAGGCGATCACTGCCGCGGTTCGGGCGCTGGACCTGGACGTTCGAGCCGGGGTTCACATCGGCGAAATCGAGCTGATGGGCGAGAAGATCGGCGGAATCGCGGTGCACATCGGCGCGCGTGTTGCCGGGATGGCCGGACCGGGGGAAGTCCTGGTATCGGCGACCGTCCGCGACCTGGTCGCCGGCTCCGGCATCAAATTCGAAGAGCGCGGTGTCTTTCCGCTGAAGGGCGTCCCGGGGGAGTGGCGGCTCTATTCCGCCACGAGCATGTAGGGCGAGTCACATCCCTCGCACAGTCTTCGGGTCCAGCGCGTCCCGCAGCGCGTCGCCGACGAGGTTGAACGAGACCGTGATCACGATCAGCACGGTGCCTGGGATGAAGAGGTAGCTCGGCACCACGTTGAAGTAGCTGACCGAGGCGTCGAGCATCGCGCCGAAGGTGGTATCCGGCGGGATGATGCCGACCCCCAGGAATGAGAGCGCGGCCTCCAGGCCGATGTAGGCGGGCAGCGTCAGGGTGGTGTACACCAGGATCGGCGCCCACAGGTTGGGCAGGATCTCGCTGAACAGGATGCGGCGCCTGGTCGCGCCCATGGCGATGGCCGCCTCCACGAATTCCCGCTCGCGCAGGCTGATCACCTGCCCTCGCACGATACGGGCGAGGTACGGCCAACCGAAGACGCTGAAGACCAGGATCAGGTACGTGATCCGCGAGGGATTCCCTTCGGGGATGCCCAGCGCTGTCAGCCGCTGAGTCAGCACGCCGGACAGCGCCAGAATGATGAGCAGGAACGGGAAGGCCAGGATCAGGTCCATCAGCTGCCCGATGAGGATGTCCGGCCAGCCGCGCACATAGCCCGCCACGATGCCGATGAACGTGCCCATGGCGACGGTCACCAGCGTGGCGCTGGTGGCGATGATGAGCGAGATCCGCAGTCCCCACACCAGCTGGGCGAAGATGTCGCGGCCGGTGCCCCACTCGACGCCGAGCCAATGGGTCGTGCTGATGCCACCCCATGCCAACTTGGGCTTCCCGCCCAGATCGCTGATCGCGCTCGAATCGAACTTGTAAGGGTCGATGCCGAGTGCAGACAGGATGAACGGCCCGAACAGCGCGGCGGCATAGAAGAACACGAGGACGCCAACGCAGGTCATCGCCACCCGGTCTCGCCGGATGCGCATCCACACGATCTCGCGCAGGCTTCGGCCCGAGGTCGGCAGGGTCTCGGCATCCTCGGCGAGCGCGGCAGCAGCGTCCTGCTCGAGCGCAATCATCGGCGGGGATTATTGCCGCAAACGGGACCGCTGGCTATCGAGCGACGGCCGCCCGGTAGACTCAGCCCATGGCACCGCTCGGCGCGCTCTCGCAGTCCTGGGTCAGCGCCGAGGCTGCGCTGCCGCTCGGCTGGCAGATCCGCGGGCTGTGGCGCTTCGACGACCTGTGGATCGCGCTGGCGGAGGCATCGGCGTCCGATGAGTACGCGAGCGGATCGGGTCGCCATGCGGATCAAGCAATACGGCGGCTCGCCGATCACCTGCGGCAGCGCCGCGGACTGACCACCGGCTAGGTGCGGCTGGCACGCCACACGCAGTGCGCGTGACAATCCGGCGAACCGAAACGTCACTGGCGGAATAGCGCCCACATACTGGAGAGAGGATGCACGCCCAATCCCTTGCCCCCGCTCGTCTGGCGATCGCCGTTGCAGGCGGCGCCCTCGCCCTGCTTGTCTCGGTTGGCACCACGTTGGCAGCGCCGGAGACGATCTGCGGACGCGTTGACGCCGTTTCTGCCGATGAAGCGACCGTCGACGGCCGGACCGTGCCGCTCGATGGCCTCGACGCCCAGGCGGTGGGCGCGCTGCAGCTGGCCTTCAACGGGAACCTGGACGCCTGCGTGGACGTCGACTCGACCGGCGCCACCGTGAATCAGGCCTTTGCGGTTTCCGTGTCCGCGGACCTCTGCGGTCACGTGCGACCGGCCGGCGGCAGCGACGTGATGGTGGATCGCGTGACGATTCCGCCGGTGCTGCTCGACGCCGAGACGTACGACGCGGTCAAGTTCGCCATGAGCATCAATGGCTCGGCTTGCCTGAAGATCGACGTCACCGGCAGCGGCGGCGTGAGCACCGTCGACGTGGAGCTGAACGAAGAGGTGTGCGGCACGGTCACGGGAGAAACGCGCAATACCATCGAGCTCAACGGGCACGACTTTGACCTCGCTGACAACGTTGCCGATTACGACAATCCCCAGCTGGGCGATGGGGTCTGCCTGGTCGTCAGCTCCGCGGCGGGCGGTGGGGTCGAGGTGATCGCGCGCACCGACGAACACGACCCTGACAGCGGGACCGGTGGGGACGGCGACGTCCCGGATACGGCACTGCGGAACGCATCTGGGCTCCCGGTCGTGGGAGGCTGGATCCTGGTGCTGCTCGCCACCGCGCTGTTCGCGGCACGGAGGACAAGCGCCGGGCAGAGAGGCTAGTCCTTCACCTGGTCCAGGATGCCCAGGAACGAGCGCCACGGCCCGACCTCGTCGACGTAATAGGCCGATAGCGCTCCCTGCAGCTGCGCCACGTGGTTGTGGTCATGCACCACCCACGTGGCGATCAGCTCGCGCATCGTGACCTCGCCAAGGGTCGGATGCAGTCCCTGCAGCCCGAGGTCGGCGTCGGACAGCTGCATCGCCTCCAGCGCATCCAGGTTCGCCGATCGCAGGTCGCCGAACCGCCGCGCCACTTCATCGGTCGTAAGTCCCGCGTAGCGCTCGGTCTGGTCGCCGTGGTCGACGGGCGGAAACGGCCGCATCGGGCCAACCTCGCGAATCATGCGCGCCCTGCCCATCCAGTCCGTCTCCTCGACGTAGGCCAGGTGGCAGACGACCTGGTGCGCGCTCCACTCGCCGTCGCCCGGTCGCGCGGCAAGCCACTCGGGGGAGACGCCATCCACGAGCTGGCCGAGGATGGAGGGCGTGCGTCGCAGCGATGCCTGGGCTTCCGCGAGGTCGAACGTCACGGCGGCAGCCTATCCGATGTATCGCCAAGGGGCGTCATGCGCTGCGCGGGGCAGCAGAAAAGCCGGGGACCCGGAGGAACCCCCGCGTCAGCTCCAGTGGATGGCCCGGTGCGCAGTCCCGCGTGCGATCCCGTGTCTCCTCCCGCGCTCGGGACGTTGCCGTCATCGAATCGAGTGGGAGATCGAGTGTCGCGTCGAGTGTTGCGTCCGGTGTCACCTCCGGTGGCTGATCGGGTCGCACCTCCGAGGCGCCCGGCTCGCTGAGAACAGTACGGGGCTGTCGCACGCGCCCACAAGGGCTTTGTCCACGAATTTCCCTGGCCCGATGCCGACCTTTCCCCACTCCTTCCACAAACCCACCTCGCCGGAACCGCGTGAACCGCGCTCGGCACGGAGGCTGCACGGGACTGACGCCGATGGCGACTCCCGATCCGGCCGCGCTGCGCGACGAAGCAACGCGCGGCCATGCCTCACTGGAGGACCTGCGGCGCGCGGCCTCGGGATGCCGTGCCTGCGACCTGTATCGCAATGCGACGCAGACCGTCTTCGGCCAGGGTGGCGAGGGCGCGCAGCTGATGCTGGTGGGGGAGCAGCCCGGCGATCGCGAGGACATCGCCGGCGAGCCCTTCGTGGGACCCGCCGGCAGATTGCTGGACGAGGCGCTGGACGCGGCCGGCATCGATCGCCGGACCGTGTACGTGACGAACGTCGTGAAGCACTTCAAGTGGCGTCGCGCGCCCAGCGGGAAGCGCCGCATCCACCAGAAGCCCGACCGCGCCGAGGTCACCGCCTGCCGCCCGTGGCTGGAGGGCGAGATCAGCCGGGTCAAGCCGAAGCTGGTGGTCCTCATGGGCGCGACCGCCGCGCAGGCAATCTTCGGCTCAGCATTCCGGGTGACCAAGCAGCGCGGAAGCCTGCTGCCGTCGAGCCTCGGCCCGCGGGCGCTGGCCACCATTCACCCGTCGGCGGTCCTGCGCGCCCGCACCTCGGAGGAACGCGCGGAGGCGCTTGCCGGCTTCATCGCCGACCTGCGGGTTGCCGCCGACACCATCGGCGCATGATCCTCTGCCCGACGAACAGCGTGAGGCCATACCCATGCCGACCAGCACCGAGCCTCGGCCGGAAGCGATCCAGTTCTTGATCGACCTGCCGTACTGACGCCGCCGATGCCGCTGGAGAAATATCGGGCCAAGCGCGACTTCGCCAGGACGCCTGAGCCCGCGCCGGGCGAGGTCGGGGATGGATCAGGGCGGTTCGTCGTCCAGCGCCACCGTGCCACCGCCCTTCACTACGACACGCGCCTGGAGATCGCCGGCGTCCTGGTCAGCTGGGCGGTGCCAAAGGGGCCGACGCTCGACCCGGATGAGAAACGCCTGGCCATGCGTACCGAGGATCACCCGATCGAGTATTTCGACTTCGAGGGCACGATCCCGAAGGGGGAGTACGGCGCAGGCGACGTGATCATCTGGGACTGGGGCACGTTCGAGCCGGAGGAGACCAACGATCCCGAGCGCGCCTTGCGCGAGGGGGAGCTGAAATTTCGACTGATGGGCGAGCGCCTCCGCGGCCGCTACACGATCATCCGCACCAGCGGACGCGGTGGCCGGCGAGACGAGCGCGAGCAGTGGCTGCTCATCAAGAAGCGCGACGAGGCGGCGGTGGATGGCTGGGACGCAGAGGACCACCCGGCGAGCGTGAAGACCGGGCGCACGAATGACGAGGTCAAAGCCGGCCGCAAGCCCCGCTTCGAGCAGCCGGCGCCTGCCCCCGAATCCGGCCCCGACCTGTCGGCCGCGCGCCGCGAGCGCCAGCCCGAATTCGTGCCACCAATGATGGCCACCCTCACCGACGCCGCGTTTGACGATGACGACTGGCTGTACGAGGTGAAATGGGACGGCTATCGGGTTGAGGCCGTCGTAAAGGACGGCAGGGCTCGGATCTGGACGCGCAACCGCGTCGACGCCGCCACCTATTTCCCGAACCTCGCCGGACAGGCTGACTGGATCGGCGCCGATGAAGCCATCGTGGACGGCGAGGTTGTCGCCTTCGACGAGCAGGGGCGACCGTCCTTCAGCCGCCTGCAGGAGAAGACGGGCCTGCGAGCGCTGGAGATGGCGACTCGCCGCGCGGACCCGGATGCTCCCCGGCTGACCCGCGAGCAGCGGGAAGCGATTCCGCTGGCATACATGGTGTTCGACCTGCTGCACCTGGACGGCACGTCCCTGGTGGACGTGCCGCTGGAGGATCGCAAGCACCTCCTCCGACGGGTTCTGAGGCCGGACGGCGTGGTGCAGTACGCCGCGCACGTGACCGGCGACGGGATCGATTTCACCCAGGCCGCAGCCGAGAAGGGACTAGAGGGCATCGTGGCCAAGCGACGGCGCAGCCCCTACCAGCCGGGACGTCGCAGCCGCGACTGGCTGAAGATCAAGCTGCGGCGCGAGCAGGAGATCGTGGTCGTCGGCTGGCTGCCCGGGCAGGGGACCCACAAGGACCTGGGCTCCCTGATCGTTGCGGTCAACGACGAGGGCGGATTGCGCCACGCCGGCCAGGTCGGCAGCGGCATCAATGCGCGGATGCGCAGGGAGCTGCTGGCCGCCATGGAGCCGATCCGCCGCGACACTGCACCGCTCGTCAAGCAACCACGGCTGCCGCAGGCGCGCTGGGTCGATCCGCGCATCGTCATCCGTGCCGAGTTCACAGACTGGACCCGCGACGGCCTGCTGCGCCAGGCGGCGTTCAAGGGAATCGAGCTCGACCGCGACCCGGCCAAGGTCGTGCGCGAGGAGGCGGTGCCGGCGGCGCGCGTCACGCAGAAGGCCCCTTCTACCAGCCGTCGCCCTGCCCGGCGCAAGGCAGCGGCCGATTCGCCGCCCTTGAAGTCCAAGCCGTCGAAGCCGTCGAAGCCGCCCAAACGCGCGAACGACGAAGGGTGGCCGGAGCCGGAGATGGACTT
The DNA here is from genome assembly GCA_036265975.1 of Candidatus Limnocylindria bacterium. Taxonomy (GTDB): domain Bacteria; phylum Chloroflexota; class Limnocylindria; order QHBO01; family QHBO01; genus DASSCW01. The sequence goes on from DATAOD010000056.1 coordinate 34,131, forward strand.
GACGCCCGCCACCAGGGCGGAGCTCAAGGCCCTGGACCAGATGAGCGGCGACGGTCACTGGCAGGTGGCCGGCCACGAGGTGCGGGTCACGAACCTGGACAAGGTGCTGGCACCGGCAGACGGGGAGCATCGGGCCATCACCAAGCGAGACCTCCTGCGCTACTACGTGTCCGTCGGGCCGACCATCATTCCGCACCTGGCGGGACGGGGCCTCAACCTCCAGCGGTTCCCGGACGGCACCGGCAGGAAGGGCTTCTGGCAGAAGGACGTGCCCGGCCACGCGCCGAAATGGATCACCCGCTGGAACTACACCGGGCATGAAGGCAGCAAGGACTACGTGGTGGTCGACAAGGTCGCCACCATGGCGTGGCTCGCCCAGGAGGCGGCGCTGGAGATCCATCCCTGGACCTCCCGTACCATCTCGCCGCACGAGCCGACTTTCGCGCTGATCGACGTCGACCCCGGCGAGCACACGACTTGGGAGGAGGTGCTGGTCCTGACACGGCTGTATCGGACCGCGCTGGAGCATTTGGGCGTCATCGGCTTGCCCAAGACCACTGGCAAGCGCGGGATTCAGGTCTGGGTCCCGGTGCGGCGCGGCTATTCCTTCGCCCACACGAGCGCCTGGGTCGAGTCACTGTCGCGGATGATCGGTGGCCTGGTGCCGGACGTGGTGAGCTGGGAGTGGGCGAAGCGCGATCGCAAGGGACGCGCACGCCTGGACTTCACCCAGAACGCCGTGAACAAGACCCTCGTAGCGCCCTACTCCGTGCGCCCGGCCGTTGGAGCGCCGGTTTCCACGCCCATCAACTGGGATGAGCTGGACGATCCGAAGCTGCGCTCGGACCGATGGAGCATCGACAGCCTGCCGCGCCGCCTGGCGAAGGTCGGTGACCTGTTCGAGCCGGCCACGCGGCTCGCCCAGGAGCTGCCGGAGATCTAGCGGTGGTGGCTGCGGTCGGCTGCCGCGTGCTCAGAGCGTCGGCTTGAGCACCATCAGCGCCACGATCACGACCACGATCCCGCCCAGCAGCGCCCCGAGCCTCGCGCCGCTGCCGGTCAGCGCTCGGTACTCTTCCGACTCAGGGCCAGGTCCCTCCACCGCGGCAATCTGCCGGCGCAGCATCGGCGAGTACACGGCGAAGCCCATGACGGTGGCGATAAGAAACAGCAGGATCGCCAGCCACACCCATAGGTCGGTGATGTCATAGGGGCCGATGAACACCATCAAGAGGCCCAGCAGGAACAGGATCCCGTACGCCGGGTTCGCGAACCGATCATCGAGCAGCTTCACCGTGCGCAGCACGTGACCCAGGTGTTGGGGCTCGGCCGTGGCCCGACGGATCAGGATGGCGTAGCTGAAGTTGAAGCCAACGGCCAGGATGGCCATCAGGATGTGGCCGATCTTCAGCCAGGGATAGAGCCATTCCAGCGCGTCGATCATGGTGCGCCGATGCTACGCCGGGCGCGCAAACGCGCCGCGGAAGGCCGCCGGAAAGCGGAATCCGTGGCGCGTTCTTCCCCCGAAGGCTGCGGTGTGTGCTGCCGGCCTCAGACGGGCCAGCCGCCCCCGTTGTGGATGGTGCGCATCGGGGCTGTCTCCTGATCGTTGTGGCGACGCGAACCCGTGCTCGCGTCTGTGCCACCACGTTGTCAGGCGGGAGGTCCGGCGCCCATCACCCATCGGTACGCGTCGTGCGTTTCGAGGCCGGTACTTTCGGCTGCGACCGGGTCAAGTAACGCTTGCCATGGCATGTACACTGCGCCCATGCCACGCACGAAAGCCGCGGCCCGTCCGACCGAGCACGACGCCGCGCTCGCGCGGCAGATCGGTGAGCGCATTCGCGAGGCGCGTCGGCGCGCCGGCCTCACCCAGCAGCAGCTCGCCGGCGATCGCTACACGAAGGCCTACGTCAGCGCCCTTGAAACGGGTATCGCCCGCCCTTCCATGGTCGCGCTCAGCTACCTGTGCGAGCGACTGGGCCTGCCGCCAAGCCACTTCCTGGATGAGCAGACGCCTGCGTGGACGCGACTCGAGGTTGATATGCAGCTCGCCTCAGGCGAGTGGCAGGCCGCTGCGGATGGCTACGAGGCCCTGCTGGCCGACGTCATGGACGAGCAGGTGCGCGCCGAGGTGCTGCGCGGTCAGGCGGAAGCGCTTGTACGCCTCGATCGTGGCCGCGAGGCCGTGACCGCCGCTGCCGAGGCGGCCCGCATCTTTGCCTCACTCGGCCGCGCGTCGGAGGAGGCGCTCAGCCGGTACTGGCTGGCCTACGGCCTTTACCTGTCCGATGCGGAAGCGGACGCTCGCAGCATGATCAACAGCCTCCTGGCCCGCGTGCGTGACGGCCTCAAGGTCGAGCCCGAGTTCGAGATGCGGCTGCTGATCGCGCTCGCGGCCCTGGAATCCAAGGCTGGAAACCACGCGGAATCGCTTGCCCACCTGGAAGCCGCCCGCGGCATGGCCGATGACCTCGACGATCGGCGCCGCGCGATGTTCCTCTTCAACCTCGCCATCAACTACCGCGAGACGGGGGACACCGAAGCCGCCATCCGCACCGGCACGCAGGGCCTCGCCCTCCTCCGGGCAGCGGGATCGTCGTTCGAATCGGCGCAGATCGAGAACGACCTTGCCACCACGTACCTCGCCACAGGCAACATTGGGCGGGCGCGGGAGCTCGCAGCCGACGCTCGCCGGGAGTTCGAGCGTGCCGGCGACGATCGCAACCTCTGCGCCGTTCTGGACACGGAGGCGCAGATCGCCCTGGCGGCAGGGGAGCTGACCCAGGCGATCGAGGTTGCGCGCCGCGCGCTGGCCCTGGCGCGGGAGTCGGGCAACCAGCACGTGGAGATGGCGGCGATCATGACCGAGGCGCGTGCGCTCCGCGCGGACGGCAAGGCGGCCATGGCGGAAGAGCGCTTCGGCGAGGCTGCCACCATCGCGCGCAACAGCACCATGCCATCGCGCCTGCGCGAGGTCCTGCGAGAGTGGGCGGAGCTCCGCGCGCAGGCCGGCGATCACCGCGGAGCGTACGAGCTGACCAACGAGGCGCTCGCGGTCAACTAGCCTCCCGGGGTTGTCAAAAAAGTATTGACAGGGCCGGTTCGGTACGGATAGTCTGCGCCCGACGAGTTGGTGTGGGCACCCGCCGGTACTTCCGGCGGAACCAGCTCGAGCATTGGGGGAGGCGGGATCGGAGAGCGGGCACATCTCCGATCCCGTTGCGCATTCCGGCATCGGGCTACCATGAGCCAATGTCGCGACGCCTCTTCATCTTCGACGAGCCGGATCGGTTCGTCCCCGCCACCGTCGGTCCTCCCGGCGGCCGCGCCTTCTTCCTGCAGGCCCGTCAGGGCCGGACAGTGGTGACGGTCGGCCTGGAGAAGGCCCAGGTGATCGTCCTCGCGGAGCGGATGTCCGAGCTGCTGACCGTGGTCGACGAGGGCGCCACGGATGACACCTCCATGGCCATCCTGGCGGCGGGACCGGCCCACGAGGACGAGCCGGAGGCGGGCATCGGCCTGGACGAGCCGGTCGTCGAGGCATTCCGCGTCGGTGCCATGGCGCTGTCCTGGGACCAGGCCTCCGATCGAGTGGTGATCGAGGCACAGCCACAGGACGAGTCGGGCGAATACATCGAGGCGACCGACCAGGACGAGGACGGTCCCGACGTGATGCGCGTCCGCATCGAGCGCGACGATGCCCGCGCCTTCGTCCGCCGCGCCAGATCTCTGGTGGCCGCGGGCCGCCCGCCCTGCCCCTTCTGCGGGGAGCCGCTGGAAGCGACCGGCCATTTCTGCCTGCAGCAGGGTGGTCAGCTGAACTGAGCCAGGCTCGGCAGCCGCCTCCCGCGCACGCCGGCTTCGGCAATGCGTTGCGCATCGACTGGATCAGCGGCGAGCGCCTTGCTGGCGGCCTGCCGGGCCGCCTGGGCTTGACCCATCTGCCCGGCAAGCGTGGGGTCTCGGTGCGCTACCCGGGTCACGTGTACCGGCGGGATACCACCACCGACCTGGCAGCCATGCGCTCTTCCGGCGTGGCGCTGTTGGTCCTGCTGGTCGAGGACGACGAGCTGATCAGATGGGGCGACCCGCGAATTTCGGACGTGGCGGGCGAAGCCGGCGTCGAGGTGGCCCGCTACCCGATTCCCGACGGAGCGGCTGCTGCATCGGTGGCGCAGATGGACGAGATCCAGGACCGGATCGATGCCGCGCGACAGCACGGCGACGTGGCGGTGGCCTGCATGGGTGGCGTGGGCAGGACCGGGATGGTGGCCGCGTGCGCACTGGTGCGTGCTGGCAAGTCAGCCTTGGACGCGATCACCGAGGTCCGCAAGCTGCGTCATCCGACGGCGGTGGAGACCGCCGCCCAGGAGGCGTTCGTGCGGCGTTACGCGGCAAGCCAGCGAACGCCATAGCTCCGCGAAGTCAGGCGGGCGACTTGCCGTCGTGGTGCGAGAGCTTGCCCGACTGCTGCTCAAACTCGAGCATCAGGCGGCGCAGGAGCGCGTTCAGCGCCTCCTTCTCCTCGCGGTCGAGCGCCGATGCGACCAGCGCTTCCTTGCGAGCCTGGGCGCCAACGCTGTCCTGCCAGGCCTGCCAGCCGGCATCCGTCAGCTCGACCTGAAGCGCACGACGATCGTCGGGGTCCGGCAGGCGCCTGATGAGGCCCGCCTCCTCCAGCCGATCTAGACGATTCGTCATGGCGCCGGATGACAGGCCGATGTCCTCCGCCAGCTTCCCGGGAGACTGTCGATAGGGAGGACCCGATCGCCGCAGGGCCCCGAGCAGCCACCACTCGCCGCGGTCCAGCTGGAAGTCGGCAAGCGTCTCGTTCATGGCACGGTCCAGATAGCGCTGCAGCTTCTGGATCCGCTCGACGATGCCCTCGGTCGCCAGGTCCAGATCGGGTAGCTCCTGCTTCCAGATCTCGAGCATGCGATCCACGTGGTCGCGCGTTGCCGCTGCGGCGGACTCCGCGACGGCCGTGCGTTTTGCCATATCGCCCTCGATTCTCCATGTCAAATGTCTTGACGTCAAGAGATCTGATGGCTAGACTACCACAAGTAGTTCGACGTGAAGATACTTGTAGTCGAACTGAGTGGAGGTTATCACGATGCTGCAGCTCATGGATTACGAAGCGCGGCGCCCAGTTCGTTCTCGCCGGCAGGAGCCGCTGTCGCGAGGCGGACGGTCGCGGACGTCTTCTGCCCGGCGGCGCGTGGGGGGTTGGCTCGTCGGAGTTGGATCGTGGCTCGCACAGGACGAGCCGCACGGCCTGGGGTCCGCTGCCGGTCGCACCTGAGCGCCGGCGGCGGCCCCGTACACTACGGACATGGCAGCCGCCCGCTACGACGCGATCGTCATCGGCCTCGGCGGCATGGGCAGCGCCGCCGCCTTTCACCTGGCCACGCGCGGGCAGCGCGTCCTGGGCCTGGAGCAGTTCGGGCTCCTCCACGACCGCGGGTCCTCGCACGGCCTGACCAGGATCATCCGCCTGGCCTACCACGAGCATCCCTCCTACGTGCCGTTGCTGCGTCGCAGCTATGACCTGTGGCGTGAGCTCGAGGAGTTGGCCGGAGAGCAGCTGCTGGTGATCACCGGCTGCATCGAGGGCGGCCCCGAGGACGGGCCGATGTTTCGCGGCTCGCTCGCGGCGGCGGAGCAGCACGGTCTGCCGCACGAGGTGCTCGACGCGGCCGAGCTTCGTCGTCGCTACCCGGCCTACGGTGAGCTGGAACCGTCGACCAAGGTCGTACTCCAGCCGGATGGCGGCTTCCTGCTCGCCGAGCGCTCGCTCCTGGCGCATGTCAACCAGGCCCTGCTGCAGGGTGCCGACCTGCACTTCCACGAGCCCGTCCTGTCCTGGGAGCCCACGGCTCAGGGCGGCGTCAACGTCGTCACGGAGCGTGCGACATACGAGGCTGATCGGCTGGTGATCTGCGCGGGCCCGTGGGCTGGGCGAATGGTGCCCCGCCTGGCGAGCGTGGCCAGGCCGGAGCGCCAGGTGCTCGGTTGGTTCCAGCCACGCCGGCCCGAGCTGTTCACGCCCGAGCGCTTCCCGGTGTTCGTGCTGGACATGGAGGATGCGAGCTATTACGGCTTCCCGGTCTACGACTCGCCGGGCTTCAAGGTCGGCCGCTACCACCACCTGCGTGAGCCCATGGATCCGGATGATCCCGAGCGCGCCACGCATCCGGAAGATGAGGCCATCCTGCGTGCGTTCGCCACGCGCGCCTTCCCCGATGGCGCCGGCCAGACCATCCTGCTCAAGGCGTGCATCTTCACGAACTCGCCGGATGAGCACTTCATCATTGACCTGCTGCCGGACACGCCACAGGTCAGCGTGGCGGCAGGCTTCAGCGGGCACGGCTACAAGTTCTGCAGCCTCGTGGGCGAGGTGATGGCGGATCTGGCGATCGACCGCGCGACGCGCCACGACATCGGCCTGTTCAAGCTTTCGCGCTTGCCTGCCTGAGCCCCTCCGCAAGTACGGGGGCAGTACTGCACCAGACCGCACCTGGTCGGTTGAGTGGACTTGCCCATGCACAGGCGCTGCCCCCGAGGTACTACCTCGTCATAGGCGTGTCGACCCATGACCGCCATGCTGCCGCCATTACTTCGTACGTATCTGGATGCGCCAAACACTCATGAACACGAACGATCGGGCAAAGCGAACCGCGAGCCGAAGAGCTCTCACCGCCGCTGGCATCGCGACCCTGGCACTCTCGCTGATGGTCTCCATCGGCCCGGCCATGGCGGCTGGCGGGAACGGCAACAGCAACGCGAACGACAACGGGAATTCAAATGGCGGCGGCAACGCCGGCACCGTGAAGGTTCACGACGCCGTCACCAACCTGGAGGCAGGCTCCGTCAACAACGAGCCGCATGTCTGCGCCTTCTGGGTCGGCTTCTATTCCGACAGCGGCGAGCTCGGCACCTGGGAGCTGCGCAACCACCCGCCCACCGGCGATGGCAGCCTGATGGCATCGGGCTCGTACAACACCTCCGGTGATGGCGTCGACGCCACCAGCGCCATGAGCTTCGCCGATGGTCACTACCGGCTGGAGTGGGCAGCGAACGGCTCGAATGCCAAGCAGAAGACCTTCTGGGTTGCCTGCGACGCCCAGACTTCCTCAGGCGATGCCACTCCTTCCGAGGACGCAGCGCCGAGCGACGAGTCCACGCCGAGCGACGAGTCCACCCCGAGCGACGAGTCCACGCCGAGCGACGAGGAGCTCCCCGCCGAAACCGATAACCCGGGTGACCAGGTCAACGATCCTGATCCCGGCGCGAACCCCAGCGCGGGGCAGAGCCCCGAGCAGGAAGTGCAGGCCGGCAACCCGGACACCGACCATCGGCCAGGTGGGACCGGAAGCTCGGTCCCCGACACGGCGGTGCTGGATCCGGCGACGACCCGCATCGGCACCGCCAGCGCGATGCTGGTGGCCCTTGGCCTCCTGCTGATCGTGGTTGCACACGCGGGCACCAGGCGCGAGCGGGACCTGCCCACCGCTTAGCCACCGGCGCATCCGGAGGTGCCTTTCCGCCTCCCTGGCCTTCGGGCCGGGGAGGTACTTTTCATGTCGGAAGCTTTGCCATCTCCAGGAAGAGACAAAGCGCGTTGGCCAGACGCATTTCATCCACTGAGCGAGCTCGTACGCGCGCGAGCTCAGGAGAGGCCACCACGACAGCCACGCATCGCGCCCGCGAGGTAGCCACGTTGAGCCGGTTGCGGCTGTACAGGAAGCTCATCCCGCGTGGGGCGTCGTCCGCCGACGAGCTGGTCATCGAGTAGATCGAGATCGGCGCCTCCTGGCCCTGGAACCTGTCCACCGTGCCGACGCGCGCTTCGGGCAGCAAGCGCTGGATGGCGCCGACCTGGGCGTTATAGGGGGCAACTATGAGCACGTCCCGCCAGGTCAGGGGACGCTCAATGCCGTCCTTGTCGATCCAGGTGCTGCCGGACTGCAGCAGGGTGGTCACCAGCGCGGCCACGAGGCGTGCCTCTTCCGGCGACGCGTTCTCGTCCCCGGGATGGGGGATTTCAAACAGGCGGGGTCCGGCGCCGCCCATCGGCACCGGTGCGCGGAGCGCTTGTTGCGCCAACTGCCCGCGGGAGCTGAGCCGATCGTCGTAGAACGCGGCCGAAGTGAACCGGGTAAGTGATGGATGCATTCGCCAGGTGTGCTCCAGGAAGAGGCCCCGGTCTCGCGGCATGGTGGCGTCGCTGCCCAGCAGGTGGCCGAGCGCCGATCGATCTGCCCCAGGAGGATGCGAGCCCTGCAGCGGTTGCTCGAGCTGCTGCGGATCACCCAGCAGGACTAGGTTGCGCGTGGCGCCGCCCATGGCCAGGACATTCGCGAGCGATATCTGGCCGGCCTCGTCCACGAACAGCACGTCGACGATGCCTGCGAATTCGTCGCGGCCCCACAGCCACTGAGTGCCCGCGCCCAGGTTCGCCGTGCCGTTCTGCAGCGCGTCGTGGACCTTGCCGTTGTCGTTCACGACGGTGAGGCGGGGATCGTCAATCTCCGAGGCCTCGGCCTTCTGGATCGCTGACACCAGCACGCTTCTTCGATCCGCGGCCTCCAGGACTTGCCTCAGCGCATTTTCGATGACCTTGTGGCTCATGGCGCTGATACCCACCCGGCGCCCCGCGCGAACCAGCTCGACAATCATCTCCGCGCCGGCGTAGGTCTTTCCCGATCCCGGTGGCCCCTGGATGGCGAGCGTGCCGCCGTCAAGCTCCGTCACCAGGCGGCACGCCGCATCCAGGTCTTCCTCCCCGGGAACGCGGAGGGTTGGCTCGGAATCCTGGCGGCGGCGCGGTGGCAGGCGCAGCAGCAGGTCGCGCGCCGCGCGCCACGGTCCGTCCGGGTCGAGGCCATGTTCCGTCACCCATCGGCCCAGGCGCAGGAGCGCCTGCGGAAGTGGCTTGTCCGGAACGCGGTTCAGCGCGACGATGGCTTCCGGGTGGCGGATCGGCTGATCGGCGCGCCAGATGAGCTCCAGGGTGTCGTGCTCGTCGTCGATTGCGCCCAGGTCGGCCGAGATGCCCCACGTCTTCCACGGATTCTCGCCGGCATGCTCCTGGGCCAGGCGCGGGTCGAACAGCTCGGAGCGCCGGCCGAGGTCGCGATGTTCCTGCGCGGGAAAGCGGTACAGCGCGCGCTGCCTGGGCTTGCCCCTTGCAGAGGGTCGATACGGTTCGCTCATCTCCATGAGCTCCATCTGGCCTATGGCCGAGTCCTCCTCGACGAGCTCGGCGGGAGTCAGTCCCATGCGGCGGAAGAAGTCCCAGAAGACAGCCTTGCTCTCCCGCCGATGCCATGACAGGAGCTGGGCGAGCAGCCAGCGCGCGTGCTGCTCCGGTGTCCGCAGAGTCTCATCCACCGGGACGGCGTTGGTCAGCTGCTCGGCGACTGTCTCCACTTCAGCTGCTGCCGCGGTCAGGTTGTCCGGTGCCTGCGGCGGACGCGGGACGGGACGTGGCACTTCCTGGCCGCTCAGCTCGGCCAGCTCGAGGCGGCGATCCTCCAGCCAGTCCCGCAGGCGAGCGTTGCTGAGCACGTCATCGCGGTTGTAGTCCTCGATGCGGCCCAGGATGTCCGATTCAGGCCGATCGCCCTCGCCCAGCTCCAGCCACGCTTCGAAGGCCACGATGCTCGAACCCGCGTCGCGCAAGTCCACAAGCCTCGTGAAGCGGTACAGGGCCTCCACCTTCTTGATGGAGTAGCTCTCGACCGAAGCGCGCACGCCCTGGCGCACGGCGCGGAACAGATCCACCAGGATGCCGCCTCGCAGCAGCTCGTCGACTTCCGCCTCGCGGGTCGCATGGCGTCCCATCAGCCGCTTCAGCGCACTCGGCTCGTACGCGGCGTAGTGGTAGACGTGCATGTCCGGGAACTCGCGGCGTCGTGCGGACACGAAATCGATGAACGCTTCGAAGGCTGCCTTCTCGCCCGCGAGATTGATCTCTGCCGGGTGGTCAGGATCGCGCGCCCAGAAGGCGGTGAACGCATCGGCGGTGTCCAGAACGCCGAACAGGTAGTCGATGCCGTCGTCGTAGGCATACGGGTCGCCTTCGATGTCGAAGAACAGGTCGCCCGGCGAGGGCGGCGGGAGCGTGGCCAGGCCGCGCTCCGGGTCTATGACGTCCCCTGGCTTCGGCAGCAGGACCTCGTGCAGCGGTGGTTTCCGGTCCTTCCCCTCCACCTGGATGCGCGCCTGCTCCCTGACGCGCTCCATCGCGGCGGCACTCGACCCGTCCAGTGGGGGATCGAAGGGAATGGGCGCCGCGGCCAGGCGGGACATCGTGCTGAACTCGCGACCCACCAGTGCCTTGCGCTGGCGAGCAGTGATGCCGGCCACCAGGGAGAGGTGATCATCCGCGCGGCGACGCGCCTCGCACATCTCCGACCATCGACAGACGTCGCAGTGAGCGACGGGCTCCGGATATGTGCCCTCGGGCGGGTAGGCCGGCGGCCGTGGAGCAGCGCCATCGGCCCCCAGCACCTGCCTTTCGAATCGCGCCTTGGCGGAGCGGTAGTACGCCATGAAATCGGCGACGCGCAGGGACACGGCGCCTCCGTGGCTGCCTCCCAGGACGACGAGCATGTTGATTGGCGTCACTTCCTGGATGCGCTGCAGCTGGTCGATGTACGAGCAGATCTGCAGCACGGCGCCGGCCTTGACATGGCGCGCCAGCTTGGTATCGGCCACCTCGTAGTGGTAGCCGTCGAAGGCCGAGTCCTGGCCAGGCGGATTGGGTGTCCGCAGCAGGAAGTCGGCGTAGCCGAGCCATCTGCCGTCGAAGAAGGTGGCCTGGTAGATGACGTCCGCTCCGTCGCGCATGGCCTGGACGGTCTCGGCCGATTGGCGCTTGAGGCGGTCGCCGCTCTCCTCGTCCTCGCGACGTTCGATGCTGACAATGGACCGGCCCTCCGCGCGGAGCTCGTCCAGGTAGCGCTGCTCGTGCTGCAGCCCGCGATTGCGAATCACGTCCAGCTCCGGGTCCGCCCGGTGGGGGCGCTGGACGAGTCCGTCCAGTGCCGCGCGCTCGAGCTCCGTCAGGTGCTCGCAGGCAAGGAAGCCCACCAGGTCGCTGGCGCTGTAGACCGGCTGCCCGTCAATCAGCTGCATGGTGTCGTCCGCGTCCCCCGCATGAACTGAAGCCTACGGGACCGATGCGACAGCTTGCCCGTCGCAATCGCGCATCGGGCCGTCATGGATCCGTCACGCATTCGTCGTATCCTGCCGGCATGACCAGCAAGATCCAGAAGAGTGACGCCGACTGGCGCACCGACCTGACCCCAGAGCAGTACCACGTCCTCCGTGAGAAGGGCACCGAGCGGGCCTTCACCGGGCGGTACTGGGATGAGCACACGCCCGGCGTGTACCGATGCGCCGGCTGCGGTGCCGAGCTCTTCCGCTCGGACACGAAGTTCGAGTCGGGCAGCGGGTGGCCGTCGTTCTTCCAGCCGGCGGAGGCATCGGCCGTGGACACCGAAACGGACCGCTCGCTCTTCATGAGCCGTACCGAGGCACTGTGCGCGAGCTGCGGCGGGCACCTGGGCCACGTGTTCGATGACGGGCCGAATCCCACCGGGCTGCGCTACTGCATCAACTCGGCGGCGTTGAAGCTGGATCCGGCGGGGGAGTAATCGGCCCGGCGAGACAGACGAGCTGTCATGTCCGGCGCGTAGGCTCTGGACATGACCCGACCCGCCATCGGCGCACTGCGGGCGCTTATTCAGAGAGCATGTGACGGCCCAGGACCCGGCCGGTACCAAAATCGGTGGACAGCGCAGGCGGCTTTGACCCATCCTGCGCCCGATGACCGCGCATCTGTCCGGGCAGGCTGTCCCGAGCGCAGCACGCCAGATGCGGACGAGCCGGGTTGCCCTGGCGGCTACGTCCATGGTGGCGCTGTGCGTTGCCGCCTTGCTCGGCGTCCGTCCAACGCTGGCGGCGCCGGCAAATCAGCTGTCCAACGCCAACGTGACGCCGGGAAGCGGCACCACCAACACCAGCTTCACGTTCGCCGTGACCTACCGCAGCGCGCAGGGCAACGAGCCGACGAGCGTGAGCGCCGTCGCTGGCAGCGTGGTGATCCCCCTGAGCCTGGTGTCCGGCATGCCATCGGATGGGAGGTATCGGGGCAGCGCGAAGCTGCCGCAGGGCAGCTGGCCGGTGAGCTACCTGGCCACCGCACGCGGCAACGACCCCAGCCTGAACGGGCCGACCGTCACGGTCACGCGCGCCCCGCCTCCGAGCCCCACGCCGCGGCCCACGCCACGCCCAACGCCGAAACCGACGCCACGACCCACGCCAAGCCCGACTGCAGCACCAACCAGGGCACCAAGCCCGAAGCCGGCCCCCTCGAAGGCGCCGCATACGACCTCGCCGCACACGCCGCATCCGGTGAGCCAGAAGCCGCGCAAGTCGCCGCTCGCCACGCCGTCACCGACCCCGACGGGCGGCACAGCCGGCGGCATCCTGACGCCTTCGCCCACGCCCGGCGATCGGCCGGGGCTCGGCGGGGCGGCGGTTGGGCCTTCGCCGCTCGTCACCATCCTGGTCGGCACGCTGGTGGCGCTGCTGGTGCTGGGCGCCATCGGCCTGTTCGCCTTCCTGGGGGCGCGGCGCCGCAGGCGGCCCGAGACGCGCCTGGAGCTGCTGCCAGAGGAAGCACGTGAGCTGCCCCCAGCCCAGGCACGACCCGCGACTCCCAAGGTTCGGAAGGACTCGTCGTGGGAGCGCGACTGGGCGCTGGACGACGCACCCATCGGCTCCGTGGAGTACCGGCCGCCGCCGGAGCCGCTGCCGGAAGACGAAGGGGCCTAGGATCATGTACATGGGATGGTCTCCGCACCCCGGCCCCGGTCGTGACTGACATTGGCCTGTGCATCGTGCGCGTGGTGGTGGGCCTCGTCTTCGCCGCGCACGGCGCCCAGAAGCTGTTCGGTTGGTGGGGCGGGCCAGGCATGGAGCGCTGGATAGGAGTCATGCAGGGCATGGGCGTGCGCCCGCCGCGCGTGTGGGCAGCCGTCTCATCCTTGAACGAACTGGTCGGCGGGCTGCTGCTGGCCGTCGGCCTGCTGACCCCGCTGGCAGCGGCCGTGCTGGTCGGGCAGAGCATGGTGATCATCGCCCGCGTCCATTGGTCGAAGGGCTTCTGGGCGACAAAGAGTGGCTACGAATACCCGATGGTGCTGGGCGCTGCCAGCCTGGGGCTTGCCTTCGCTGGCCCCGGCGCGTGGTCGATCGACAGGTACCTGCCGCTGGGCCTGCTCTATCGACCGATCGTGATCTGGATCATGGTGGCGGTGGCGCTGGCGATTGGCCTGATCGCCATCATGATGCGGCCTGCGCCGTCGGCTCCGGCGGACTGATCCGGCCGTAGACCGCGGTCTGCCACACCATTCCGGCGTGGTGATACCGCGGTTCAAGACCCGCGCTCCTGATGAGCCGATCCACCTGCCCGGCATCGTGGACGTGCATTTGGTAATCCCCGCCGGTGAGCCGCGTGACGAGGTTCAGGACGCGAGCCACGGCGCGAGTCCACCATCGGTCAACCGGATACACCAGGCCATAGAGGCGCTTGGCGCGCTCCGCGGAGCGGCCGACCAGGCCCGCGACGTCGGGATAGCAGCAGATCACGCGATCGAGCGTCACCACGTCCGCTGGCGGGACCTCCGGTGCGAGCGCCACGAAGTCGCCGTGCCGATAGTCGGTTCGGTTCGCGAAGCCGCGCTCTTCGGCCTCGGCGCGGGCAACGGCGATGAACGGACCTGACGCGTCCACGTCCAGCGAGGAGGCCGCGCCGGCCGACAGCAGCTCCAGCTGGACGATTCCGACCCCACCGCCGATGTCGAGCAGCGTGGCCGACTCGACGCCCTCGCGGATCAGCACGTCCAGCAGGCGCCGGGTGCTGCCCTGCGCGCCGTTGGCGCGGTAGTCCAGCAGGTCGCGCCGCGCGTCCTCGGCGTTGAAGTGCTCGTCGTAGTCGACGCCGCAGCAGTCCGGCATCGGCCGAGTGTACGACCCGCAACCGGCTCAGCGCCTATGCTCCGGCGATGATCGAACGCAGCTCCCTGCAGCTGGCGGACGGCCGCCGGCTGGACCTGTACCTGGCCGATGGCGCCGGCACCCCGGTCATCTACCACCACGGCACTCCCTCGGCCGGCATACCTCCCCATGAATGGGCCGATGCGTTCGCCGAGCGCGGCCTGCGCTACGTCGCCTGGAGCCGTCCTGGCTATGGCGATTCGACGCGCCAGGAGGACCGCACCGTCGCCAGCGTGGCGGCGGACGTGCGCGAGGTGCTGGATCGGCTGGGCATAGAGCGCGCCTACACCATCGGTTGGTCTGGGGGCGGGCCGCACGCCATCGCCACCACCGCGCTGCTCGGCGATCGCATCGCGGGTGGCGCGAGCATCGCCAGCGTGGCGCCGTACCCGGCCCCGGGCATCGATTGGTTCGAGGGCATGGGACCGGAGAACGTCGAGGAGTTCGGCGCCTCGCTCGAGGGGCCGGAGGCGCTGGTCGCGTTCAAGGAACGGGTGTATCCCGTCTTCAGCAAGGTCACCGGCGAGGAGGTTGCCGAAGCCCTCGGCGGACTGATCGATCACGTCGACCGCGGCTCTCTGACAGGCGCCTTTGGGGACAACCTGGCCGAGGCGTCACGCGAGGGGCTGCGCAACGGGTACTGGGGCTGGTTCGACGACGACATGGCATTCGCCCACGACTGGGGCTTCGACATCGGCTCCGTCAGGGTGCCCTTCCATATCTGGCAGGGCGCGCACGACAAGATGGTCCCGTACGCGCACGGCCAGTGGCTGGCGGAGCACGTTGGCTCGCCATGCGTGCATCTGCACCCGGAGGAGGGCCATCTGACGCTGGCGGTTGGAGGCATAGGCCCGATCCTGGAGGAGCTGGTCGCCTAGGGCTTGCTTGCGCGGCGGGATGACGGGCCGTAGGCTGACCGACCTGGCCCGCTGAAGCCCACCCGAGCATCCTCAACGTGTCCATCCGAGCATCCCTGCGGCGCGCCCTCGTGCGCCAGGCTCGCACTCTGGAGCCGATCGGCCACCAGCGTCGCGTGGTGACCGCCGGCGTCGCCGTGCTCATCGCCTGGGGATCTGCCGCACCGGTTGCGGCGCATCGGCCGGACCAGATGGGCAGGCAAGTTGCAGCCAACCTGGGCAATGTCGAGTCCGGCAGCATCGGCTACGACATCTCGTTTCCGAACTGCAATGGATCGTTTCCTGATCGCGGCGACTTCCGGATCGTGGGTGTCAACGGCGGCCGCGCGTTCGATCCCAACCCCTGCCTCGGCGCCGGAGATGGCCCCAGCGAGCTGCAGTGGGCGGGCCGCTACGCGTGGTTCTACGCGAACACCGGGAACCCTGGGCCGCGGCTGAGCAAGCGCTGGCCCGTCGGTCAGCGCTACCCGCGCCGATGCATGGCCGACGACCCGCTGAGCAAGGGCTGCGCCTACGACTACGGCTGGAACGCCGCCAAGGACTCCTACCGCACCGCGGTGCGCGCCTACATCTCGCTTGGGTGGGCGCCAGCCGGCTCCACGCGCACGCCGGTCCACAACCGATGGTGGCTGGACGTGGAGACGAGCAACTCGTGGCGGCCCAACAGGCACCTCAACGTTGCCAATCTGCAGGGCGCTGTGGCATTCCTGGAGTCACGCGACGTGGCGTCCATCGGCTTCTATTCCATCCCCCGGATGTGGGAGGCCATCGTGGGCAGCAGCGACGCCTTCGCGCAGCACCCCAGCTGGATGGCCGGCGCCAGCACGCTGCGTGGCGCGGAGCGGCACTGCGGCACGATCGGCTTCAACGGCGGTCGCGTGGCCCTCAGCCAGTTCCCGAAGAAGGGGTTCGACGCGAACGTCGCCTGCTAGGTTCGCTTGCGTGGATGACGCATCATCAGCCTCAATGGCCGATGCGCAGCACTACGGCTCCCGGCTCATCGAGGCGCTCGGCGTGGCCGCGCGCCTGCACGCGCGGCAGCTGCGCAAGGGGAGCGAGATTCCGTACCTCAGCCACCTGTTGGGGACTTGCGCGCTCGCGCTCGAATACGGCGCGGACGAGGACGAGGCCATCGCCGCGCTGCTGCACGACGCGATTGAGGACGTGGAGCCGGTCGAGGAGGTGCGCGTCGCGGTGGCCGCCTTCGGCGAGCGGGTGCTGCACATCGTGGAGGGCTGCACGGACACCGACCTGCATCCCAAGCCGCCGTGGCGCGAGCGCAAGGAAGCGTACGTGGCCCACATTCGCGAGGCGGACGCATCGGTCCTGCTGGTCAGCGCCGCGGACAAGCTGCACAACGCGCGCAGCGTGGTCGCAGACCTGCGCCGGCACGGGAGCGGGACCTGGGACCGCTTCACGGGCGGTCGCGATGGGTCGCTGTGGTATTACCGCGCCATGGTCAGCGCATTTCGCGCCAATCCGGAGCATCCGCGGGACCTGGTGGACGAGCTCGACCGGGTCGTCTGCGAGATGGAAGAGCTGGCCGCATGACCTCCCAGACGGAGAAGGATCCGCGCGGCTACGACGTCGAGGTGGAGCGCAAACGCTTCGACGAGCAGATCAGCCGCGACATCCTGATGGGCACCAACCGCGCCATGCGGTTCGGGCGGCACGTGTTCCATGCCCTGCCGACGCGAGGTACCCGGTGCAAGCTCTGCTCGTCGCCGCTGCATGGCCCCATGGGCGGCGTGATGTCAGCCATCGGCAAGGGGCCCTGGCCGAAGAACCCCAAGTACTGCTCGATGTGCTTCAAGGACATGATCAAGCATCGCTCCGGGGCGGAGATTCCCTGCAGCCTGCTGTTCGCCGACGTGCGTGGCTCCACCGAGCTTGCCGAGCGGCTCAGCGCAAGGGACTTCCGGAGCCTGATGGACCAATTCTTCGCCATTGCCACCGACGTGCTGGTCGACCAGGACGCTGTGGTGGACAAGTTCGTGGGGGACGAGGTCATCGGCCTGTTCGTGCCCGTCCTGACCGGTGAGCTGCATGCCAGCAGGGCCATCGCTGCCGGACGCACCCTGCTCAGCCGGACCGCCGACTGGCTGCCGGTGGGAGTTGGCGTGAATACCGGGATCGCGTTCGTGGGCGCGGTGGGACCCGATGACTCCGCCGAGTTCACGGCCATGGGTGACCCGGTCAATGTCGCTGCGCGGCTCGCATCGGTGGCTGGCGCCGGCGAGCTCCTGGTCACCGCCGCGGCGGTCGAGTCCGCGCAGCTGGATGTCACCGCGCTCGAGCGCCGCTCGCTGGAGCTAAAGGGCAAGAGCGAGCGGACCGAGGTGTCGGTGATGGGGCCCGGCTAGCTCCTGGCGCCGGTCGGCTCGGGCAATGCGCCGAGCTGCTGCATCATCCCCATCATGTCGGCGTCGCGCCAGTGCTCGGCGACCTTGCCGTCCGCGATGCGGAAGATGTGGGTCTCGCTGATCGAATACTGCTTGCCCGATGCGGGCATGCCCATGAACTGGCCCTCGTGACGGCCGTGCGAGACCAGGCGCACGGCCACTCGGTCGCCTTCGGCGATCACGTCCTCGATGATCATTCGCGCA
Source organism: Candidatus Limnocylindria bacterium (assembly GCA_036265975.1). Lineage (GTDB taxonomy): Bacteria > Chloroflexota > Limnocylindria > QHBO01 > QHBO01 > DASSCW01. Next base: position 51,727 of record DATAOD010000056.1, read on the forward strand.
TCCGCGAGCCCCTGGGTCACGCGCTGCTGCGCCGCCTTGAGGCTCTCGCGTCCCGGCGGCATGTCGCCCCAGCTGTGCGGGGTGAAATCCTCGCTCGCCAGCTCGTCAACGGCCGCCGGATCCGCTTCGACGAACACGCGCTGGATGAAGCGCCTGGCGATGTCCTTGTTGTCTTCGAGTGTCATGCCTGCTCGAGACTGCACGTTGCCGGCCACCAACTCGCTTGACGTCAAGCGACTAGACTTCCACCTCCCGCGCGTGCGTCGCGTCAGCCGACGCATGGGGAGCGCGCCACATCCCCCAAGCTGGAGCCCTCTCATTCCATGACTGCTGCGACCGCGCCGGTCGATCACGACCGCGCACCGATCGAGCTCCCACATCGCGAGCGCATCGAGATCCTGATCGCGGTGCTGCTGGGCATCTTCCTGGCGGCACTGGACCAGACGATCGTGGGCACCGCGCTGCCACGGATCGTCACCGACCTGAAGGGCAACGACGTCTACACGTGGGCCTTCACGTCGTACCTGCTCACGGCCACGGTCAGCGGCCCCATCTACGGGAAGCTGTCCGACATCTTTGGCCGTCGGCCGATGTTTATCTTCGGTGTCAGCGTGTTCCTGTTCGGCTCGATCCTGTCCGGGCTCTCGCAGAACATGACGATGTTCATCGTCTTTCGCGGTATCCAGGGACTGGGTGCCGGGGCGCTGTTCCCGATCGCGCTGGCCATCATCGGCGACATCTTCGCGCCCTCCGAGCGGGGCCGATACCAGGGCTTCTTCGGCGCGGTCTTCGGCGTATCCACGCTGGTCGGCCCGGCCATCGGCGGCATCATCACCGACACCATCGGATGGCACTGGATCTTCTACGTGAACGTGCCGATCGGCGCGGTGGTGCTGTACGTCATCTGGCGCGCCCTGCCCACGCGCGTCGAGAGCGATGCGGATCGGCATATCGACTACCTGGGCGCCTTCTTCCTTGCCGCGGCGCTGGTGCCGATGCTCATTGGCTTCACCAACAAGCAAACTGGCGACTGGACGGATCCACTCGTGGGCGGCCTGATCGTGCTGGGCCTGGCGTTGGTGGTGGTGTTCGTCTTCATCGAATCCCGCGCGCATGAGCCGATCGTGCCGCTGGGTCTGTTCCGGAACCCGTCCTTCACGGCCAGCGTGGTGGCGTTCTTCCTGGCGATCATGGGATTCTTCGCCGCCGTGGTGTTCCTGCCGCGCTGGTTCCAATTCGTGCAGGGCAGCTCCGCCACGGAGTCCGGATACCAGATCCTGCCGCTGCTGCTGGGCCTCATCGTGTCCGCCATCTCCAGCGGCCAGATCATCGCCGCACTGCGCCGCTACAAGACGTTGATCGTCGTGGCGCTGCTGGTCGAGGCCGTTGGCCTCTTCCTGCTCACCAACATCCGGCCGGACACGCCCACCCCCGTCCTCTGGTTCTGGATGGCGGTCACCGGCATCGGCGTGGGGCCAAGCTTCGCGGCGTTCACGCTGGTCGTGCAGAACGCGGTGCCGCCGCGCGAGCTCGGTTCCGCCACGAGCAGCGTGACGCTGTTCCAGCAGGTCGGCGGGACCATCGGCCTCGCCATTACTGGAACGGTCCTGAGCTCGAAGCTGCTGGAGGAGATGCCCAGACAGATGACGAGCGCCGGCGTGCCTGCCCAGATCGCACAGCAGTTCGGATCCAGCGGCAACGTGAACTTCAACCAGCTCACGTCGGTCGGCGGGGATCTGGGTCAGCAGATCCTGGCGGGGACGCCCGAGCAGTTCCGTCCGACGGTGCAGCCGTTCATCGACGCCATCGTGCACAGCATCTACACGGCGTTCTCGATCGGCACCGGGGCCACCTTCGTGGTCGGCATCGTGACGGCGCTGCTGGCAGCGCTGGTGGTGCTGGTCGTGATGCCGGCAGGTCGCATCGGCCACCAGTCGTAGGAGGCGAGCCGCTACTCGCGGCGGCGGCGATGCTCGGGCTGGGTGGCGCGCAGCGCCAGCAGGACGCCGAGCAGCAGGACGGCAAGGACCAGGAGGACTGCCAGGTCGCGCAGCGCGATCGGGGTCATCTCGCATTTCTCCCGAACGGTTCGCCCCCCGGCATGCGCCGCCGTTTCGGCGGTCAACTTCTACCGTACCGCGTCGCGTCAAGCATTGGCTTGGAGTGGCGCGGGTTGGGGGATACCATCTTCCTCGTGACCACGCTCCGTTCCCGGAGCCGCAAGGAGCTCCGAGACACGGCATTTGCCTACGTCGACGCCAGCGGCCGCCGCCGGCTGCCCATCCATGACGCCTCGCACGTGCGCAACGCGCTGGCGCGCTTCAACCAGGTCCTGTTCGAGGACGAGGCCTCGCGCGATCACGCCCGGACGCGGCTGCTGCGCGCCGCCAAGAAGTACGGCATCGTGCCGATTGGCTTCATCGATGGCCAGCTGCGCGCACGGGCGCCGGCCACCCTGCCCAAGGGCGCGGTCACGTTCCTGCTCACCGACATCCAGGATTCGACGGGCCTGGTCCACCGCATGGGTGACCGATACGCGACGCTGCTGGCCGACGTGCGGCGCATCGTGCGGGGCGCCGTGCGAACGTCCGGTGGTCGCGAGGTTGATGCGCGGGCGGACGAGTTCTTCGCGGTCTTCAAGCACGCTCCGTCGGCGGTCCACGCGGCGCTGGCGGTGCAGCGCAACCTTCGCGACCACGACTGGCCGCCCGATGGGTTGGTGCAGGTCCGGGCCGGCATCCACAGCGGTCGACCCACCCTGACCGATACTGGCTATGTGGGCCTTTCGGTGCACGCCGCCAACCGCATCACCTCGCTGGCCAGTGGCGGGCAGATCCTGCTCTCGCGGGCCGCGCTGCGCGCCCTTGGCGAGGAGCAGATTCCTGAGGTGAGCTTCGTGGAGCTCGGGACGCATCGGCTCAAGGGCCTGCCCGAGCCTGAGACGATCTTCCAGCTGGTGGTGGCCGATCTGCCTCGCAACTTCGAGCCGTTGCGAGCGGCGCAGTGATCGACAAGCCGCCGCCCGGCGACAACGAGGAGTTCTGGCGCGATTTCCTGATGAATGGCGATCCGAACGAGCGCCGTAATCGACGGATCTATCGGCATATCCCCTCGAACCCGCGCTGCAAGCTGTGCGCGGCCCCGTTCAGCGGGGTTGGCCGGCCGATCATGCGGGTGCTGGGCAAGCAGCCCGCGGACAACAACCCCAACCTGTGCGGCGCCTGCTTCACCTTCATCAGCAAGAACCACGGCGGCGCCGAGATCCCCATGTCGATGATGTTCGCAGACGTTCGTGGCTCGACCACCATGGCCGAGAAGATGTCCAGCGCCGAGTACCAGCGCCTGATGGGCCGCTTCTACGATGCTGCCGCGAAGGCGATCTTCGACAACGACGGATTCCTGGACAAGTTCGTTGGCGACGAGGTAATCGCGCTGTTCGCTCCGCTGCTGGCCGGAGAGCAGCATCCCCGTCGGGCAGTTGACGGCGCCCGGGCACTGCTGGCGGGCACCGGGCACGGCTCGTCCGAAGGGCCGTGGCTGCAGATCGGCGCCGGCGTGCATACCGGCATGGCCTGGATGGGTGCCATCGGGGAGGGAAACCACACCACGCTGACCGCGCTGGGCGATGCAATGAACGTCGCCGCGCGGCTCGCTTCACTGGCCAAGGCTGGCGAGATCCTCGTCACGGTCGACGCCATGCGCGCCGCAGGCCTCGACGCCGCCAGCCTGCCGCACCAGCAGCTGGAGCTGAAGGGGAAGGAGCAGCTCACCGAGGTCGTGTCGTTGCAGACCGGCTCATCCATCGCGGCCCGCTAGCCCCAAAGCCCGATGCGGATCCTGCTGACCTCGCTACCGGCCGTCGGACACTTCAACTCGCTGCTCCCCCTGGCTCAGGCAGCGCGCGAGGCGGGCCACGAGATCGGGATCGTCACCGCGCCGGCGTTCGCGAAGGATGCGGCGGCGGCGGGGATGCGCCACTTCCCTGGCGGCGCGGCCTCCTTCGGAGAGCTGGTGGCGGGTGCACCCCCTGGACGCGGAAGGCGCCGCATGGTGTGGACGCAGCGAACCGCCTTCGGCACCCGCGCGCCGCAGCGGCTGATTCCGGACCTCGCCGCGGTCGTCAAGGAGTGGTCGCCGGACGTGCTCGTGCGCGAATCAACGGAGTACGCGGGATGCCTGGTCGCGGAAAAGGCCGGTCTGCCGCATGCGTCCGTCGCAACGGGGTCCACGGGCTCGCAGACCGATCGGCCGCGCCTCCTGCGCGGGGTGCTCGACGATCGGCGCGCCGAGATCGGCCTGGCTCCCGATCCCGACGGCCTGATGATGTATCGCTACCTGCACTTTGCCCTGACGCCGCCACGCTGGGAGGGGGAGAGCCAGCCCCCCGCGACCGCTCACTTCATTCGCTACGAGAATCCGGGTCGCGCCGGCGAGCATCGGCCGCCATGGCTCGACGAGCCCAGGGACCGCCCGCTGGTGCTGGCCAGCCTGGGGACCCTGATGTACCGCGAGGAAGGGCTGCTCGAGGCGATCGTCGAGGCGCTGGCGGACGAGCCGATCGAAGCGGTCGTCGTCATCGGGCCTGATGGAGACAGGGCCCGCTTCGGGGCATTGCCGGCCAACATGCGCCTGGAGGCCTTCGTGCCGCAGATGACCGTCCTGGCCGAATGCAGCCTGTTCGTGACACACGGCGGGTTCAACAGCACCAAGGAGGCGCTGAGCCTGGGCGTTCCGCTGGTCGTGATTCCCATTGGCGCTGACCAGCATTTCACCGCCAAGCGTGTGGATGCGCTGGGCCTTGGGATGGCCGTCAGCCCTGCGCAGCGGACGCCCCGCATCATCCGCTCGCGCGTACGAGCGGTGCTCGCCGATCCGCGCTACCGCCGCAACGCTGAGGCGTTCGCGGCCGATATGGCGTCGCTGCCGCCCCTCACGCATGCCGTCACACTTCTCGAGCGCCTTGCGCGCGACCACCAGCCGATCATTCGCCAGTGACGGATTGCTCGTCAGCAAGGATCGGATCCGATGGCGCCCGCTCGCCCCGTGCCAGCAGCACGAAGGGAATCTCCAGCACCTCGATCCCGGCCGCGACGAGCAGGGACGCCGCGTAGCCGTTGGCATCGGCCACGCCGCCCAACGCAGGCTGCGCAACCACGCCGCCGGCCGAGCCCATGAGTGAGTCGAAGGACAGCACCGTGGCTCGCTGCTCGGAGGGGATCACGCCGTTGAGGTAGGCCTGTCGCATGGGCATGGTCAACGCGCCGACGAAGGCCCAGACGGCCAGCAGCACGAGCGCCGCCACGAAGCCGGGCTGCAGGCCCAGCACCGCCAGCACGGCTATGCCCAGCACCGAGCTCGCCAGCAGCGCATCGGTCCGGCGGCTGAAGAGGCGACGCACCCAGGGCACCACCAGCCCGGCGGCGATCTGCACCCCGGCCAGGATGGCCGCCGCCAGCCCGGCGATGCTGTAGGCGGTCTTGTCGCCATAGAGCTGGAGCAGGTAGGGCTGCGAGGCGTAGAAGACGTAGATCCCGGTGCCGGCGGCAAACGGCGCAGCCAGCATCAGCCAGCGCACCGGACGGTTCCGAAAGCCGCCGTCGATCGAGCCGCGCAGCACGGTCCGCACGGCTCCTATCGGGTCACCGCGGGGCGCAGGCGTGAAGCCGATGTCGCGCATGTAGCGCAGCGCCACCAGCACGGTCACGCCCAGCATCAGGGCGCGAATGATGTATGGCACGCCCAGGTTGGTGACCTGCGCGATGGCGCCGCCAGCCACGGTGCCGATCAGCATCGCCGCGCCACCCACCGTCTGGGCCCGGCCGAACACGTGCTCCAGGTGGCCACGGAAGCCGGTGGCGCTGAGTGCGTCCACCAGCCACGCCTCGGTGGCGCCCGAGAAGAACGTGAAGCCCAGCCCCAGCAGGATGGAGGCGATGGCCCAGCCCCACAGCGGCGCGCGCAGCTGCCACATCAGCAGGTAGAGGAGGGTTGACGCGAAGAGCGTGAACGCGCCCAGCACATACGAGAAGCGGCGGCCGCGCGTATCGGCCACCACGCCGGTCGGGATCTCGAACAGGACCATGCCCGCGGTGAAGAATGCGTTCGCCGCGAACGCCTCCACGTTCGACAGCCCGGCGTCCAGCAGGAAGATCGTGTTGATGCCCCAGATGAACGAGGAGGCGAGGGTCGTCAGCAGCGTCAGCACCAGGTAAGTGCGCTCCACTGCCCGCGCCGGATCGCTGGCGCTCGTCATCGGGCGCAGGCGATCACCTAGGGCCGCCTCAAAGGTCTCGGGGTGATTCGGCGTTGCGGTGGATCGTCACCGCTCGAGACTTCCACCAGCGCCCAGCCCGGTAGCGGCTCGAACACGTTGGTGCCGGTCACCGCCATGAGCTCCACGACTTTCCCGATGAGCTTCCGCGCGGCGTCCCGCTCCGCCTTCGGCAGCTCGTCCAGCACCCGCTCGATGCGATGCTCCAGTACGCGGCGCGCAACGATCGGCTCGTCGCTCTTCGTGGAGGCCTGCACCAGCGCGTCA